>JBEOKA010000129.1:0-17174 GCA_040275325.1 Myxococcaceae bacterium | reverse complement strand
GAAAAGCGGTTTTGTCACTGCGTGTTTTGGATGCTGGCTCGGGAGAGAATCTCTCAATTGGCCAAAGCATTGGACGCTACTTGGCATATTTCGTGTCAATCATTCCGTTGGGGCTCGGCTTGATATGGGTCGGTTTTGATCGCAAAAAACAGGGGTGGCATGACAAACTCGCTCACACGGTTGTTGTCAGGGCAAAAAATCATGGCCCAGAACCCGTCAGATTCTCTCAAGCCTAACCGATCAATGCCAACCTTCGGTCCCGGAATCACCCAGTTGCCTGATGGTACAAATCATGCAACTTCAGAATCTCCTTGAAGCGCTCATCGCGGTGCCGGCTGCGCTCCAGGCGCGAGCCCAGTCGGAGGCCCGTGAGCGCCGCGCGCTCGGCAGCACCCGCTACGACTTCATCATGCAGGCCGATGGCGAGCTGGCGCTGATCGAGTGTCAGGCCGGCGATCCGTCGGGCATGGGCGTCGAAGAGGCGTCGGCCTCGGCCTTCGCGCGGCTCGGCCTCGAAGGGGTGGAGCGCCAGTCGGTGGCCTCGTCGATGCGTCGCTTCGTGGCGCCGTCGCACGCCGGGTTCATCGTCTTCGTCATTCACCGCGAGGCCTTCCTCGAGTGGGACGTCGCGCGGCTGGTGAAGGTGTTTCGGGCCGAAGGCGTCGACGCGGTGATGGCCGAAGCCTCGGACCTCTCGTTTCGCGAAGGGCGACTCTGGCTCGGCGGGCGACGTGTCGACACGGTCGTCAGAGACAGCCTCGAAGATCTGCTCGCGCCCGAGCGGGTCGAGTCGAGTCGGGCGTTGATGGCGGCGTGGAGCAGCGACGCGGTGAAGGTCGTCAACCCGGCGGGCTCCATCGTGGCCGATCACAAGGTGCTGCTTGGCCGACTGAAGGCGCGCGCCGTGCCCGAGACGAGGCTGCTGGGAGCCGAGGCGCCCGATCGCGAGCGCTGGGTGCTCAAGCCGTCAGACGGGTTCGGCGGCTTCGACGTCACCATCGGCCCGGCGGTCTCGGACGCGCAGTGGGCAGCGGCCGTCGACGCTGCGCGCGCGTCGGGCCGCACGTTCTTGCTGCAGACGTTTCTTCGCGCCGAGACGCTGGAGCTGCCAGTTCCAGCTGGAGACACGCTCGAGCTGCGTCGCCACAACGTCGTCTACAGCGGGTGGATGCACGGAGATCGTTTCGGCGGAATGTTCGCGCGCGTGCATGAGAAACCGGTCGTCAACGTGCACCAGGGCGGTGGGCTCGTGCCCGTCTACACGCTGCCTCAAAAGGCGTAGCCGATGCGCAGCAGGTGCAGGTTGAGCGCGAGCACGAAGCCTCCGCGATCGAAGAAGCGGTACAGCGTGCTGCTGAAGCTGCTCGCGGGCGAGCCTGCGCCGATCGCAAAGCCTCCACCGACGCCGAGCACCGTTCCGATGAAGAGCGCGCCCTTCGTCCACTGAAGCGAGAAGTCGACGCCGCCGCCCGCCTCGAACGACGACCAGCGCTCGCCGCCACTGGTTCCGCGAATCGGAGAGGGCCCGAAGTCGGTCCAGTTGTGGGCCACCACCACGTAGCCCTTGGGGGTGATGAAGAAGCCCGAGAGGCCACTGCCCTTGATTCTGAACGTCGGGCCAATCGAGAGGGCCGCCGAGTTGACGCCCCGAATGCTCTCGTCTCGCCCTGCGCTGGCCAGCATGCCTGCTGTGTCGACGGTCAGGCCCCAGTCGTCGTTCATCGCGAACTGGGCGCCGCCAGAGAGCGCGAGCCCTCCGCCGATGTCGGGCGCCGCCATGCCGACCAGTCCCGCGAGGGTGATGAGCGGCTGGGCGAACACGACGCGTCGTGGCTCGGCGGCAACTGGTGGTGGCGGAGCACTGGTGACGATGAGGGCGAAGACGGTGGCCAGCATGCGCGCTCGCCAAGCAACCCGGAGGCCATCGACTCGCTGCCTGCTTCCCGACGCTTGGAGCACGCCTCAGCGAGTCAAAGCGGCGGTCATGACGGCGATGTCTGTGCTTCATTCGCGCCCGTGAAGAAGCCCTCTCGCCCTGAACGCGCGCCCGAGCTGCCGGAAGACGCAGACGCGGTCGCCCACTTCCGCAGGCACCTCAAGCGTCACGGCTCGCGCATCGCCGACGACGTTCGTGCCTTCGAGCGCCGGTGGAAGAAGCAGGGCGTCGACACGCTGCACGGCGTCGGCATTCCGCTGCGGCCGCTGTTCATTCCGCGGGCGCGGCTCGAGGCCATCTCAGCGGGGTTTCACGAAGGCATGGAGCGCATCGTCACCGCGCTCCGCCGCGACGCGAAGGACCCGAAGGCGCTGAACCGCCACGTGCCCATCGGAGAGCGGTTGATTCGCGCCCTGCGCGGTGGCCTCGAGAGCCCGCACACGCTCACGTGGTTCAGGCCCGACGGCATGCTGCTGAAGGATCGCTACGTCGTCGGCGAGCTCAACTACGGCAACGGCGTCGTGGTGAGCATCGGCTACACCGAGTGCCTCTTCGATCTCTTCACCCACCACCCAGCGATTCAGAGCGCGGGCTTCGGGCGCAGCAGCCTCGATCGACCGTTCATGGGCTGGCTCGCGGCCATTGAAGCCGCCCTCGACTACCACCGGCCAGCACACGTCGCGCTCGTCGCGCACCACGAGGAGTGGCCCTTCGTCGTCGACGACAGCCCGCGCGTTCGTCACCAGGTGGAGCAGGCGGTGAAGCGGCTGCTCGCGCGCGGAATGCACGTGTCGATCGTTCACGAAGACGCGGTGTTCATCG
Organism: Myxococcaceae bacterium; assembly: GCA_040275325.1. Taxonomy (GTDB): domain Bacteria; phylum Myxococcota; class Myxococcia; order Myxococcales; family Myxococcaceae; genus Xiheimicrobium. Next base: position 14,416 of record JBEOKA010000129.1, on the reverse strand, counting down.
ACGCGAAGGGCCGGGCGCGGGTGAAGGGCGCCACCATGCCGGTCGACTGCTTCGTGATGACCACCATCAGCTGTTCGTTCATCGACGACCCGACGCCGCTCGATGGCCCCGCGAAGGTGCTGGCGGGAACTCACGTGGCCGGTGTGCCCATCGTCAAGCCGCTCATCGGCATCGCCATGGACAAGGGCGTGATGCCGTACGCGAACGCCGTCGGCGCGTTTCCGGTCGAGTGCTCCGACGGCACGAGCGTGGTGGCTCCAGACACGGCTTACGTCACACCGAACGCACGCCCCTGGCTGCTCGAGAACCAGCGGCAGCTCGTCATCAAACGCTCGTTCATCGGGAAGGACACGGTGATCGGCGTCGCCTCCGATGCGACGACGTGGGCCGCGGCGGTCGAGCGCTCGGCGAACCGCGAGTACGTCGTGCAGCGATACCAACCCCTGCCGCGCACGGAGCTACCGGTGCTGATCGACGGCCGCGTGGAGTGGATCCCCGTGCGCGTCGAGTTCACGCCCTTCATCGTGCACGGCCGCTACTCGGGAGCGCTGGCCCGCTACGCGCCAGACGCTCCGGGGCTCATCCTCTCGCCGCCGCCCGAGGGCATGGGCATGACGATGGTCTGCGCGACGTGAGGTCACTGCTTCGTGTCGGGCACGGTGAGCTTCACGCGCTTGCTGACGACGGCGTCACCGAAGCGCTCGGCGTTCACCAACCACGCTGCCGAGTTCTTCACGTACCGCGCGGTACCCGCCGTATCCCACTTGTTGTAGAGGCGCGTGAAGCCGCCGTCGAAGATCGCCCGCTTGCCGTTGCGATCGTAGAAGCCCGAGACGAGGTTGCCGGCCGAGCCATACAGCAGGGGCTCGAGCACTTCGTTCTTCCGCACGGTGGCGATGGTGATGCCCTCGTAGAGGAACTCGAGACCCGTCGAGAGCAGGTGGCTGCGGCGAATGCCCACGTGCTGCTGGCCGTTCGACTTCTCGAGGCCGACGACCCGGTCGCCCATGAGATCGCCCTGCATGGTGACGCCCATCAGCGCCTGGCCGACCGCGTTGGCGTCGGCGTAGTACGGCTGGTTGTCGCCCCAGATGTAGACGCCCTTGCCCGAGTCGAAGAAGCGCTTGATGACGGCGATGTGCTCGTCGCTCAGGCGCCGGGTGTCACTGGAGATGATCCACAGCTGGCAGGCCTTGCTCAGCTGCTGCTCGAACTCCTTCGCGGGCGGCACAGCGTGGTTCCAGCGGAAGACCGAGAAGCCCTTCTCTTTGAGCGCGTCGCGCGCGGCGTCGAAGGGAAAGTCGTAGAGCTGCACGACCGCGACCGTCTGCCCATCGAAGGCGCCGTCGACGGCGAGATCGTGCTGGTTGCCACCCGAGTTGCCGAAGGAGTCGCGCACGACGGGCACGAAGCGCTCCTTCGTCTCCAGCTTGCCGGTCTTGTCGTTGCGAACCTGCTCCACCACGCGCGCGGCGGGCGCCGAGTTCATGCCGGCCGTCTCGGAGTACTGGGCGAAGGCGGGCAGGGCGAAGGTGAGGCTCAGCAGGCACGACAGCAGACGAAAGCGCATGGAAGCTCCGGGGTTGGTGGGTGCGGCCATGAACGCGCGGCTCGTCGAATCGATCTGAGGTGCGCGTGAGCGGCCGAATTCCCCTGAGCCGTGGGTGGTCGCTGTGGCCGCTGGCGCTCGTCCGTGGCGCAGGGTTTCCCGTCGGGTTGATGGAGGCCGTCTCGGCGCCAGCGCTGTGGGACTCGGCAGTGGGCGTGCTCGAAGGAACCGTGCAGCCGGCCTCGTTCGTTCAAGCCTGGGCTGACGCACGGCCAGCGCTCCGCTCGACGGTGCGCGCGTTGGCCTCGCACCCGCAGCTTCGTGAGGCGGTCACCTGGCAGAACCGCAGCGCAGTGGAGTTCGGCCTCGACTCCCTGGTGCGCGCGCCGGCCGATCGCGACGACGCGAAGCTGCGCAAGAAGGAGTCGATGCTGGTCTCGTACCTTCAGCGATACGCGACGAAGTGCGACACCATCGGGTTCTTCGGGCCGCTGGGGTGGGCGAGGTGGAGTGGCGCTGACGCCATCTCTCAGCGGCCCGGGCCGTCACTGCTCGCCGCGCGGAAGGTCCTCTTCGAGCCGTGGGCGATCGCCGCCGTCGTCGACGCCATCGCTGCTGAGTTCCTGCCGGACGTTCCGCTGCGGCTCACCGGGCACGCGCGCGTCGCCCTGCTCCCTGCTCGAACCGTCGCGCGGAGAATCGGTGCAGCGCTGTCGTCGCCGCGCACGCCGAAGCAGCTCGCGCGGAGCCTGAAGCTGTCGCTCGACGAGACGCTCACCTCGGTGCGTGAGCTCATCGCGGCGGGGCTCGTCGACGTCGCCGTTGACGTTCCGATCGCGCATCACCCGGAGGCCGCGGCTCGACGCACGAAGAAGCTCTCGCCACCGCTTCGTTTCCGGATCGAGAGTGCGCTCGACGCGCTCGAAGAAGCTCGTGCCGCCATCGCCAGCGCTCCACGTGAACGACTCTCCGCTGCCATCGCCAACGCCGAGACGACGTTCACCGCGCACGCGCTCACCGAAGCGAAGCGGCATGAAGGCCGCACCTACGCGGGGCGCTCCATTCTCTACGAGGAGACCCGTCGCGACACGACAGTGACGTTGGGCGAGCCGCTGCGCCGAAAGCTCGACGCTCCCGTCACCGTGATGCTCGAGCTCGCGCGGCTGTACACGTCGCTCATCGAAGTCAGCCTCAGCCGGTCGATGCGGCGCGAGTTCCAGCGGGCGAAGACGAAGTCAGTGCCGCTCGTCGACTTCTGGCTCGCGACCGCGAAGCACTTCGAGGCTGATCCACCCGCGGCTGTATGCGCTGCGAAGGCGTCGATTCAGGCGCTCGTCATGAAGTCGCTCGGGCCGTTCGATGCGTCGGCTCGCGAGGTGAGGTGGTCGGCCTCGGCCCTGAGCACTGCGGTTCGAAAGAAGATCGAGAAAGCCAGCCCCGGTTGGCCGGGCGCGCGTCACCACGCTCCCGACGTGATGCTGGCGAAGCGGGGCGATGACTTCATCCCCGTGCTCGGTGAGCTGCACACCGGCGTCACGCCTTTCACCACGCTCTCGGTGTTGTCGCTCACGCCGCATCGCGAGGAACTCGAGGCGCTCTCTCGCGACGATCTGCCTGGCCCGCTCGTCACGCCGATTCCGTGGGAGGACTTCTCACGCAGCACGCACGACACGCGCCTCGCAGCGGACGATCAACGTTGGCACGTCGATCTCGGGTTTCGCTTCAGCTCTCCGCTCCCGGAGCGCCGTGTTCGTCGCGCGGCGGATCTCTCCGTTCGCCTCGGGAGGCGTGGCCTGGAAGTGGTTGGCAAGGGTTTCCGCATGCCGCTCGCCGCCGTCATGGAGCGCCGGATCAAGCTGCGCGCCGCGAACGAGTTCCACGTCGTGCCGTGGACGACGCACCGCCCACGAATCTGGCTCGACGACGTGGTGATCGCGCGCGAGGCGTGGCGAGTCGATCGGTCTCACCTCGACGCGTGGTCGAAAGACGATGCGTCTCTGCGGTTCCTCGAAGTGGCTCGCACCGCCCGCACGCTCGGCTGGCCTCGTTGGATCTTCGCGAAGTCACCGCTCGAGACGAAGCCGATCTACGTCGACCTGACGAGCCCGGCGCTGGTGGAGCTGCTCTGCAAACAGGCGCGTGAAGCGCCGACGCTGGTGGTGAGCGAGATGCTGCCGGCGCCGCACGAGTGCTGGCTCGAAGATGCGGAAGGTCAGCGCTTCGTCGCCGAGCTGCGCCTGTTGGCCGTCGACCCGAAGCAGTGGGGCTGATTTTCGGCTCACGACCCGCTACACGCGGCGCATGACGTCGACGGTGCTCCTCTCGCTGCTGCTCTCGGCCGACAAGTCAGGCCCGAGTCCCTTCATCACCGCCAACGCCCTCACCGGCCACGTGCGCTTCCTCGCCTCTGACGCGCTCGAGGGTCGAGGGCCGGCGACTCGCGGAGATCGACTCGCGCAGCAGTACATCGCGGCGCAGTTCGAGGCGATGGGGCTCGAGCCCGCAGGAACGAATGGCTCCATGTTGCAGCCGCTCGACCTCGTCGGCGTCACTGGTCACCCGCAGTCGATCATCTTCACGAAGGGCCAGACGAAGCTCGAGGCGCAGTTCCACACCGACATGATCGCCGTCAGCGGGCACCAGAACGCGACCTCGAAGTTCGACAAGGCCGAGGTGGTGTTCGTCGGCTACGGCATCGTCGCGCCCGAGTACGGGTGGAACGACTTCAAGAACGTCGACGTGAAGGGCAAGGTCGTGCTCGTCCTCAACAACGACCCCGAAGACGACGCGGCGCTCTTCGCCGGCAAGACGCGGCTCTGGTACGGCCGGTGGGACTACAAGTACGAGCAGGCGGCGAAGCAGGGCGCGGTCGGGTGTCTCATCATTCACACCACGCCCTCGGCCGGGTACCCGTGGCAGGTGGTGCAGACCTCGTGGACTGGCGAGCAGTTCGAGCTGCCGCCGACGGGCGCGCCGCTGCTGCAGGTCGAGGGCTGGCTCACTGAAGAGGCGAGCCGAAAGCTGGTGCAGCTCGCGGGGAAGGATCTGGACGCGCTCCGGAGCGCTGCGCAGTCGCGTGACTTCGTGCCCGTGCCGCTCGGCACGCTCGCCACCACCTCGTTCACGAACACCGTGGTGAAGAAGTCGACCGCGAACGTGCTGGGGCTGTTGCGTGGTAGCGACCCAAAGCTCGCCGACGAGTGGGTGATTCTCACCGCGCACCACGATCACCTCGGCCTCAAGGAAGACGCGAAGCCCGGCGAAGACGCGATCTACAACGGCGCCGTCGACAACGCCTCGGGCGTGGCCGCGATGTTGACGGTGGCGCGGGCGATGACGGCGCAGGGCAAGGCTCCGAAGCGCAGCGTCCTGTTCGCAGCCGTCGCCGCCGAAGAGCAGGGCCTGCTGGGCTCGCAGTACCTCGTCGAGCACCCGCCCGTGCCGTACGGCCGCATGGCCGCGAACATCAACATCGACGGCCTCAACATCTGGGGGCGCACGAAGGACGTGTCGGTCATCGGCTACGGCAAGACGAGCATCGACGCGGTGCTGGTGCAGCTCGCGAAGGCACAGGGGCGGGTGGTGAAGCCCGACGCGCTGAGCGATCGCGGCTTCTTCTACCGCAGCGATCAGTTCAACTTCGCCAAGGTCGGAGTGCCCGCCGCGTACTTCTCGTCGGGCCACGCGTTCATCGATCGCCCCGAGTCGTGGGGTCGTGAGCAGCGCGAGAAGTGGGAGCTCACGCACTACCACCAGCCCACCGACGAAGTGCTCGCGACGTGGGATCTGTCGGGCGCGGTCGACGACGTGAAGCTGATTCACCAGCTCACGCTGAAGCTGGCCGACGCGGCGAACATGCCGACGTGGGCGCGGGGCGATGAGTTCGAGGTGCCGCGGCAGAAGGCGCTCGAGGCGCTGAAGACGGGCGCTCCGCGGGGCAGCGGGCGGTGATCGCCCGGCGGGTGCTGGTCACGCTCGCCGTCGCTGGGGCACTGCTCGGTCTCGCCCTCACGAACCTGGAGTCGACGCGCTCGGTCTCGTTGTTCGACCCGCAGGAAGTGTTCCCGAAGCTGTCGTGGCTGGGCCTGGGTTTTGGCCCGTTGTTGAGCGGCTACTTCGTGGTCGAGGTGATCGCGCTCGTGGTGCCTCCGCTTCGCTGGCGTCGGGTGAGTGGAGCCACGGCGCGTCGCCCGCTCGTGGTCGCGTCGTGGGCGCTGGGCCTTTGCTTCGCGGCGCTGCAGTGCGGAGTCATGGCGCGTGCGGCAGGCGACCTCGGGCTTTCGGTGTCGCTGATGGCGGGCACGCTGATCTGCTGGGCCCTCGCGATCGTCGCGAATCGGTTCGGCCTGCTGAACGGCTTCTCGGTCGCGGGCCTCGTGTCGGTCGACGCGTTCACCTCGCTTCAGCGCGTGTGGCGCACGGTTCAGGTCGAGGAGGCGAGCCCTGGGGTCGCGCTGCTGGCCGTCGCGCTGCTCGGTGCAGCTGCGTACACGACCGTCTGGCTCACGAGGCGGCCGGCGCTCCGTGCGGAGCTTCCCGTTCGTGCACCACCTCCCGTCTCGGGGCTGGGCATGACGGCCTCTGCAGCCGCGATGCTGTCGTTCCCGATGACCCTCGCGAACTTCACCGACGCGTTCGCGCCGCTCAGTCGCGCGCTCATGTCGTCGCAGGCGCTCTACGTCTCGTTGTGGGTCGGCCTCGCGATCGGCTTCACCGTGTTCTGGTCGCTGCTCTTCTTCCGGCCCGCCGTGGTGGCCTCGATGTGGAAGCGATGGAACCCCGAGACGGACGAGGTGAGCGCGGTGCTGGCGGCGCGTGCGGCGATGCCCTCGGCGTTACGCGACGCGCTGGTGTTGAACGTCGCGTTCGCGCTGGTGATGCAGCTCGTGCTGCCCGGCGCGGTGTCGCTCGTCGGTTCGGTGATGCTGATGATGTTGGTGTTCGTCGACGGCCTCGATGAGCTGCGGTTTCGACAGGCGCACGGTGAGCTCGTAACGGTGTACGAGGTTTCACGCGTGGCCGAGATCGACGCCGTGCTGCATCGCCTCTCGAGCAAGGGCGTCGTGGCTTTCGCCCGCACCCGTCACTTCCGCGCCGCGTTTCAGTTCTTCGGCCCACACCTGCCAATCGAGGTGATGGTGCCCACCGCCCGCGCGGAAGAGGCGAGGTCCGCGCTGGCTTCATGACGGCGAGCTGCTCCCTTCACGCAGGCGTCGAGGCGACGGGCGCGTGCTCCCGCTGTGGGCGTTTCGTATGCGGCGCCTGCAGTGACGTCGTGCGTGACGGCTGGTGCGTGACGTGCGCCTCGCGGCCAGCGGCCAGGCTCGAGACCTCGCCTCACGCGCGCGCGACGTTGACGCTGTCCCTTCTTGGCGTCGCGCTTCCGGTGCTGTCGGTCGTCGCCTGGCGAAGGAGTACCCGCGCCGGGCCCATCAGCGAGGCGGACGCTCCCCTGTTGCAGGGCGCGCGGTGGCTCGCCATCGCGACGCTCATCGGTTGGGTCATCGCGACCAGCGCGTGGTTGCTTCAGAACCCTGCGTAGACGCGCCAGAAGGCGCCCGACGAGTCCGAGAACGCCTGACCTGTCGCGGGATCCTGGAACTGGACGAGATCGGGCAGGCCATCTCCGGTGACGTCGAGCACTGCCCAGCTCGTGCCCGAGACCGATCGAAAGCCATCAGGCGCGGGCCCGGTGGGAATCGTCCACGGCGTGCCAGTCGTCGAGAAGCCAGAGCGCGCGGTCGCGAAGTACACCCGCCACGACGCCGCGCCTCAGATGCCCGTGGTGAAGGGGCGGCCGGTGAGCGGGTCGGCCGTCTGCACCAGCTCCTTCATGCCGTCGCCATCGAGATCCATCAGCTGCCAGAAGTTCGGCGTGGTCGCGTTGAAGGGCGTCGCGAACGAGGTCGCGGGCACGCTCCACTTCGTCGGCGTCGTCGCGAAGAGCGTCGTCGGCCCGAGCTGGTTGAACCAGACCCGCCAGGTCGGCGTCGTGCCGTTGAGGAAGGTCGTGAGGGTCATGGCGGCCGGGTTCGCCGTCTGGATGAGATCGTCTCGTCCATCGCCGTCGAGATCAGTGAGCAGCCACACGCGCCGGGTGGCGGAGACGTTCGAGCTGGTGCTCTTGAAGCCTCCCGCGACGCCGTTGTCGGGGATCTGCAGGCGCTGACAGCTCGAGAAGGCGCCGAAGCCTGAGGCGGTGCCGAGGCACGCCACCCACTGAGGCGTCGTCGATGCGCTCCACGCGGCGTCGGTGAGCGGGTCGGCGGTGATGACGAGGTCGGGGATCGTGTCGGCGTTGAGCTGCGCGAGCGCCCAGCGTCGGCTCGCGGTGTCGTTGGTCGTTCGATCGATGCCACCGCTCAGGTTCGTCACCCGCGGCACGTTGAACGTCGTCGTCATGGTGTCGAAGCCCGAGGCGTTCGCGCGGTAGACGAACCAGCCGTCGGTGGCCGCGCCGAGCACCGACACGGCCGGCCCGCTCCCCAGCGCGTTCATCGTGTGGACGAGATCGGGGCGCCCATCGGCGTTCACGTCGAACGTGCTCCAGAAGAACGAGCCGGTCGCGCTGGTGGTCGTGTTGTAGCCCTGCGCGATGGAGGAGGGCACGGGCACCGGGAACGCGGTGGGAGTCGGGCTGAAGCCCGTCGCAGTGCCTGCGTGAACGTTCCAGAAGCGGCCGCCGTTGGTGTTGAAGACCGCGCCCGTCGCGGGGTCGGAGGTGAGCACGAGATCGACCCGGCCGTCGGCGGTGAGATCCATCGTGGTCCACGCTCGCGGCGTGAGGGCTGCGGGCGCGGTGAAGGAGAGCGCGTTGTAGGCGGTCGCTGGAACCGAGAAGCGCTGCGCCGTCGTTCGGAACTGCGTGGAGCGCGTGGTCGCCATTCCTCCCGCCGCCGGGCTCCCGCCAGCTGAAGCAGCTCCACCCGCGCTCGAGCCGCCAGCAGTCGACCCGCCCGCACTCGCGCCACCTGCCGAGCCGCCCGCGCTCGAGCCTCCACCGTTCCCGTCGCTCCCGCCAGCCGTCCCGCCTGCAGTCGTCCCGCCAGCGCTCACGAACCCGCCACCTGCTGCGCCGCCTCCCAACGCGGTGCCCTGACAGAGCCCTGCGACACACGACTGGCCGGCCTGACACGCGGCGCACACCAGCCCGAAGCGGCCACACGTGGTGAGTGACGTGCCGTCCTGGCAGATACCCCGAGCGTCACAGCAACCCGCGCAGGTCGAGGCGGTACACGACGCCTGTGGTGGAGGCGGAGGTGTGCCGCAGCCCCACGCGACCATCACCATGAAGAGCAGCCCCCGCTTCCGCATCACGACCTCCCGGAAGGGCCAGTGTGCCACAGCGCTGAACCGGATCCTGACACCCGTGCGTCAGCGACGCGGCTAGAACGTCGCTCGCCATGGCCGACTTCAAGCTGGTGAGTGAGTACGTGCCGCGCGGCGATCAACCGCGCGCGATCCAGGAATTGACCGAAGGCGTGCTGCGCGGCGACCAGCACCAGGTGCTCCTCGGCGTCACCGGCTCGGGCAAGACGTTCACCATGGCCAACGTGGTCGCGAACGTGAAGCGGCCGACGTTGATCATCGCGCACAACAAGACGCTCGCGGCGCAGCTCTACGGCGAGTTCAAGCAGCTCTTCCCCGAGAACGCGGTCGAGTACTTCGTCAGCTACTACGACTACTACCAGCCCGAGGCGTACGTGCCGTCGTCGGACACGTACATCGAGAAGGATTCGAGCATCAACGAAGAGATCGAGCGCCTGCGCCACTCGGCCACGCACTCGTTGATGACGAGAGACGACGTGCTGATCGTCGCCTCGGTGTCGTGCATCTACGGCCTCGGCGTCGCGCGCGTGTACCTCGGCATGGCCATCGAGCTCGAGACCGGCAAGGACATCGGTCGCGACACGCTCATGAAGCGCCTCGTCGAGTGCCAGTACGAGCGCAACGACATGGACTTCCACCGCGGCACCTTCCGCGTGCGCGGCGACACCATCGAGATCTTCCCCATCTACGAAGATGAGCGCGCCGTTCGCGTCGAGTTCTTCGGCGACACCGTGGACAAGATGACCGAGTTCGACCCGTTGCGCGGTCAGTCGCTCGGGACGATTCCGAAGATGACGATCTTCCCTGGCAGCCACTACGTCACGGACACCGAGCAGCGGCACAAGGCGATCTCGGCGATTCGGGAGGAACTGCGTGAGCGCCTCACCGAGCTGAAGCAGCAGAACAAGCTGGTGGAAGCCCAGCGCCTCGAGCAACGCACGATGTTCGACCTCGAGATGATGGAGCAGCTCGGGTTCTCGAACGGCATCGAGAACTACTCGCGGCACCTGTCGGGGCGGGCTCCGGGGGAAGCGCCGCCGTGCCTCATCGACTACTTCCCGAAGGATCTGCTGCTCATCATCGACGAGTCGCACCAGACGATTCCGCAGATCGGCGCGATGTACCGCGGCGATCGTTCGCGCAAAGAGACGCTCGTCGACTTCGGCTTCCGCCTGCCGAGCGCGATGGACAATCGGCCGCTCAAGTTCGGCGAGTTCGAGGCGTTTTTGAAGAACGCCATCTACGTCTCGGCGACGCCGTCGGAGTGGGAGATCAACAAGGCCCGCGGCGTGCTCGTGGAGCAGGTGATTCGCCCGACCGGCCTGCTCGACCCGATCATCGAAGTTCGGCCCGCGGGCAACCAGGTCGACGATCTGCTCGAGGAGATCCGCGTTCGCGCGAAGAAGGGCGAGCGCGTGCTGGTGACGACGCTCACCAAGCGCATGGCCGAGGATCTGACCGAGTACTACGCCGAGGTCGGCGTTCGTGTTCGCTACCTGCACGCAGACATCGACGCCATCGAGCGCACGGCGATCATCCGCGACCTGCGCAAGGGCGAGTACGACGTGCTCGTCGGCATCAACCTGCTGCGTGAAGGGCTCGACATTCCCGAGACGTCGCTCGTCGCGATCCTCGACGCGGACAAAGAAGGGTACCTGCGCAGCCACGTCTCGCTGATTCAGACGATGGGCCGCGCTGCACGAAACCTGAACGGCCGCTGCATCATGTATTCGGACTCGATGACCGACTCGATGAAGAAGGCCATCGAGGAGACGAACCGGCGCCGCGAGATCCAGGCCGCGTACAACAAGCAGCACGGGATCACGCCGACGGCGGTGAAGAAGGCCATCACCGACTTGAGCCAGTACATCTACTCGGCCGACGCGCTCGACCTGCCGATGGCGGCCGATGGCGGCGCGGTGCTGTTCACGAAGGACGAGATCCGCGCGCTCATCAGCGAGACCGAGAAGCGCATGATGGCGTACGCCGACGAAATGGAGTTCGAGAAGGCGGCGGCCGAGCGCGATCGGCTCATCGTCTTGAAGGAGATGGACATCGGCGTGAAGCCGCCGATGAAGACGCTGCTCGGCGACGGCAAGGAGAAGCAGGAACAGCGGCCGATGGGGCGCAAGAGTCAGCCTCGCAAGTACCGTCGGCGGCGGTGATTTCTCGCGGGGAGCGTGCTCTTTTCCCGCGCATGAATCTGCTCCTCGTTGTTCTCTCGCTCTCGCTCTCGCTCTCGCTCTCGATCTCGTCTCAGCTCGCGGCCGCCGACGGTGGCGCCGACGACATGGATCCCGAGCTCAAGGCGCTGCTCGCTCAGCTCGACGCTGACGAAGACGCGTCGGAGTCGGCGGCCAAGAAGGAGTGGAACCGCCTCCTCGCGCTTGCCGTGAAGCCGAACCCCGACTGCGCCGAGTTGGTGAACGGCATGAGCCGCGTGTACTTCGATCAGCTCGAGCTCGACGACGCGTGGCTGCGGAAGAACGCTGACGGCTGGCTGGCGGTCGCGCGGTGCGCCGAGAAGCAGAAGTACTTCGGGTTCATGTTCACGCTCGCGAAGCGCTACGCGAAGGCGAACAAGCAGGCCCCGCACGCGGAGCTGATCGTGCGCGCCGCGCTCGGGTACGAGCTCAACGACATCGCGCTCGAGGGCATCACCGATCTCGCGAAGGACCGGCCCGACGACGCCGACGTCGCGCTCACCGCCGCCAAGGTGAACTGCCGTTTCCGCAAATGGCAGGCGTGCCTCGACTTTGCGAAGAAGGCCATGACGCTGGCCGAGAAGGCGCCCGGCACCGCCATCTCTGCGCGCGCCGCGAAGTACCAGACCCGCGCCGAGCTTCACCTGGGCGAGCTCGATCAGAGTGAACTCTCAGCGCTGCTGATGGAGGTGTTCTCGGGCGATGAAGACGATCTCGAAGCGCTCAAGCAGCAGCTCTCGTCGGCGCGCCTCACCGGCTTCATCGTCGAGCCCACCGTCGTGCCGCACCTCGCGCTCGGCACCTACCACCTCGCCGGACGCGTGAAGGCGGTGCCTGCGCCCGTGCGCGTGTACGTGACCAACGTCGGGGAGGATCAACAGGTGCGCGTCGAGGCGGTGCTGCAGGGGCTCTCGGAGCCGGCCTCGAAGACCATCACGCTGCGCAAGAACAAGGACGCGCTGATCGAGCTGACGCCGCAGCTGCTGCGCTCGGTGTCGCCGAGCTCGGTTCGCGCGACGCGTCCGACCAACCTGGTGCTGAAGGTGACGGCGGTGAAGGGGAAGAAGTCGACTCCGGTGTTCGAAGACACGCTGCGCATCGACGTCGAGCCGCGCGACTTCCTGCCGATGAGCCGCCGCGTCGACGCAGAGACGGTGACCGATCTCAACGACTTCATGGCGGCGTGGGTGACTCCGAACTCGAAGGCGATCGATGGCTTCCTCGCGAAGGCGAAGGCACGCGCTCCGAACCGTGGCTTCTCGGGGAGCCGCCCGACGTTGCCGCAGGCGAAGGCGCTGTACGACGAGCTCAAGGCGCGTGGCGTGTCGTACGTGGCTGACCCGAACGTGAACTCGGGCATCGGTTTCGGGCAGCGCACGCGGCTTCCGGCCGAGGTGCTCGCGTCGACGAACGCCCAGTGTCTCGAGGGCTCGTTGCTGTTCGCGTCGTTGCTCGAGGCGATCGATCTCGATCCCGTGATCGTCCTCATCCCCGGGCACGCCTTCGTCGGGTGGCGCTCGAACGCGGCTGATGGCAGCAAGGCTCCAGATCTGCACTTCCTCGAGACGACGATGATCGGCACGCAGACGTTCGAGGTGGCGCAGGCGTCGGGACAGCGCGAGTACGAGCGCGAGCGGCGACGGGGCAAGGCGAGCCTGGTGCGCATCGCTCCGCTGCGGGCCGAGGGTGTGTCACCGCAGCCCTTCGAGTGAGCTTCAGAGTCCCAGCTGCTGGCGGGTGAGGATGAGCAGGCGTGTCGAGCCGGCGACGGCGAGCTTCGAGCCATCGGGACTCCACGCGACGTCGAGCACTGGCCCGGGCGCATTCACGAAGGTCGCGCCGCCCACGCCGGTGAGCTGACCGCCATCGTCGCGGAAGACGTTGACTCCACCGGTGTGTCCCGTGGCGAGCAGTGTTCCGTCGTTCGTGAGCGCTGCAGAGAAGATCGTGCCGCCGGGACCGGTGGTTGCACCCGCGATCGAGAGCTGCTGGCCCACGAAGGGCAGCTGCAGGCCCGAGCTCGCGAGCACCCAGCGGCCGGTCGGAGAGATCGCCGTTGCGCCGCCGCTCCACTGCGCCGTGCGTCGGCCGGTCGACAGCTCCCGGAGTTCTCCTGGGACGGTGACGAGCACGCTGTCGAGGGGGCCGTGCTCGAGCCTGGCGATCGTGTCGGACGGGGAGGGCTCCTGGCTGATCGGACCGATCTCGCGCATCGCTCCCGTCGTCATCGAGAACGCGCGAAGCGCATCGCCCTCGTGCAGGTACAGCTCGGAGCCGTCTTTCGAGAAGAGATGCCCAGCGCTGCCGCTGGCGACGCCGAGCTTCGTCCACGGCGTGAGGTTCTCGCGCTCGAGCACCCACGTTCGTTCGGCCACATCGCCGCCGACTGCGAGGTACTTGCCATCGGGAGAGAACGAGACGGTCGTCTTGCCCTGATGCGGCAGCTTCTCCGAGTCGATGAAGGTGCCGTCGGCTCTGAAGAGCCACACGCCCCCGCGTCCCGAGACGGCGATGGTGGTGCCATCAGGAGACCAGGCCACGCCCGAAGGAACTGGTTGCTGGCCCGGCGCTTTGCCGAGCGAGACGATCGGCTCGACGGTGATCGCAGCGCTGTTGCGATCCATCGGGCAGCCGACGCGGGAGACGACGAGCTCATAGCTGCCTGGCACCGGAGGCGCGGTGAGCGCGACGGCGTTCGAACCAGCAGGCTCCAACGTGCCGCTCGCGATCGACGCCTCGGCCGTGGCGCTGCCCTTCTTGCTGCGAATCTCGAAGGTGAACGTGAGGCGATCGCCGGGCTTCATCTTCGCCGTCGTCGGCGTGATGAGAATGACGTTCGTGGGATCGTCGACGCACGAATCTCCCGTGGTCGTGTTCTTCGGCGCAAAGAGCCCGCACCCCGACGCCAGCACGACGAGAAGAAGAACGGCTCTCATGGGCGCCTCGCAGCAGTCGGGCCCGGCACGAAGCGGTAGAGGTGCGTGTCGACGACGTAGAGGCCGGGGTCGTCGTCGATTGGCGCGAAGAGGCTGGTTGGTTTCGCGAGGCCCGTCAGCACGGGGCGGAAGATGTTGTCGCGGCTCGCGTACGTCGCTTCGAGCACTTCGCCCCTCCACGCATCGAGCACGTAGACGCGGCCGTTGCGGTGTGCCCAGTCGGTGACGTTCCCCGCGTAGCTGACGCAGCGCTCGGTCGCGCCGCCGGCCTCGGTGCAGAAGGCAGATACTTCGCTCAGGTCGCTCGTCAGGCGCAGGAAGCGGGTTGCACCGATCTGTTCGTACGTGACGATCTGCGCACCGCGGCCGCCGATGCCCCAGCGCGCCTTCGACGGCCA
>JBEOKA010000128.1:0-8017 GCA_040275325.1 Myxococcaceae bacterium | reverse complement strand
CGCAGGTGGTTCGGTCGCAGGTGGTTCGGTCGCAGGTGGTTCGGTCGCAGGTGGTGGCAACACCGAGGCGCCGCAAGGTTGCGGATGCTCGAGCGCGGACTCACTGGTCCTCTTGGCGTTGGGTCTGGTCGCTTCGCTTCAGCGCACGCGACGGGGGTCTCACATCGCTGACGGCTAACCCGTGGCCGCGGGGGCGAGCAGGGTGCTGCGCAGCATGACGCTCGCGACGGTGAAGTAGACGACGATGCCGGTGACATCGACGATCGTCGCGACGAACGGAGCCGACGCCGCCGCCGGGTCGAGCCCCAGCCGCCGCAAGACGAACGGCAACATCGCGCCGATGAGGGCGCCGAAGAGCACCACGCCGATGAGGCTGCCCGACACGGTGAACGCCACGAGGATGTAGTGCTCCCCGTAGCCGCGACTGAAGACCCCCGCGCGGAACAGCTGCTCCCAGACGATCACGCGAATGAAGCCGATGCTCGCGAGCATCACACCCAGTAACAGCCCGCTCTTGGCTTCACGGCCGGCGACGCGCCACCAGTCCTTCAGCTCGATCTGCCGCAGCGACAGCGCACGAATGATGAGCGACGTCGCCTGGCTGCCCGAGTTGCCACCCGAGGCGATGATCAACGGCAGGAACAGCGACAGCACGTCGGCACGCGCGAGCTCGTCCTGGAAGAAGCCCATCGCCGTCGCCGTCAGCATGCCGCCGATGAGCAGCACCGCGAGCCAGCCGCCACGCTTCTTGAGCATCTCGAAGGTGGTGATGTCCATGTACGGGGCCTCGAGGGCCTCCATGCCGCCGAGCTTCTGAATGTCTTCGGTGGCCTGCTCTTCCTGCACGTCGAGCACGTCGTCCGCAGTGATGATGCCGAGCAGCGCGCCACGCGAATCGGTGACGGGCAGGGCGACGCGGTCGTACTTTTCGAACGTCGAGACGATCTCGTCTTTCGAGGCCGTCGCGGGGATCGAGACGAGCGGGCGGTTGGGCAGCTCACCCACGCGCGCTTCTGGCGCCGCCATCACGAGATCGGCGAGCCGCAGGTCGGCCAGCAACGAGTTCTTGTCGTCGACGACGTAGAGAATGTTCAGCGTCTCGCGACCGCGACCGTGGGCGCGAACGAACGCGAGCCCTTCGGCGGCGGTGAGGCCCGGTTTCAGCGCCAGGTACTCCGGCGTCATGAAGCGCCCCGCGGTGCCTTCGGCGTACCCCAGCAGCTGCCGCGCGACCTTCAGCTCTTCGGGCTTCAGCGTCTCGAGCGCGCGGCGGGTGACCTCGGCGGGCAGCTCTTCGAACAGGCGCGTGCGATCGTCGGGCGCCATCTCGTTGAGCACGTTGGTGAGCTGCTCACTGCCGAGCATCTGCACGAGCTCGGTCTGTTGATCGAGCGGCAGGTATTCGAAGGCCACGCCAGCGACGTCGCGCGGCAGGATGCGGAAGATGACGCCTTCGTCCTCGGGCGGCAGATCTTCCAGCACCTCGGCGATGTCGGCCGGGTCGAGATCTTCGAACGCGATGCGAAGGGACTCCCAGTCCTTCTTCGCGATCAGCTCTTCGTAGTCAGCCTTGAGGAGGTGACCGAGCATGAGACTCCAGGGACCGCTCCCGGGCCAGTCAGGAGCGGGCGCCTTGTGCTCCCGTCGCACGCGCGACGCAAGTGCGGCCGACCTAAATCGCCCAGCCCACGCTCAATCGTGCTTCGGGCATCGGGCCCGCCCAGGGAGCGAACTCGGCCGGCGGCGAGGGTGACAACAGCCCGCTGAAGTCGAGCCCTCGCGACGTTCTCCACACCGCGAGGCTCAGGCCGAGGCCGCCCGAAACCATCAGGCCATGCCGCTCGACCCACGTGTACCCAAGCATCACGCCGGGGCTCGGCTTCTCCTCGAACGTGCTGCCAAGCCCGAACCACTGGTACCGCGACACCCTCACGTGCAGATCCAGGAACGGACCCGACAGCCAGCTCGTCGGTCTCAGCCGCACGCCAGTTTGCGCTCCGAACCCGTTCAACAGCGCCGAGCCGTCGCCGCCGACGTAGACCGAAAGATGCTCGAGGGGGGCGTACTCGAGCTCGATCGACGGAGAGACCGCGACGATCGCTGCTCCGAACGACAGGCCCATCTTCTTCGGAGCCTCATCGACCGGCGCAGCAGCCTGAGCCATCAGCGACACGATCAAGGGCGTCATGGCGGCCGACCATGCAGGACTGCAGCCACTCCAGCCCATCTGGCCAAGCTCCGAACGCGACGAGGCGCCCGGCTCGCGAGTGCGCATCAGCCTGCGCAACTCCACGCTCCAGACGCCTCGCGCCCTTCGCACCAACTGCGTCAGCGTCGACGCATCACAGCTGCTTCTTGATCGCGTCTTCCAGCTTCGTTTTCGGCATCGCGCCGACGAGCTGGTCGACGACCCGACCGCCTTTGAAGAGCAGCAGCGTGGGGATCGAGCGAATGCCGAACTGCTGCGCGACCTGCTGGCTCTCGTCGACGTCGACCTTCGCGATCTTCAGCTTGCCCTTGTACTGGGTGGCGAGCTCTTCGAGCGCCGGCGCGATGGCGCGGCACGGCGCGCACCAGGTGGCCCAGAAGTCGACCAGCACGGGAACGCTGGAGTCGAGCACTTCGGCCTTGAACGAGGCATCCTGAACGGCGACGGTGTCTTTCATGGAGTTGACCCTTCCCCCGGCGGGGGCTTTGGTTGGCAGTGACTGGCGCTTGTAATACGCAACTTCTGACCGCGCAGGCTACGGAGTCGTCTTTGAAGCTCTTTCTGCCGCAAAAAGCCCTGGAAGAATGGATGATGGCCGAGCGGGCCGATCTCCAGGACGGCAAGCTCGTCGTGAAAGAGGGTGGTGCGTCGACCCACCCCGCCACGCCTGCGGTGCACTTCGTCACGTTGATCTCTGGTGAAGACTCGAACTCGCTGGTCGGGCGCGTGAAGACGCAGGACCAGATTCAGGCGCTCGGCGGTGAGCACATGGCCGACTCGTGCATCATCGGAGAGACGGCCTACGAGGTGGTCGAGGGCTACGTCACCGAGGTGCAGGCGCCCGCGACGCCCAAGGCCGACCCGAAGAAGAAGGCCGCGAACCCCGAGGCCGATCTGCTGGCCGCGTTCATTCTCGACAAGCTCTAGCCGACGCTCCTGATGGCCACCGTTCTGCTGCTGCGTGAGCCATCAGAGGTTCGCGATCTCACCTTCCTGCTCGAAGAAGAAGGCGCGGCCGTCGTGCACTGGCCGGTGCTGTCGTTCGTCGCGCACGATCGCCTCTCGACGCAGGCGCTGGGTGAGCAGCTCGGCCGCTTCACGTGGGTGATTCCGGAGTCTCCAACGGCGGTGCGGGTGCTGGCCGAGGTGGTTCGTGCGACGGGCGCTTCGACCGCCGCCCGCCGCGCCGCGTTCCTCGCGCCCAGCCTCGACACCGTTCGCGCGCTCGGCCGTCACGGCTGGGAGGCGCGGCACGTGTTGCCCGAGCGCGAAGAGGGACGGCTCGAGACGCTCGCGTCGTTGCTCACCGAAGACGACGAGGTGTTGTGGGTGGGCGGGCCGAAGGAGTCGGCGTGGCGTGCGTGGCTTGGGCAAGTGCCCGGCCGCGCGACCCTGGTGGCGCTCTACGACGAGGTCGAAGCGCCGACGCTGCCTGACGTGCCCGGTGGCTCCATCGTCGTGGTGCATTCTCCGTCGGCTGCAGAGGCGCTGGCCTCATCGACCGAGCCCGAGTGGCGCGCGCTGCACAAGGTCGTCGCCAGCGGCCCGTCGACGTCGTCGGTGCTCAAAGAGCTCGGGGTCGTCGTCGCCGCTACCGCGACCCACCCGACGACTGAAGGTCTGTTCGAGGCCACCCGTCAGGCGCTCGACGCGGTGTGAACGGCTCAAAGCGCGCTACGCTCTGCCTCAGGGCCATTCGTGGAGGCTGTACCCAATGAAAAGGCGATTCCTGCTGCCGCTCCCGGCGCTGCTGTCGTTTGCGGCCTGGGCCACCACCCAGATTCCGCACACGATCGCGCAACGCGCCATGGCCTCCGATCGCGTCGCGATCGTCGAGGTCATCGAGCGAAAGACGGTCACCGACCCGTCGAACGCGCGCGCCCTCAAGACGCACACCCTGCTGCAGGTTCGCGAGAACGTGCGTGGCACCGGGCCCTCGAGCGTCACGCTGGTTCAGCTCGGCGGAAAGCTCGGCGATCAACAGCTCTTCGTGCCCGGTGACGCCGACTTCGCCATCGGAGAGCGCGCCCTCGTCTTCCTGCACTGCACCTCGTCTGACCGCTGCTACCTGGTCGCGATGGGCGAGGGGAAGCTGCCGGTGGTCGATGGCGACAAGGTCATCGTTCACGACATGGTCACCAACGAGAACGCGCGGCGCCCGCTGCGTGAGGTGATCTCCGAGCTGCGCGCGTTGCCGCCGGGGAAGGTGAGGGGTCCGCTCGCTCCCGCTGAGCCCGGAGGCGCGCGATGAAGCGGGCGCTCTTCGTCGTCGCCCTGACGCTCTCGTCGGCCGCGCTCGCGCAAGACCCGAAGTACCTCGGCTTTCGCATGCTCTCGACGGCCCAGTCGCCGTTTCCGTACTACATCGACAACCGCGTCGCCGCGCCGGGAGGCTTCTCAATTACCGCCGCCACACCGGCCATCGAAGCCGCGTGGAACGAGTGGAATGGCGTGCAGTGCGCGATGCCCAAGGCGCAGAGTCAGGGCTACACCGGCGGGCAGGTCGCCAACCCGCAGGACACCTTCGACAACTACAGCGTCACCCCGGTGTGGATCACGAACTCGTCGGATCCCGATGCGCGCGCGTTGCTCGACAGCGGGTTCACCCTCGCGGTCTCGGTGCCTCGCGCCTATGCGGGCGTGCTCACGACCTGCGACATCTTCCTCAACGGGCTCATCTACTCGTACAGCACGCAGACACCGACTGCGCCCAACGACGTCGATCTGCAGACGGTGATGACGCACGAAGCAGGGCACTGTCTTGGGCTCGATCACTTTGGCCTCGGGCTCATGCAGGGCAGCATCGTGAAGGGAGAGCAGAAGCGCTCACTCACGCAGCTCGACGTGCGCGGCATTTGCGAACGCAACCCGGCCTTCGGCAAGGCCGGCGCTCAGTGCTCCGCTGACGGCGGCTGCGACCCCAACCTCAAGTGCATGCCGCGTGTCGGAACCCTGGGGCCGTCGACCTACTGCACCAACTCGTGCGTGCCCAACACCGTGCCGTGCCCGTTGCCGATGGAGTGCCAGCCCTCGACGCTCTTCTCGACCAACAACTCGTGCCAGTACCCGAACAGCAACGTCACCCAGGTCGGCAAGGCGTGCACCAACAACCAACCGGACTGCGGCTCGGCGGTCGGGCTGTGCATCAGGCAAACCACGGCGCCGACGGGCACGACGTTCTGGCTCGATGGGTACTGCAGCCAGGGCTGCGATCTGGGCCAGCCGGCGTGCCCCGCGAACTCCATTTGCCTGCCGAGCGCGCAGGGCCAGAAGCTGTGCATCGCGAGCTGTCGCGTCGGTCTCTCTGACTGCCGGCCCGGCTACACCTGCGACACCACGACCGCCTCGGGCAACGCCGGCATCTGCATTCCCAACTGCCGCGTCGAGGCCGACTGCATCGATCCCACCGAGAACGGCGTCGTCGTCGACTACGAGTGCCGCCAGTGTGACGGGCGCTGCGTGCCGAAGCAGACACCGGGCGTCTCGGTGGGCACCATCTGCACGGTCGACTCGCAGTGCGGCTCGGGGCAGGTGTGTCGTCAGGCCGATCGTCGCTTCACCACGAAGCAGTGCACCTTGAGCTGTGCGCGCGGCTGCGGCACGTGCCCGACCGGCTCGGCCTGCGTGCCCGACGATCGCGGAGAGCTGTATTGCCTCAAGACCTGCTCCGCGCCGCGCAGCTGTGGCCAGGGGCTGCGGTGCGCCGACTACCCGGGCGTGAAGGCGTGCATTCCCGCGTGTCAGGCCGACACCGACTGCCCCGTGGGCCAGACCTGCCGCGATCAGGAGTGCGAGCTGCCCGTCGACCCGATGGATGCGGGCTGTACCTTCTGCAACGTGCCTGACGCCGGGCGCCCCTTCGTCCCGCGCCCTGACGCCGGGGTCCCCACGGGCGGTGGTAACGCAGGGTGTGCTTGTTCGACGACCGACGCGTTCGGCCCCATGCTCATGCTGATGGCCACGACGCTCGCGGCCTCGAGGAGGCGCCGCAGGTGACGAAGCTCGAAGACCGACGCGCGAACGAGTTCTCACTGTCGTTCGTGCTCGACGCCCTGGTCGCGGCGAAGCTGTTGACCCGCAGTCAGGCTGGCGACGTGCTCCAGCGCGAGGCCCAGGCGAAGAAGCGGGTGCTCAAGCAGGTCGGTGACGAGAAGTACGCCGTCTCTCCCATCGAGATCGTCGCGCTCTTCCAGGTGCCGCTGCCTGGCAAGCCGGGCGAGCTGCTCGATCAAGATCGCATCAGCGAGGTCGTCGCCCAGGCCGCGCAGGTTCCGTACAAGAAGATCGACCCGCTGCGCCTCGACATGAATCTGGCGGCGCGCACGATCTCGAAGCCCTACGCGGTTCGGCACTGTCTGCTCCCCCTCGAGGGCGGAGGCCCTGGAACGCCGCTCGTCGTCGCCGTCGCCAACCCGTTCGATCACGCGCTCTTCGAGAACCTCGAGCGCATGGTGAACACGCCGATCTCGCCCGTGCTGTCGGCCAAGCAGGACATCTTGAAGGGCATTCAAGACGTCTACGGCTTCCGGCGAACGCTGGCCGCGGCGGCCGACGAGTTCGCCACCAGCAGCTCGGGCGTCTCGAACTTCGAGCAGCTCGTCACCCTGTCGAGCAACAGCTCGAAGGAGCTCGCGCCCGAAGACGGCTCGATCATTCAGGCCGTCGAGCACCTGCTGCGGGCCGCGTTCGACAACAGGGCCAGCGACATTCACATCGAGCCCAAGCGCGACAAGTCGATCGTCCGCTTCCGAATCGACGGTGTGCTGCACGGGGTCTACACGCTGCCGCAGCAGGTGCACGCGCCCGTCATCTCGCGCGTGAAGATGATCGCCCGCATCGACATCAGCGAGAAGCGCAAGCCGCAAGACGGCCGCATCAAGATCGATCGCGACGGCCACGAGGTCGAGATTCGTGTGTCGACGCTTCCGACCGCGTTTGGAGAGAAGGTGGTCATGCGCATCTTCGACCCCGAGACGCTGGTGGTCGACATCGCGCAGCTCGGCTTCGACCCGACCGAGAAGCACCTCTTCGAGTCGTGGATCGCCGAGCCCCACGGCCTCATCCTCGTCACGGGCCCCACCGGCTCGGGCAAGACGACGACGCTGTACTCGGCGCTCAAGGCCCTCGCCGGGCCCGACGTGAACGTCACCACCATCGAAGACCCGATCGAAATGGTGTGGGACGCGTTCAACCAGACGCAGGTGCAGCCGAAGATCGGCCTCGACTTCGCGAACGCGCTTCGCCACATCCTCCGGCAGGATCCCGACATCATCATGGTCGGCGAAATCCGCGACCCTGAGACGGCCGAGAACGCGATTCAGTCGGCGCTCACCGGGCACCTCGTGCTCTCGACCCTGCACACCAACGACTCCGTCGGTGCGGTCGGCCGCATGCTCGATCTCGACGTGCCCGCGTTCCTGCTCGCCTCGAGCCTGCTCGGCGTCATGGCGCAGCGCCTCGTTCGCCGCATCTGCCCCTCGTGCGCGACGCCCATCACGCTTTCTCAGGCGCAGCTCGACTCCTTGCGCGCCGACCTGCCCGACGATCTCGGAGAGCCCCGCTTCATGAAGGGCGCCGGGTGCGTGAAGTGCCGTGGCACGGGCTACCGGGGCCGCACTGCCGTCTTCGAGATCTTCTCGGCCACGCCCGAGATCAAGTCGCTCATCACCCACAAGGCGCCCCACGCGGCGCTGGTCGCCGAGGGCAAGAAGTCGGGCCTTCGAACGCTGCGCGAGGCGGCTGTGCGCAAGCTGTACGAGGGCGTCACCGGCTTCGACGAGGTGGTGCGCATGACGACGGGCACTGAGT
>JBEOKA010000127.1:0-5501 GCA_040275325.1 Myxococcaceae bacterium | reverse complement strand
AGCTTCGGAGCGCCCTCTGTTGGTCTCTCGCTTCCACAGGCCATGCTGGTGCAGCTCGAGGGCTCCAGGTCCATGCGCTCGAACCGCGCTCGGCTCGGGCACCGTCGTCACCATGTCCGTTGCTCCTTTGGCCTACCCTGCGCCCGATGGTCGACCTCGACGCGTACTTCCGAAGACTTGGCTTCTCTGGCGCAACCGCCGTGAGCAACTCCACCCTCGATGCACTCTGCGCGGCGCACGTGCAGGCGATTCCGTTCGAGAACCTCGACGTGCTGCTCGGCCGCGGCATCGACCTGCGCGACGAGGCGGTCGACCGAAAGCTGCTGCGCGACGGGCGGGGCGGGTACTGCTTCGAGCACAACACGCTCTTCGCGCGGGTGCTCACCACGCTCGGCTTCCAGACCCAGCTCGTCAGCGCGCGCGTTCGACTGCAGCGGCCGCGCGACTTCACGCCGCCCCGCACGCACGTCTTCAACGTCGTCACCCTCGATGGAGCGCGGCTCGTCGCTGACGTCGGCGTCGGCGGTTTGTCTCCGACCTCCTCGTTCCGCCTCGACACCGACGACGAGCAGCCGACCCCACACGAGCCGCGCCGCATCGTGAGGGAGAATGGACTGCTCTTTCACCAGGTGAAGCTCGGTGAGGTGTGGGCCGACGTCTGGGAGTCGACGCTCGAGCCCATGCCGCCCATCGACCGCGAGGTGGCCAACTGGTTCACCAGCGCGCACCCCCAGTCGCACTTTCGCAACCGGCTGCTCGCGGCCCGGGCGCTGCCCGATGGAGGCCGCGTCACCCTGCTCAACCAGGAGCTGACGGTTCGAACGCGCGCCGCCGTCGAGACGACGACGCTCTCCACTCCCGAGGCGTTGCTCGACGCGCTGGCGAACCACTTCTCGCTCCGGTTTTCGCGGGGCACGCGCTTCGAGGGCCCGCCGTTCGCGTGGGACGTCAGTACTGGTAGTTCGCCGCCGACGCCGCGTTGACGGGCGCTTCACCCGAGAGCGCGCGGTTCAAGAGCGCGACGAACTCACGCCGCTCGGGCCAGTCTGATGCTGCGGTCTCGGCGAGCGCCTTCGCTTCACGCAGCGTCACGCCGGCGTTGGCGTTTCCGCGCAGCACGTCGGCCGCCATCGCCACCGCCGTCGCGAAGCGGAAGTCCGCCGTCGCCTCGTTCACCGAGCGGGCCAGCACGGTCTGCGGCACCTGCGAAGACAGCTCGAACGGCTGCTCGTTCGCCGGCTGCTTGCCGCGCACCGAGATGGTGCCCAGCGCGCCCGTGTTGCCGGTCAGCTCGAGCTCGTACAGCGCCGTCACCGTGTGGCCCGCGTGCAGCTCGCCACCGTCGACGGTGTCGTTGCGGAAGTCCTCGTCGCGCACGTCGCGGTTCTCGTAGCCGAGCAGGCGGTAGCGGCGCACCACGCGCTCGTCGAAGGCCACCTGCACCTTCACGTCCTTCGAGATGACCTGCAGCAGCGAGGGCAGGTTCGACTGGCCGAAGACGCGCTCGAGCTCGGCGGCGCGGTCGATGTACAGGCTCTGGCCGTTGCCCTTGTCGGCGAGCTGCTCGAGCGCGCCGTCGCGGTAGTTGCCCATGCCGAAGCCGACGGTGGTGAGCGTCACCCCGTCGCGGACGGAGCCCTGAACGGACGAGAGAATGTCGCCCGAGTTGGTCGCGCCGATGTTCGCGTCGCCGTCGGTGAAGACGAGCACCCGCGACTCCACGCCCGCGCGCACGCCCTTCACGGCCTCGCGGTAGGCGAGCACCATGCCGCTCTCCATCGCGGTGCCGCCGCCCGTGTCGAGCTGGTCAATGGTGCGGTGAATGACGGCCTTCTCATCGGCGTTCGTCGCGCGCAGCGGCAGGCTCGAGCCGCCTGCGTAGGTCGCGATGGCGACCGTGTCGCGCTCGTCGAGGCCGTCGACCAACGTGTGCATCGACTTCTTCGCGAGCTCGATGCGGTCGGCGCCCGCCATGCTGCACGAGGTGTCGACGAGGAAGACCAGGTTCGCGGGTTTGCGCTCGGCGTTGCTGAAGCGGCGGCCCTGCAGCGAGACCTTCAGCAGCGTGCGCCCAGCGGTGAAGGGAGACGGCGCGCCCTCGGCGTGAATGGCCCACGGCGCGTCTTTCGGGGCATCGAGGTGGTAGCGGAACGCGTTCACCCACTCCTCGACGCGCACGGTGGAGGGCTCGACCCGCAGGCCGCCCTCGAGCTGCCGGCGTGCGTACGTGTACGAAGCCGTGTCGACATCGATGGCGAAGGTCGAGAGCGCGTCGTGGTCAGCGGTGACGAGCTGGTTCGGGGCCTCGGCGTGCTGCACGGGCGCGGGCGCGGAGCCCTGGTTGCCGTACGCTTCGAAGTTGGAGCCGAACGTCATCAGCGACTTCTTCGTGTCGCCGCCGGCGCGGAAGTTCTTCGTGCTCGGCAGCACCTCGTCGTGACCGGCCAGCGCGTCGGCGCTCGAGCCCGTGAGGCGCTTGAGGTTGTCGCCAAACAGCGTCAGCCCTCCGAGCGCCACGACTGCAGTGAGCCAGCCTCCCACCACCCACTTCATCCACGACGAGTTGGTCTCTTTCATGCGCGCATTGTCGTGAGGGCGCGGCCGCTCGTCTGTCGGGCAACGGGAGGTCCTCCCGATGACGGTCGGTCATCTGACGGATGCGGAGCGGGGTACAGTGGCGCGCGTGCGTGCGCTCCCGGTCGTCTTCGTGTTGCTCTCCTGTGCTGGTCCTGAAGCGCCCGACGTCGCCGTGTGCCGCGACATCATCACGCGCGTCTGCCTCGGCCCCATCTGCGAGAGCGCCAGCACGCAGCTGGGCGTCGACGCGACGAACTGCGAAGCGACGCTGCTGATGAAGTCGGGCTGCGGAAACGAGAGCTTCGCGTTCACCTCGCCCACGCGCGCCGAGGTGCTCGACTGCCGCGTGCCGTTGCTGCGCCAGGGCTCGTCTCAGAAGGTGAAGCCGTCGTGCGCCGACGTCGCCGAGGTTTTCACCGACTGCCCCGACCTCGTGCGCTTCCTCGGAGGTGCGCGATGAAGGTCGACGCCGAGATGTCGTGCGCCGGTTTCCTCGAAGTGGGCGCGATGAAAGACGTCAGGAGCGGCTCGTCCGCCGAGGTGCACCAGTCGTGCGCTCCCTCGGGGCGCTCAATGCGTGTCGTGACGGGCGCGCTGAAGCGGGCGCTTCTTCTCTTCTGCGCCGCGCTCCCGGCGTGTGCCCCCATCGAGAAGACGGTGCGCACCGAGCGAGGGCCGCTGCTGCGCTCGTTCACGCGGCCGCAGATCGTCGAGGGCGGCCTGCGGGCCGAGGTGCAGGTGGCGTGGCCGAAGCTCGAGGTGCAGGTGAAGGCGCACGACGTGTGCCGCGAGGTGGCCATCGACGAATACGCCGAGGAGCGCATCACCGAGCGCTCCGCACCGGCGGCAGGCCCGGCGTTCTCCACGGGCGTCGCGAGCACCCTCGCGGGCGCGGCGCTGTTCGGCATCTCGTTTCTCTTGAGCAACGCGCCAGACACCACCGTCATCGACACCACCGGCCGCTTCGGGCCGCCGCCGCGCACCATCATGCAGGGCTGGTCCATCGTCGCGCTCGCCATCGGGTTGCCCGCGCTGGTGGTGGGCGGCCTCGCCTTTCTGCGCACGGGAGAAGACGTCGAGCAGCTGCGGGTCGAGCAGGAGACCGGCCAGAAGGACAAGGAGTGCAACGTGCGCAACGCCACTGGCGCCGTGCGGTTCATCGGTGCGCGCGGAGAGGTCGCGGTTGCTCCACTGGTCGAGGGCGCGGGTAGCGTCGACGCGAGCGCGTTCAAGGGCGCTCCCGAAGACCTCATGCTCGCTGACAAGGGCATCACGCTCGACGAGCCCGGTGTGCTGACGCTCGGAGCGTTTGCTGCCTGCGTGCAGGTCGAGGCCGAAGGTGCACGCGCTCCCGAGTCGCTGGGTGACGGCGCGCTGCTCGCCCGGGTCGACCGCATGAAGAACTGCCGCCAGGTTCGGGGTGACGCGCTCGCCGAGCCGCTCGCCGCCGCCGAGGCCGAGGTCTCCCGCCGCCGTCAGACGGGCACGCCCGGCGCCTTTGCGCCTGGGCCCTCGGTCGCCTCGTTCGAAGAGGCCGTCTCGGCCTACGCGCCCCGGCTCACCTTCAAAGAGGGCTCGGCCGACCTCGCGAAGCTCGACGCGCCCGACACGCTCAACGGGCAAGCCGTCTTCATGCAAGGCGTCGTGTCGTCTGGCCTCGCCGAGAACATCGGCGTGCTGCAGCTCGGCTCGAGGGCGGTGTTCGTCTTCATCCCTCCGAAGCGCTCGTGGGGCGGAGACTTCGGCAACGGCGCCCGCGTCGAGGCCGTGGCGGTGATGGCCGGCTGGCAGACGGTGGGCGACAAGACCCTGCCGCTGGCCCGCCTCGTGTGGATGCGCACGGCCTTCTGAGGGCGCACAACACTTCTTCAAATTCGTCAGCTGGCCCGCAACCCGTTGGATCTGCTCTGGCTGATCAGCGCCGGCGTGTGGGTGCGCCCGCCCGCCCAAACGTTTTGTTGAGGGTTGGTTAGTCATTCGCTACTAACGAATGGCGTTAGGAACCACTCACTAACGAACCCGTTCATGGCCCGCCCCCGCACCATCACCGACGAGCAGATTCTGGGCACGATGCGTGCCTCGGTGCTCGAGCACGGGCCGGCGGTCTCGCTCGACCTCGTGGCTGAGAAGCTGGGCGTCACGGGGCCCGCGTTGCTCAAGCGCTTCGGCTCGCGGCAGAAGCTGATGATCGAGGCGCTCAAGCCTCCCGAGATTCCCACCTGGGTCGAGCAGCACCGCGCGCTCGACGGCCGCCCGCTGCAGCAGCAGCTCGAGACCCTCTTCAACGACATCTGGGAGTTCTTCTCGGAGGCCGTGCCCTGCGTGATGGCGCTGCGAGAGAGCGGCATCGACGATCAGCTCTGGCAGAAGGCCGTGGGCCCCGGCCCCCTGCGTGGCCTCACCGCGCTCGTGAAGTGGCTCGAGCTGGCCCGCAGCGAGGGCCTCATCGCCACCGACGACCTCGAGACCGCCGCGTACACGATGCTCGGCGCGCTCCACATGCGCACCATCACCACGCACATCACCCGGCAGTCGATGGCCACCCGTCATCACCGCCACCACCTGCGAGGCCTCGCCTCGTTCTTTGCCGGCGCGCTCGCCCCCAGGGCCCGCGCCCTCAAACCCCGTCAGGCGAAAGCCTGAACGCCGTCTCCCGGAGCCCCCGCCATGTCGAAACTCTTCCTGACGTTGTTCACCGCCGCGGTGCTGCTCGCCGGCTGCAAGAAGCCCGAAGAAGCCGTCGCCGAGAAGCCGAAGTCGCCCTCGTCGCTGCCGCCCGTGAAGGTCGAGCTGGGCAGCGTCACCCACGAGAAGATGCCGCGGCTGCTCACGCTCACCGGCAGCGTCGTCGCCGACCGGCAGAGTGAGGTGGCCGCCAACGTCTCGGGCCGCGTCACCGCCACCTACGTCGAGCGCGGCATGCC
>JBEOKA010000126.1:0-12974 GCA_040275325.1 Myxococcaceae bacterium | reverse complement strand
GAGCAGCCGTACGCCGAGCAGCCGTACACCGAGCAACCGGTCGAGCAGCAGTACACCGAGCAGCCGATCGAGCAGCAGTATTCCGAGCAACCGGTCGAGCAGCAGTACGCCGAGCAGCCGATCGAGCAGCAGTACGCCGAGCAACCGGTCGAGCAGCAGTACACCGAGCAACCGGTCGAGCAGCAGTACGCCGAGCAACCGGTCGAGCAGCAGTACGCCGAGCAACCGGTCGAGCAGCAGTACACCGAGCAAGCGGTCGAGCAGCAGTACACCGAGCACCCAGTCGAGCAGCAGTACGCGGAGCAACCGGTCGAGCAGCAGTACGGCGAGCAGTCGTACTCAGAGCAGCAGTACGCCGAGCAGTCGTACGCAGAGCAGCCCGCCGAGCAGTCGTACGCAGAGCAGCCCGCCGAGCAACCGGCGCCTGAGCCCGAGTGGGTCGCGCAGCCGCTCTCACAGTTCACGCCAGAGAACCCGCCTCCACCTCCTCCCCCATCCTCTCCGGGTCGCGGCTACTCGCCGATGGAGGCGCGCACGCTGGTCGAGCTCGGCGCCACCACCTCCGACATCGAGCAGCCGCAGGCCGGCCCGTTCCACGTCGGGCCCCACGGACTCGCCGTCTCGGTGAACGGCCAGATGCTCACCCGCATGACCAACCTGGTCGCCATCGTCGGCAGCGTCACCGCTCAGCCCGAGCACAAGCGCTCTCGCGGCAAGGCCACCGAGGCGAGCTTCGGTGACGGCCCCAACCAGATGCAGCGCCTGATGGGTCATGGCGTCGTGCACCTCGAGATGGGCTCGGCCCGCTTTCACGCGCTCGATCTCAACGACGACAGCGCGTACCTGCGTGAAGAGCGGGTCTTCGGCTTCGAAGAGACGATCGGCTTCGAGCACGGTCGCCTCGCAGAAGACGACGGCAAGCTGCACCTCGATCTCGTGCACCTCTCGGGCGATGGCCGCGTGCTGCTCCAGCTCAACGGCGCGATGAAGTCGCTCGCGGTTCCTCCTGGCGAGCCCATGGTCGTTCCGCTGCAGCGGCTCGTCGGTTGGTTCGGCCGCGTGTCTCCCCGTCTGACCGGGTTCGCGGGACAAGGAGCTGTCGAGCTGACCGGAGACGGGTATGCCCTGCTGGTGACTCCAGGTTGACCGATGGATCGAGAGACCGCCCGTCAGCTCAAGCAGGAGGCGCGCCTCAAGAAGCGTGAGGAGAAGGCGCGCAAGAAGGCCGACAAGATCGCCCGCAAAGAGGCCAAGAAGGCCGAGCGTCGCAGCCGCCCACCGTCAGCGTTGCTGAAGGAGTTCTGGAACCTTCCCAACATGCTGACGATGGGGCGCATCGCGGTGATCCCCCTCTTCGTCTGGTTCACGTACGACGCTGATCCGTTCTTCTCGTACCTGGCCGCGGCGCTCTTCACCCTCGCCGCCGTCACCGACGTCATCGACGGCTTCCTCGCTCGCCGGTGGAACATGATCACCGTCGTCGGGAAGCTGCTCGACCCATTGGCCGACAAGCTGATCGTCGCCGCGGCGCTGGTGATGATGGTTCGCCTCGGCCGCATTCACGCGTGGATCGTGATCGTGCTGCTCTCGCGCGAGTTCATCGTGACGGGCCTGCGGCAGATCGCGGCGAGTGAAGGCATGGTGATCGCGGCGGGCCAGGAGGGGAAGTGGAAGACGTCGCTCCAGCTCGTGGGCATCGTCTCGCTCTGCATTCACTACACGCACCCGATGTTCTTCGGCTTCGCGTGGTACCCCGTGAACTTCAACCTCGTCGGCAAGTTCATGGTCTACCTCTCGACGGCCTTCTCGGTCTGGAGCGCCGCCGTGTACTTCCAGGGCTTCCTCAAGATGCTCGCGAAGCGTGGCGCACCCATCGCCCCCGCCTCCTGAAAACACCCGCAGTTCCAGTCGTTTCCGCCCTCGTCGCCCTGTGACCCCGAGTCCACATGGTGACGGGGGCGTTGTCGTTTTCCGCGCGGGAGCGCCAATGGCGCGCTTCGAAAATCAGGAGAGAAGTCGGTCCCCACTTCGGAGAACACCATGGCACTTGGCGGAATCGGTTCGAGCGGCAGCATGGCGGCAGGGCGTGCAGCCGATCGTTCGAGCGTGGCTGGCTACTCGGGCACGCGGAGCAGCCCTTCGTCGAGCATGGCCGCCGCGCGCGCGGCCGATCGTTCGAGCGTCGCGGGGTACTCGGGTCGCAGCTCGTTCAGCTCGGGGTCGATGGCCGCGGGTCGCGCTGCCGATCGTTCGTCCGTGGCGGGCTACTCGGGCCGCAGCCTCTCCTCCCCTGGCTCCATGGCCGCCGCCCGCGCTGCCGATCGCTCCTCTGTCGCCGGCTACTCGGGCCGCAGCTCGTTCGACGGGCCCGGCTCGATGGCTGCTGCGCGCGCTGCCGATCGCGCGTCGATGCCCGGCTACGATCTCTCGCGGGGCGCGAAGGGTGATCGCGTTCGTGATCTGCAGCAGACGATGAAGAACGCAGGCTTCAACCCCGGCAAGATCGACGGCGTCTTCGGCAAGCGCACCGAGCGCGCCCTGCGCGACTACCAGAAGTCGCTGGGTCTCGGCGGCCGCACTGCCACCGCGCGCGCCTCGAAGGATCTCGTCGGCAACATCAACGCGGTCGAGAAGACGATGCCAGGCACGGGCAACTGCGCGAAGGCCGTCAACCGCGCCATCTTCAACACCACCGGCGTGCGCATCTACGGCCACGCGAACCAGCTGAAGAACTCGATTCAGAAGGCAGGTTTCCGCGAGGTGAACATGAGCCTCGAGCAGGCGCTGAAGACGCCTGGCCTGGTGCTCACGTGGGATCGCACCAACACCCGCGCCGGCTCCAAGTACGGCCACACCGCCATCACCACTGGCGACGGCACGACCTCGGTCAGCGACTACGTCGAGGCGAACACGCTGGCCGCGACCGATCGCATGAACCGCCAGGGCCTGCACGTCTTCGAGCGGGTGCAGTGAGGGCCGGGCCGAGTAAGAAGGAGTGACGATGACGTCCAGCAGCACGCGCCCGGTGTCCGCCGACTTCGTGAAGCTGCCCTCGCGCGTTCGCCTCGTCGCGCGGGCCGACGGTGCGACGCTCGCCCGACATGCCTTCACGCGTGGGCGAGTCACCGTCGGCAGCGCACCGGGAAACGACGTCGTCATCGATCACCCCACCGTCTCGCGCCGCCACCTCGAGCTCTCGACCGAGGGTGAGGCGCTGTACGTGAAGGATCTGCAGTCGAAGAACGGCACGCGGCTGGCCGGGTCGCGCATCGGTGAAGCCTTCGTCTCGGTCGGGCACGTGCTGCTCGTCGGCGTCGTCGAGCTGCGAATCGAAGATGGCGACCAGGCCGAGGCCGTGAAGTTCGGCGGGCTCGAGGCGATCGCTCCGCTGATGCGCGAGGCGATCGAGCAGCTGGCCTCGTTCGCGAAGAAGACGACGCCCACCCTGATCGAAGGTGAACCGGGCACAGGACACGAGACGGCGGCCCGAGCACTCCACCTCGGAGGACCCCGCGCCGAGCGCCCGTTCGAGCTCGTCGACTGCAAGACGGCGACGGCTGCGTCGTTGTTCGGTCACTCCCGTGGCGCGGTGCCGGGCGTCGATCGCGAACGGCCAGGAGCGCTGACCCGTGCAGCCGGGGGCACGGTCTTTCTCGACGCGCCCGAGGCGTTGCCGGCCGAGCTGCACCAGCCGCTGCTCCGCGCCCTGCAGGACGGCATGGTGCGCCGCTTCGGAGACGGTCAGCAGTTCATCATCGACGTGCGCCTCGTCTCGGGCACCACGGCCGCGCTCCCCGAGACAGAGCTGTTCAAGCACCTCGCGACCGAGCGGGTTCGGCTGCCAGCCCTTCGCGAGCGCCTGCAGGATCTGCCGCTGCTGGTGCGCCACATTCTCGAGACACTCGGGCCCCGTGCGCGTGGCTTCGTGCTGTCTCCCGAGACGCTGACGCAGCTCGAGGCCCATCACTGGCCTGGCAACGTGCGCGAGCTGCACGACTTCATCGAGAAGGCCCTGGCCCTGGGCGATCTCTCGAGCCCTGCGGCGACGCTCGATGACGAAGACGAGGCTCCCGCGGCGCCTGCGACGCTCGACTACAAACAGGCCCGCGAAGAAGCGCTCACCTCGTTCGAGCGCGAATACGTCGCCCATCTGCTGCGCACCTTCGATGGAAACGTCTCGAAGGCCTCGCGCGAAGCCGGCCTCGATCGCGCCTACCTGCACAGGCTGATCAAGCGCCACGGGCTCGACGAAAAGTGACTTCCTGAGAACTTTCTCATCGTCGGTTCAGGGAAGGTCGGCCACGACTCGGTACGACGCGCGCCATGGTCGCGTGGCTTCTGCTGGTGTCGGTCGAGGCGCAGGCGTTGTCGTTCGAAGAGGCGCTGCGCCTCGCTGAGGCGTCACCCGCGTTGACGGCGGCCTCGACGGCCATCGAGCAGCGGCGCGTGCTGGCCGAGCAGGTGCCGTGGCTCACCGGCAACCCGTCGATCATCGTGCAACCTGGCGGCCGTCGCACCGCGCAGGGAACGACGGGCGCAGAGCTCTACGTCGGCCTGACCCAGGACGTGAGTCTCGCGGGCGCCGGGGTGAGTCGCAAAGCCGCCGCGCTCGCCGAGGTCGACGTCGATCGACTGGAGCGTCACACCCTCGCCCGCCTCGTGCGGCTCAACACCGCACAGGCCTGGCTCTCGTTGTGGGCCGCGCAGGACTCGCTGCAGGCCGTGCGTGAAGAACTCACCCTCGCGACCGAGTGGCAGAACAAGGTGCTCAAGGGCGCCGAGGCGAGCGGCTTCACCCGCGTCGATGTCGCGGTCGCGAACGCCTACCACGCCGAGGCACACCTCGCGGCCCTGGCCCTCGAGGGTGAGGTGTTCGTGCGGGGCGTGGCGCTGAACCGGGCGCTGGCGCGCGACGCTCGAGTGCCGGCCCTGGTGACGCCGTCGCTGCCCGCGCTCGACATTCCACGACACGACGACGAGCAGGTGCTCGCGACCGCGGGTGACGCGGCGCCGGTGAAGACGGCCTCGGCCCACGTCGACGCAGAGCGGGCGCGCGGCGTCGAGCTCGAGGCTGGTCGCGGAGCGTCGCTGCAGGTCGGCGCCCTCGGGTGGCGGGAAGGCGCTGGCGATCTCGCGGCCGTCGCAACGCTGCAGCTGACTCTGCCTGCGTTCGAGCGGGCACAACGCGAGCGCTCGGCCAACGCCGCTGCGGTCGCCAGGGCCGAAGGGCGTGTTGCTGCCAGCCTCGCCGAAGAGCGCGCCGAGCGGCTCGACGCCCTTCATGAGGTCGAGCACACCGCCGAGGTGCTGCACGTCACCGAGGCTGAGCTGGTGCCTGCCGCGCAGATCGCGCTCGACGGCCTGCAGCGCCGCTTCGACGCAGGTGAGACGACGGCGCAAGAGCTCGTGCTGGCTCGACGTGCGCTGGTGGCAGCGAAGGCCCGGCTCGCGCGGGCGAGAGCAGACGTGGCGTGGGCGCGGTTCAGGTTGTCGACGTTGATCACGGAGGTGCAGCGATGAGGCGCATGGTGCTGGCGACGATGGTGATGGTGGGTTGCGACAAGCCTCCGGCGACGATGGTGTTGAGCCCGCCGCCTCCGCTGACGGCGACGAGCGCGAGTACTCGGTGGGTCGAGAGCCGCAGCGCTGAAGACACGGCGTTGCTCGAGGCGCCGGCGCGCGTGCTGCCGAGCCCCGAAGGCATCGCGTCGATTTCGCCGCCGCTCCAGGCGCGGGTCGTTCGGGTTCGCGTGCGACCGGGGCAACGCGTCGCAGCGCAGGAGCCCCTCATCGACGTGCTGATGCCCGAGCTGCTGCACGCCGCGGGCGATCTCGTGGGCGAGCAGCTCAAGGTCGACGCCTTCACGCGCCGTAAGGCCCAGCTCGATCTGCTCAAGAGTGAAGGCCTGGCGCGGCTCGCCGAGCTGGCCGAGGTCGACGCCCAGCTGGCGACGGCACGCGCCGATGCGCAGGCCGCCCGCGCGACGCTGCGGGCCTCGGGCGTGTCGGACAAGCAGGCTGAAGCGCTCGTGTCAGGTGACGGCGTGTTATCGCTGCGCGCTCCCATCGCCGGGCTCGTGACCGCTGTGGAGGCCGTGCCTGGTGAGGTTCGTGATCCCGCCGGGCGCCCGCTCGCTCAGCTCGTCGGGGTTGGTGACGGCCGCGTGGAAGCCCGATTCCCCTCGACACCGGGTGACGGCGCACGCTTCGTGTTCCTCGCGGGCTCGATCACGACCCCGGTCGACCTCATCTCCATCTCCCCGCGCTTCGAGCCGTCAGATGGCGCACGGCTCGCGTGGTTCTCGGCCGACGCGGGCTTGCTGCCCATCGGCGCGACGGGCCGGGTTCGCGTCACGGCTGATCCCTCGTGGCGGGTCGTGCCAGCGCGTTCGCTGCTCGAGCAGGCTGGAGTGGCGCGCGTTCGGCAACGCACGGCCACCGGGGCTGAGCTGATCGAAGTGAAAGTGATCGCTCGCAGCGGCGCCGAGGCGGTCGTTCTGGGGCTCCCGGCGAACGCGGTGGTCGCGGCTGACGGGTCGGAGTCTCCATGATCCGCAAGCTGGTCGAGCTGTCCGTCGACGCCCGCAACTGGGTCGTGGGCATCACGTTGTTGCTGGCGAGCGGCGCTCTCGTGCTGGGGGTGCAGCTGCGCCTCGACGCCCTGCCCGACCTCACCAACAACCAGGTGATCGTGCTGACTCGCTCGCCCGGCCTGTCGCCCGAAGAGGTCGAGCGGCTCATCACCCGGCCCATCGAGGTGGCGCTCGGCGGTGTTCCCGATCTGGTGGAGCAGCGCAGCCTTTCCCTCTCGGGCATCTCGTCGGTGACGGTGGTGTTCGAGAAGCACGTCTCGCCCTGGCTCGCGCGGCAGATGATCGCTGAGCGGCTGACGAGCCTCGATCTGCCGACCGCCGCGAAGCCCGAGCTCGCGCCGCTCACCGGCGGTCTGGGAGAGATCTTTCACCTCACGCTCTCGTCCTCCTCTCGCACACCGGCCGAGCTGCTCGAGCTGGCCACGTACCGCGTCGCGCCTTTGCTCAAGTCGGTCTCGGGCGTCGTCGAGGTGAACTCGTGGGGTGGCGCTGAACGCACGTGGGACGTGATCGCCGACGACGCGCGGCTCTCTGCTCGCGGCCTGACGCTCTCACAGCTGAAGGTCGCGCTCGAAGGCGCCTCGGGGGTCGCGACGGGTGGCGCGCTGCCGTCGGGCACCGCGCAGGTGTTGCTCCGCGGCCAGGCGCGCCCGGGCCGACCTGGAGAGCTCGGCGCTGCGATCGTCACGGGGAACTCGGTGCGCGTCGGCGACGTGAGCGAAGTGCGTGAAGGCGCCAAGCTGCGGCTCGGAGCCGCCACCGCCAACGGCCAGGGCGAGACGCTGTACCTGATGGCGCAGATGCTGCGAGACGCGAACGCGCTCGAGGTGATGGACAGGCTGCACGCTCGAATGCCGCAGGTGCAGGCGGTACTGCCCTCGGACGTTCGCATCGACATCGTCTACGACCGCGCGACGCTCGTGCGGGCAACCCTCAAGACGGTGGCGTCGAACCTGCTCGAAGGCGGCCTGCTCGTCGTCGTGGTGCTGCTGCTCTTCCTCGGCAGCTTTCGCGCGGGCCTCATCGTCGCCAGCGTCATTCCCCTGTCGATGGCCTTCGCCACGGCCGCGATGGCGATGCTCGACATTCCCGGCAACCTGATGAGCCTCGGCGCGCTCGACTTCGGCCTGCTGGTCGACGGCGCGGTGGTGCTCGTCGAAGGACTCTTCGCGGGCATCTCGCATCAACAGCCGCTGACGAAGGGCGAGCTACACGATCGCATCCGCTCCATCGCCGCGCGCAACGCCCGCCCGGTCTTCTTCTCGGTGCTGGTGATCCTGCTCGTCTACGTGCCGGTGCTCTCTCTCACCGGCGTCGATGGCACGCTGTTTCGTCCGATGGCGCTGACGGTGGTGTTCGCGCTCGGCGCCGCGCTGCTGCTCTCGCTCACCTGGGTGCCTGCCGTCGCCGCGCTCGTGCTCCGTCAGCAAGACGTGCCCAAGCACCACCCGCCGCTCGTACGCTTCGTGGAGTGGATCTACCCGAAGGTGCTCGCGCCAGGGCTGAACCGCCGCGGCGCGGTGGCTGGTGGAGCGCTCGTGATGCTGGCCGTCGGCGTGCTTCTCGGCCGCACGCTCGGTGTGGAGTTCACGCCGCAGCTCGACGAAGGCGACCTCGTCATTCAGACCGTGCGCGCACCCGACATCTCGCTCGAAGAGGCCGTGAAGGCGAGCAACCGCTACGAGGCGCTGATTCGAAAGAACTTCCCCGAGGTCGCGCAGATCGTCTCGCGCGTCGGCAGCCCCGCTGTCGCCACCGACATCATGGGCTTCGATCAGGCAGACATCTTCGTGCAGCTGACGCCGAAGGAGACGTGGCGAGCCGGCGTCACCAAGCAGCAGCTCGTCGCGCAGATGGAGGAGTTGCTGCATCGGGAGGTGCCCGAGGCCGAGCCGTCGTTCACCCAGCCCATTCAGATGCGCTTCAACGAGCTGCTCGGCGGTGCGGTCACCGACGTCGCCGTGTCGATCTACGGAGAGGATCTGATCGAGCTGAGGAGGACCGCCGACGAGGTGGCGGCGAGAGTCGAGAAGGTGCCGGGCGCAGCCGACGTTCGAGTGCTCGCGCCGCCGTTCGTTCCGCTCGTGACCGTTCGCCCGCGCGCGCTCGACGCGGCGACTGCCGGTTTCACCGCACGAGACGTGCTCGACGCCGTGCAGGCCGCACGCGTGGGGCTCGACGTCGGGCTCACGTTCGATGGGCCGGTGCCGATTCCACTTCGGCTCAAGACGGCCGGCGCGCCCAACGCGTGGAGCCTCGACAGTCTTCCGCTGCCCGTCGCGTCAGGTGGCGTCGTTCCCCTCTCTCGCGTGGCCGACATCATTCGCACCGAAGGGCCTGCCCTGATCTCCCGACGCAATGGAGAACGGCGCCTCGTCGTCGGGTTCAACGTTCGTGGCGCTGATCTGGGAACCGCCGTCGCCGGCGCACAGGCCGCGGTGAAGGAGCTGCCGCTGCCCTCGGGTTTCCGGCTCGAGTGGGGCGGCCAATACGAATCGCTCACCGAGGCCTCGCGCCGTCTCGCCATCGTCGTCCCCGTGGTGCTGCTGGGCATTCTCGCGGTGCTCGCGTGGACGTTCTCTCGCCTGCGCCCTGCCCTCTTCGTGTTCTCGCTCGTGCCCTTCGCCGGCATCGGAGGAGCCCTCGCGCTCTGGGCGCGCAGCATGCCGGTGTCGCTCCCCGCCGCGATCGGCTTCATCGCCCTCTCGGGAATCGCGGTGATGAACGGCGTCGTCTGGGTCTCACGCGCGCTCGAACTGCAGGAGGACGGACTCACGCCACCTGACGCTGCGAAGCGCGCGGCTCACGAGCGCGCCCGGCCGGTGTTGATGACCGCGCTCGTGGCCGCGTTCGGGTTTCTGCCGATGATGCTCGCGACAGGCGTCGGCGCCGAGGTGCAGCGCCCGCTCGCCACCGTCGTCGTCGGCGGGCTGGCCTCGTCGACGTTCCTCACCCTGCTCGTGCTGCCCGCCCTCTTCCCCGCGCTGGTCGGCGTTCGTCGCGCGAGGCGCAAAGCGTGAGGTCCGCCCCGTTGAGCGGCGTAAGGTGCGCACCGTGAAGCTGCTGCTGGTCGAAGACGAAGCGCAGATGGCGCGGCTGCTCCAGCGCGGCCTCTCGGAAGAAGGCCATCAAGTCGACGTGTGCGCGCGCGGTGAAGACGCCCTCAACCAGGCGGCCGACGTCTCGTACGACGTGATTCTGCTCGACTGGTCGCTGCCTGATCTCGACGGCGTCTCGGTGCTGCGCCAGTGGCGTGAAGACGGGCTCTCGACACCGGTGCTGATGCTGACCGCGCGCGGCTCGACGGGCGAGAAGGTCACCGGACTTCGCGCAGGCGCCGATGACTATCTCGTGAAGCCCTTCGACTTCGACGAACTGCTCGCGAGGCTCGAGGCGCTGTCACGCCGTGGCACAGGCTCGGCGCCCACGTCGCAGGTCGGCTCGGTGGTGCTCGACACGAAGAAGCGTTCGCTCGTACGTGGCAGCGCCGAGGTGACGCTCACCGCGCGCGAGTTCGCCCTGGCCAACGAGCTGTGGAGCCATGGCGGTGACGTGCTCTCCCGCTCGCGCCTCCTCTCTTCCGTCTGGGGCACAGACTTCGACGGACTGCCCAACGTCGTCGACGTCTACGTCGGCTACCTGCGCACGAAGCTGTCCGAGCTGGGCGCGACCGACGTCGAGATCTCGGCGGTGCGCGGCATTGGCTATCGCCTGAAGAAGGTGACGCCATGACGTTGTCGGCGCGCCTGTGGCTCTGGGGCGCCGTGCTGCCGGCGTGTCTGCTCGCGGTCGTGCTCTTCGTCGCCGATCGCATTTTCCACACCGCGCTCGAGCGCTCGCTCGATCAGGCCCTGCTCGCGCAAGCCGCCATCGAGAGCGTCAGCCTCTTCGATGGCCCCAACAACGAGCCGCACCTGCACATGGCGACGTCGCCCCTCGTCGACAGCGTTCGGCCGTTCGCGCCCGAGGGCGTGCTCTTTGGTCCCGACGGCAGCGAGGTGATGCGCTACCCGCCGCCCGTCGAGGGCACCGCGAAAGAGATCGTCTTTCCTTCGCACCATCGCGACACCCCGGAACTCTCGACGGTCGAGCACTCGGGCCACCGCCATCGTCAGCTCGTCGTCGCCGTGAAGAGCCCGGGCGGCCAACCGTATGCGCTCAAGCTCGAGGCCTCGCTCGCGCAGACCGACGCCTCGACGAACACCTTCCACACCATCGCGCTCGGCTCGACGCTGGCCACCGCGGCGCTGCTGCTGCTCGCCCAGGGGCTCCAGGGGCGCGGGCTTCGGCGGCGGCTCACGGCCCTGCGCAGCCACCTCGAAGCGGTACACGCGGGCGACCTCGAGAAGCGCCTCGAGCCCGATCGTGAAGATGATGAAGTGTCGGCTGTTCACGAAGTGCTCGGTCAGGCGACAGAGCGGCTCCAGGCGGTGCGAGACTCCCGCGAGCGGCTGCTGGCCGATGCAGCGCACGAGCTGCGAACGCCGCTGTCCTTGATGCGCACGCGCCTCGATCTCGCGCTGCGCCGCGAACGAACTTCAGACGAACTCAAGACGGCGCTGTCAGAGACCCGCGAGGAGGTCGTTCGGCTGGCCGAGCTCGCCGGACGACTCCTCGACACGGCTGCGGCGACGCGCGGGCCCATCGTGCGAGAGCCGACGGACCTTCACTCGCTCTTGAACGAGTCGGTGATGGGCTCGAAGCCGCTCGCGGCGCAGCGCCAGGTCACCGTGACGCTCGAGGGGCCGCCAGCGCTCGTCGTCTCGGCCCACGCGCTCTCGATTCGGCAGGCCGTCGACAACCTGCTCTCGAACGCGCTCAAGTTCGCGCCCGATGGCTCGCGCGTCACCGTGAAGCTGGAGCGCACCGGCGAGCTCGTTCGTCTCGCGGTCATCGATCAGGGTTCGGGCGTTCCCGAGGCAGAACGAGAGGCGATCTTCGAGCCGTTTCACCGGGTGCGTGGTGGGCCGCCGGGAACGGGGCTGGGACTCGCCATCGTTCGAGAGGTCGCCCGACGCCACAGCGGCAGGGCCTTCGTCGCTCCGACGCCGTCTGGCGCCGAGGTCGTGATCGAGTTCCCCGCCTAGAGAACCGGCGCAGGCACGGCCGTGCGCTTGTCGACGTTCGCGAGCTGGCCACACGCCGCGGCGATGTCTCGGCCACGGTTCGCGCGAATGAAGGCCGCGACCTCGGCCCCTTCGAGGATCTGGCGAAACCGCTCGGCCCGGTTGTCGAGGGTGGTGTTGAAGCCGAGCCCCGGGTTCTCGTTGTACTGAATCAGGTTCACCTTCGCCGGCACGCCCTCGAGCAGCTTCGCGAGTCGGTGCGCGTCTTCGTCGGTGTCGTTCACGCCATTCATCAGCACGTACTCGAACGTCACGCGGCGGCCCTGCTTCACCGGGAACCGCTTCACGGCCTCCATCAGGTCGGCGATCTTCCACCGCTTGTTGACGGGCATGATGCGATCGCGCACCTCGTCGCTCGAGGCGTTGAGCGAGATGGCCAGCTTCACGTCGGTCTCGGTGGCGAAGCGCTCAATCACCGGCACCAGCCCAACCGTCGACACCGTGATGTGGCGGGCTGAGAAGTTCGGCCCCTCCTCGCTCTGCAGCAGCTCGAGCGCCGTCTTCACGTTCTCGAAGTTGTGCAGCGGCTCGCCCATGCCCATGAAGACGAGGTTCGTCAGCGGGCGCAGCGTCTCGAGCCCTTCGTTCTTGCGCACCTCGCGGTTGACGGCGTGCACCTGCGCGACGATCTCCGACGGCGTCAGGTGACGAACGAGGCCGAGGGTCGCCGTGGCGCAGAAGCGACAGCCCATCGCGCAGCCCACCTGCGTCGAGACACACAGCGTACGCCGCTCGGGCGACGGCATGTAGACCGACTCGATCAGCTTCCCGTCATGCGTGAGCCACCGGTACTTGATGGTGCCGTCGACGCTGCGCTGCTCGAGATCCTTCGTCACCACCCGCAGCACGGCCTTCGCCTTCAGCGTCTCGCGCAGGGCCTTCGAGAGATCGGTCATCTCGTCGAACGAGGTCGCGCCGCGCTGGTGCACCCACGTGTACAGCTGCTTCGCGCGAAACGGCTTCTCGCCGATCGAGGTGAAGAAGGCGGCCAACCCTTCGAGCGTGAGACTGGCGAGGTCGACGGCGGGGGACTCCACGGCCCTCGAATACGTGACTGTTGGCTTTACTTTCAAGCGACCCATGCGTTCATTCCGCCCGCCATGACCCGTACCCGACGAACGGTGGAGATCTCCGACGCCCTCTGGGAGGCGCTCGAGCTGATGAGCCGCGAGATGAGTGTCGATCGCGACTCGCTGGTGAACCAGGCGCTCTTCACCTTCGCGCGCTTCAACGGCTACGTGACGCCGGGCTCGGT
>JBEOKA010000125.1:0-21616 GCA_040275325.1 Myxococcaceae bacterium | reverse complement strand
CGCCCCGACGTCACCGCTCACGTCATCGAGGCCTGCGCGCGGCTGACAGGCTGTGAAGAGCAGGAGGAGAACGACGCGCTTCATCGCGCACCTCCGAAAGTGCCGCTCACGAGCAGCATCGCCGCCTCGACGTTGTTCAACCGGTACGCGAAGCCCGTGAAGCGCAGGCCGAAGCCGCTGCCGAGCGAGAGGTCGGCCGAGCCGATGAGCCCGAGCGGCGCGACCCACCCGAGTGAGAAGCGGCCGTTCTCGAAGGGCCCGAGGTCGACCGACAGGTGCGCGGGCACGAGGCCGAAGTGGTCGAACACGCCGAGCGAGAGCCCAGCGCTGCCGAACGACACCTGGCCG
This sequence comes from Myxococcaceae bacterium, assembly GCA_040275325.1. Taxonomy (GTDB): domain Bacteria; phylum Myxococcota; class Myxococcia; order Myxococcales; family Myxococcaceae; genus Xiheimicrobium. The sequence goes on along the minus strand of JBEOKA010000125.1, from coordinate 21,268 downwards.
CGCAGCGTCGGCAGCACCTGCAACGTGGGCTGCGCCTCGGGAGCGAGCTGCGCGACGACGCCCGCCACGACCGACCACCGTTCACCTGACCAGCCGACCCGCGCCGCGCCCGTCAGCGTGAAGAGGGCGCCACCACGAGCGAGGGGCGCCGACACCATCGCGCCGCCTTCGATGACGAAGCCTCCGAACACGCCGCGCGCCGACAGCGTGGGCACGAGCAGCCCTTCGCCGAGGCGCGAGCCCGTCACGGTGTAGCTCGAGCCGAGCACGCCCACGCCCGCGGCGACGTTCGAGTCGAGCAACCGCTCGGGAGCCGCCGCGACGATGAGAGCCAGGAGCACCGCCATCCGCACAGCTTATGCGCAGAGGCGGGAGGCCGAACGCGTAGAGTCGCTCCGTGCCCGACGGAGCCTTCTGCCCGCGTCACCCCGACAGCGAGTCAGTCGCGACGTGTCAGCGCTGCGGCACCTTCGTCTGCGAGCACGACGTGAAGCGCCTGGTGAACGGCGTCTTCTGCGAGGCGTGCGCGGTGCGGCCCGAGATTGCGTACCTCGAGACGCTCAAACAGAAGCACTGGGGCCACCGTGACGCGTGGGCGTGGCTGTTCGGGCTCTCGGGCGTCGCGGCCCTCTTCGCGGCGTTCCTCGTGGCGATGTCGACGACCACGAACGTCTTTGGCCGCGTGGTGTGGGCGGGCGGGCTGGTCGGCTACGCCGTTCTCGGCATCGCGTTCTGGCTGCGCGTCAAGCTCGCGCGCCTCGGGCTGGCGGCGCTCTTCGGAGTCCTCGCCATCGTGTTGCTCGTCGAGGTCGGGCCGGTCTCGCTCGTCTCGCTGCTGCTCCCCGGAGGGCTGCTCGTCTCGATGCTCACCGACGTGCGCACGAAGCTCTTCTTCCGAATCGACGTCTCCTCCACCGTGCTCGAGCGGGAGTGGCGCAGGCAGTACGACAACCCGCTCGCGCGCTCGGCGTTGTCGCTGGGCATCGGCAGCTTCTTCGTGCCGTTCTTCGCGCCGATCGCCCTCGTCACCAGCGTCATCGCGCTGCTCCGCGTGAACCCGAAGGCCCAACCGCCCATCGGTGGGCGTGGCCGCGCCATCGCAGGGCTGGTACTCGGCCTGCTGGGCGGGCTCTTCTGGTTTGGCATCATCGCAGCCCAGCTCTCGCACCAATGACCTCGCTCCTGCTCTCACTGCTGCTCACTGCGCCCGATGCCGGCACGCCGTTGCTCCCTCGCGCGCTGTTGCTGGGGAACGCCGAGTTCGCGGCGCCGCAACTCTCTCCCGATGGCGCGCGGCTCGCGTACCTGAAGCCCGACGAGAAGAACGTGGTGCAGCTGTGGGTGCGCACGCTCGGCGCCAGCGACGACACCGTGCTGACGGCCGAGCCCACACGCGGCCTGCGCTCCTTCCGGTGGACGGAGGACTCGAGCGCACTGCTCTTCCCGCAGGACGCCGACGGCGATGAGCGCTTTCACGTCTTCGTCATCGACGTGGTGACGAAGGCGCAGCGCGACCTCACGCCGTGGCCGAAGTCGCGCAACGAGGTGCTCGAGACGAACCTGAAGGCGCCCGACCACGTGCTCATCACCTCGAACCGCCGCGACGCGCGCTTCTTCGACGTGCTGCGACTGAACTGGAAGACGGGCGAGCTCGCGACCGACACCGTGAACCCCGGAGACGTCTCGCAGTGGTTCGTCGACGCCGACTTCAAGGTGCGCGCCGCGAAGGCGTCGCTTCCGAACGGAGGCTCCGAGCTGCGGGTGCGCGACACCGTGAAGACGCCCTGGCGCGCGCTCATCACCGCCAGCCTCGAAGAGAACGTACGGCCCTTCGGCTTCACGCTCGACGGCAAGAGCCTGCTGCTGGCCTCGACCATCTCGAGCGACACCGACCGCGTCATCGAGAAGTCGCTCAAGTCGGGCACCGAGCGGCTGCTCACGACCAACGCGAAGAGCGACGTCATCGACGTGGTGTGGAATCGCGCCAGCTCCCAGCTGCGCGCCATCGGCTTCGAGGTGAACGGCCGCCGGGAGTGGACGGCGCTCGACTGGGCCTTCGGTGTCGAGCTCGATCAACTGAAAGCGGTCGCGCCCGGAGACATCGACCTCGTCAGCACCGACCGCACCGACCTCAAGTGGGTCGTCTCGTTCTCGAGCGACACGCGGCCGCCGACGTACGTGCTGTGGGACCGCAAGGCGAAACAGGCCACGCCGCTCGGGGCCGCGTCTCCGAAGCTCGACCCCTCGACGCTCGCCCCGATGACGCCGGTGACGATTCCCACGCGTGACGGGTTGTCATTGCAGGCCTTCCTCACGCTACCCAACGGCGTGCCCGCGACGAAGCTGCCGCTGGTGCTGCTCGTGCACGGCGGCCCGTGGTGGAGAGACCGCCACGGGTTTCATCCGCAGGCGCAGCTGCTCGCCAATCGCGGCGCGGCGCTGCTGCAGGTCAACTACCGGGGCTCGACGGGGTACGGGAAACGCTTCGTCAACGCGAGCAACCGCCAGTGGGGCCTCGCGATGCAGGACGACCTGAACGACGCGGTGTCGTGGGCGGTGAAAGAAGGTGTCGCTGATGCGTCGCGCGTCGCCATCATGGGGCAGAGCTACGGCGGCTACGCGACGTTGATGGGCCTCGCCAAGACGCCCGAGCAGTTCCGCTGCGGCGTCGACCTCGTCGGGCCCGCGAACCTGTTCACGCTGCTCGCCGCGATTCCGCCGTGGTGGAAGTCGGCCGAGGCGACGTTCTTCCGCCGCGTGGGCAACCCGAACGACCCGAAGGACAAGGAGCTGCTCACCGCCGCGTCTCCGGCCTTTATCGCCGACCGCATCACAGCGCCGCTGCTCATCGGCCAGGGCCAGAACGACCCGCGCGTGAAGCCCTCGGAGTCGGAGCAGATCGTCACGGCCATGCGCGGCGCCAACCGCGCCGTCACGTACGTCGTCTATTCCGATGAAGGCCACGGGCTCGCGCGCCCCGAGAACCGCCTCGACTTCGCCGCGCGCACCGAAGCGTTCCTCTCGACGTGCCTGGGCCTGAAGAAGGAGTCGACCGCTCCGCCTGCGGGCTCGAGCGCCGTCGTTCGGTAGTCCGTTCAGGGCAGACAGTCGAAGGAGCGCACCAGTCGCGGCGCCGCGTCGGAGAACACCACCAGGAGCGCGTTCTCTTCGGACAAGAGGTGAGCCTGCGAGAAGGTACCCAGCGGCCCATCGCCCAGGTCGAGCGCGGTCCAGCGCGAGCCAGCATCGTCGACCACGAGCTGAACGACGCCCGTCGTGGTGAGGGCGAAGGTGCGGCCGCAGAACGCCTCGACCTCGAGGAACGTCTGATTCGTCGCACCGACGGCCTCGACACCCGAGGGCAACAGCCGCACCGAGCCATCTCGCAGCACGACGCGACCACGAGCACCGTCAGTCCACACGGCGCTCGCCGGGCCAGTCTCGAGCCGCGACACCGCCCAGCCGCCATCTTCGCGCGTGAGCACCGAGACGCCGCCGTCGCTCACGATGAACAGCTCGCGTGGAGAACTCGCTGCCAGTGAGCTCGGTACGCCACCAGGCGCGACGTTCAGTCGTTCTGCGCCGACCCAGAGGGCACTGTCTGAGCTGGCGATGACCACGTCGTTCGACCACACGGCCGTCGAGACACCGAGGCCCGCATCTGCCACCACGGCAGTCACCCGGCCGGTCTCGAGGTCGAAGGCGCGCACCTGCGAGGCGATGGCCCAGTTGGCGCGACCTCGCACGCGGGTCTGCGGCTCACCTCGAGGTTCACACCACAGCCACGACGTTCCATGCGTGGCGCACGTCGCCGGCAAGACGACGAGGCCCGCGTCCGACCCGGTGGTCACGATGACCGGCTGCCTCGCGCGACCGAACAACGAGTTCAGCGCGCGGAAGCTCGGGGTCACCCAACGCCACGTGTCATCCGCTCGTGCGCGCAGGGCGCTCCCCGGCCCAGCGAGAACGCGCGCATCGCTCGAGAGCAACCGGAGCGTTCGGTCGACGGGCACCGGCTGGTCGACCGTCTCGGTCACGGTGAGCCCCCCATCGAGTTCACGACAGAACAGACGCCACGAAGACGCACTGGCGCCCATGATGGCCTCCACCCGTTCACACGGTTGAAACCCCTTCGCGTTGAGCACGAGAGCTTCGGTCTCGGTCCGCAGCATCGACGTGGCTCCCTCGGGCGAGACGAAGCCGCCCTGGACGAGCGCTGGCGGGTTTTCGTTCGACACCCCGAGGAGCCGCCGAGACTCCGGCAGCCACACCAGCTTCGCGGGAGTGATGGCGCTCGCCTTGTCGAGCGACACGCGGCGCCACTCGAGCGGACGATCTCCGGGTGCGGCGAGCAGGCAACAGTCCGTCATGAGCAAAACGCTGTCGGAGCCACTCACGCCACCGTCAGGTTGGGCCAGCCCCGCCGGCACGCGGAGCACGTCGCGAACCCCCGCGTCGAAGGACGACACGAAGTGTCCACCATCACCGTGGTGCACCGAGAGCGTCGAGGCGCCCCATGCGGCGATGGATGAGCCTGTGAGGTGACGAAGGTGCGTCGCGGGAAACGAGAGCGGGGTCGTGCTCACTCGGCGAACACCGCCATCGATTCGCCGAAAAGTGCTCAGCCCTGAAGCGGTCGACACCCAGATGGTGAGCACCGGTTCGAGTGAGAGCGCGAGCCCGCGTGGGTCCTCGTCCAACGAGACCCGCTCCACGCTGCGCACCGTGTCTTCGAGCGCGACCGTCAACCCGCCGTCGGACAGAAAGGCGAAGAGCGTTGCGCCACCGTCGAGCTCCACGGCCTCGACGAAAGAAACGTCGTTCGGCACCACGGAGCCCATCACCACTGCACGCGAACTGCCCGCGTCCATCGTCGGTCGCAGCACGCTGTCATCACCCAGCAGAAGGACCCGAGCGCACGATGCCGTCACGAGCAGAAGGGCGATGAGCCAGCGACTTCGTTCGTGCCGTGCGATGAGACCCACCTGCCGACACCTGCTAGCACCGATGGCTCGCCAACAAGTCGCTGACGCACAATTCGTGAGACTTCGGCGCGGTCGGCCCGTCTGCCCGCCATGACGCCACTCCAGCCCTGTCCCGAGCGGGTGACACGCGACAGCCGCTCGTTTGCCACAGCGCGCGAGTTCGTGGTCAACGCCCTCGCCATGATTCGCTCCGTCTTCGTCGTGCTCCTCCTCGCCAGCGCTGGCTGTGGCGTCGTTCGACCGGCCGAGTGCAGCCCGGCCACCTGCGGTGGGTGTTGCGACGCGACAGGCACCTGCGTGGCTGGCGTGTTGACCGAGACCTGCGGGTTCGGCGGAGCGGCGTGCGTTCGGTGCGACGTGCTCTCGAGCTGCGTCGCGGGCGCCTGTCGAGCCAGCGGTGGATGCCTGGGCTGTCAGAGCTCGAACGGCTGCGTGGGCGGCAGCGACGACTCGGCGTGTGGCCGCGGCGGTCTGGCGTGTGACGTCTGTGGTGCGGGTGAACGCTGCGTGAACGGAGCCTGCGTGATGAACGCCGCGGGTGGCGGCGCTGCTGGTGGCACCGCGACGGCAGGTGGCACCGCGATGGCAGGTGGCACCGCGATGGCAGGTGGCACCGCGATGGCAGGTGGATCCGCGACGGCGGGTGGATTTGCGACGGCGGGCGGTTCCGCGACGGCTGGAGGCTCCGTGGCGGGCGGTGGCGAAGCAGGAGGCGCGAGCGGCGGCGGCTTCGTCTCGGCTGGTGGCGCGGCGAGCGCTGGCGGTTCGGCCGTTGCGGGCGGCTCCGCGGGAGGCGGCTCAGCGGTCTGCGCCTCGGGCGACGCCTGCCTGGCCGGCTTCGCGAACGGAGGCTGCTGCTCCGGCTACCCCTTCTGCCGCGGCTCTCCCGGCGCACCTGCGACGCGCTGCCGGGCCTCGTGCGCGGCCGACCAGATTGCGTGCACCGCCTCGAGTGATTGCTGCGCAGGCCTCTCGTGTCAGGGCGGCCTGTGCGCCGCAGGCGGAAGTGGCGGAGGCTCCGCGGGCGGCGGGAGCGCGACGGGTGGCGGCTCGACGGGAGGCGGCTCCGCAGACCCGTGCGCCGTCAACGCGACGTGCGCGACCTGCACGGCGGCGAATTCCTGCGGCTGGTGCAACGGCAGCTGCCGCACCGGCACGCAGACCGGCTCGAACGACGGCGTCTGCACGGCGACCGCCGGAACGTGGGACTGGCTGGCGAGTGAGTGCTCCGGCACCGGCACCTGCACCGGCCAGGCGTGCACGACGTACACCCAGTGCTGCAGCGGCTCGAACTACTGCCGCGGCACCTCGGTCGGCGGAGCGTCGACGTGTCAAACCTCCCCCGGCCCCGCGGGCGTGCGCTGCGGCAACCACAGCGACTGCGTCAGCCCGCTCCTCTGCACCAACGGCGTCTGCACCGGCAGCAGCGCGTGCACGCCCACCAACGGCACCTGCACGAACCACAGCGACTGCTGCTCGGGCAACATCTGCTCCCTCGGTCGGTGTTCCCCCGGCTCGTGCGGCGGCTCGGGCAGCGGCTGCATCTTCGGAGACGAGTGCTGCTCAGGCCTCATCTGCAACGCCAACGGCCTCTGTCAGACACCGCAGACCGGGTGCGGGCAGCTCTACGCGTCGTGCTCCGCCTCGTCGCCGTGCTGCACGTCGACCGGCCTCGCCTGCGTCGCTGGGCAGTGCCGCTACCCGACGACGTGCCTGCCGTCGGGCGATTCGTGCACCTCGTCGACGCAGTGCTGCTCGGGCCTGTCCTGCAACGGCGGCTTCTGCTCCAGCGGCCCGGTGTGCCGCGGCTCGGGCCAGTCGTGCTCGACGTCGTCTCCGTGCTGCAGCGGCCTCACCTGCTCCGGCGGCTTCTGCGCGAGCACGCCCGTCTGCCGCAGCACGGGGCAGTCGTGCTCGACCTCATCTCCCTGCTGCAGTGGCCTCAGCTGCTCCGGCGGCTTCTGTGCGAGCGCGCCCGTCTGTCGCAGCTCGGGCCAGTCGTGCTCGACGTCGTCGCCATGCTGCAGCGGCCTCAGCTGCTCCGGCGGCTTCTGCGCCAGCGCCCCGACGTGCGGGCTCAACGGTGACGGCTGCTCGGCCTCGTCGCCCTGCTGCAACGGGCTGTCGTGTCTGTCGGGCTTCTGCGGCGTCGCGCCCACGTGCCTGTCGTCGGGAGCGGCGTGCGGGTCGGCGGTGACGCCCTGCTGCGCGAGCGTGCCCTACTGCATCGGCAGCGCGACGAGCGCCACGCTCACCTGTCGCTCCACCTGCGCGGGCAACGGCATCACCGCCCGCAGCGCGTCGGAGTGCTGCGCGGGCCTGGTGCGAAACAGCTCTGGCGTCTGCGTCTCGCCCTGCGTGGGAACGGGCGGCTCGTGCGGCAGCGGCGCGACCTGCTGCTCCGGCCTCACCTGCAACGCCTCGGGCACCTGCGCGGTACCGCCCGCCTGCAAGCCCTTCGGAGACTTCTGCAGCGCCCGCTCGGAGTGCTGCGCGAGCGCGCCGGTCTGTGGCTCCGACGCCAGCAACCAGTTTCAACGGTGCCGCACCGCCTGCGTGCCACACCTGGGCGCGGCCTCGAGCACCGCCGACTGCTGCCCGGGCCTCTACCGGAACAGCCTCGGCTGGTGCGCCATGTAGCGGCACCTGCCCAGTTCGCGTCAGGTTGCCGGCGCTGCGGCCAACGCGCGAAGGCTCGCGAGCGAGATGGGCTGCTTGAGACAGACGACGCCAGGCTCCGGCACGTCAGACAGCAGCACGGCAGCGGCGTCGAGGTAGCCGATGGCGTGCCGTCGCCCCGAAGCCAGCACGACCAACCCCGGCTCGAGCGCCGTCAACTGGTCGACCAGCTGCGGCTCGAGCCCGGTGAAGACATGCACCGACGGCCCGTGTGGCGCGCCCTCGCCCACCCAGGCGATGGGCCGGTCGCGCATTCTCGCGGGCCCGGCCACCCGAGGAAGCGTGATGACGAACTTCGCGCCCGAGCCCTCGGCCAGCCCGAAGCGCCCGCCGGCCTCCTCGATGATGCGACTCGAGACGGCGAGGCCCAGCCCCGTGCCGACACCAGCGGGCTTGGTCGTGAAGAAGGCCTCGAAGATGCGAGCGCGAAGCTCGGGCGGCACCCCCGGCCCGGTGTCCTCCACCGTCAAGACGACCTCGCCCGATGGCGAGCTGAAGACTCGAATCGTCAACACCGGTGAGGGCACGCTCCGCGTCGCCTGCACCGCGTTGATGATGAGGTTCACCAGCACCTGCTCGAAGCGCACGGGGGCGAGCTCGACGGCGCCGACGTCTTCCAGCTCGAGCACCACCGCCAGTCGATCGCGCCACTGGCCCCGCGTGAAGCGGAGCGCCGCGTTGATGCACGCGCGCACGTCGATGGGCATCGCGACCTCGCGGTTGGGCGCCGCGAACGACTTCAGCTCACGCACGATGGTGGCGATTCGGCTGCCCGCCGCGTGCGCTTCCTGCAGCATCTCCCTGAGCTCACTCGCGCCGGGAGGCAGGTCGGCGAGCACGAGGTGCAGGTTCGTGAGGTTCACCAGCAGCGGGTTGTTCACCTCGTGCGCCACCGAGGCCGCGAGCGTGCCGATGGCAGCGAGGCGCTCGGTGAACTCGAGCCGACGTCGCGCCTCGAGCAGCTCGGTGAGGTCACGCAGCGTCACCACCACCCCGAAGGCCTGCCGACCGTCAGACAGGCCGGCAGCCGACCCCACGACCGAGCGCGTCCCATTCGGGAGCGTCAGCGCTGCGGCGAAGGGCACCGTCGCGTTCTGCAGCGCCTGGTCGATGGCCACCTCGAGCGTCTGCTGGCCGTCGCGAGAGACGTCGAGCACCTCGGACAGTTGCCGGTCGATGACGGCCGCCGAGTCACCGCCGAGCAGCGCGGCAGCGGCAGGGTTGACCCACGTCACCGAGCGGTCGGCGTCAGCCGTGAGAATTCCGTCGCCCACCGACGTGAGCGTCGCCAGCAGCATCGCCTCACGCCGCTTGAGGCTGAGCTCGAGGTGCCGACGCGCCAGCGCGATGTTCACCACGTTCTCGAGGTCGGGCTTCTTGAACGGCTTGAGCAGGTAGCCCAGCGGCTCGCTGCTGCGCGCGCGCTCGATGGTGCGGGGGTCGCCGTGCGCGGTGAGGTAGACGACGGGCACGCCGTAGCGCTCTTTGAGCACCAGCGCCGTCGCCACCCCGTCCTGGGGCCCCTGCAGGTGAATGTCCATCAGCACGAGGTCGGGCCGCTCGTGCTCGACGAGGCTGACCGCGCCCTCGCAGTCCGCCGCCACGCCCCGAACGTCGTAGCCGGCCCCTCGAAGGAACCGCTCGAGGTCGAGCGCCAGAATCGCCTCGTCTTCGACGATGACCAGCTTGCGCGTGGCGGGGGGAAGGTCGGCGAGCGTCTGCATCAGGAGCCTCGGTCGAAGTTCAGCGTGACGGCCGAACCCTGGCCCTGGGCGAAGGTGAGCGTGCCGCGGAGCTGACGGGTCAACGCATTCAGCAGCTCGAGCCCGATGTGGCCTGGCCGCTTCGCCACGGCGTCGAAGCCCACGCCGTCGTCGCGCACCGCGACCAAGACGCGTGGCCCATCACCGCGCACCTGCACGGTGATGGTGCCCGCGCGCCCCTGCGGAAAGGCGTGCTTGAACGCGTTCGTCACCAGCTCGTTGATGACGAGCCCGCACGGAATCGCCGCGTCGAGGCCGAGGTGCACCTGCTCGGTCTCGAGCGCGAGCGCGATGGCGCGGCCGGCCCCCCACGCCTGGGCGAGCTGGGGCGCGATGGCCTCGACATACTCCTTCATGTCGATGCGGGTGAACGTGCCCGACTGGTAGAGGCGCTCGTGCACGAGCGAGATGGCCTGAACGCGCGATTGACACTGGGCGAGGGCGTCGGCTGACGGCTGGCCGCTCGAGAGGTCGAGCAGGCTCGCGATGAGCTGCAGGTTGTTCTTCGCGCGGTGGTGCAGCTCACGCAGCAGCACGTCCTTCTCGGCCAGCGAGGCCTGAAGCGCCTCTCGTGCGTTCCGCCGCTCGGTGAGGTCGACGATGGACGCCACGACGAAGTGCTCGTCGCGCATGCGCAACGGCGTGAGCCCAATCTCGACCGGCACGCGGCGCCCCTCTCGGTGGCGACCGAACAGGTCTCGCCCGGCCCCCATCGGCCGCGTCTCGGGCGAGAGCTGGTACTGCTCCCGGCGGCGCCGGTGCACCTCGGGAACCCCGTCGACGAGCAGCTCGATGGGTTGGCCCACCAAGGCGTCGCGCGGGTAGCCAAAGAGCCGCTCGAGCTGACGGTTGGCGTCGACGATGAGCCCCGAGGCGTCGACGACGAGCATGCCGACGGGCGCCGCCTCGAAGGCCTCGCGAAAGAAGGTGAGCGGCTGTTGTTCCACGAGTCCCCCCACCCGCACCCTAGCCCTCGGCGCGCGGCCTCGACCGAGCCGCCGGCCTTCCCTCGACACGACCTCAACCCGCCTGCAAATGACCCCCAGTGAGAGAAGCGAAGAGAAGCCCTCGAGGTTCTCGATGAGCCAGTGCATGACTTGGGTAAGGTGCGCCGCGTGCGCGTCTCGCCGCTCAGCGACAAACACGTGACCGAGCTGCACCAGGCCGTCGACCGTGCGCTCGCGCAGTGGCTCACCGGCCCCGTCCCCTCCGAGCCGCTCGAGGTGGTGCGCGCGCTCGAGCGGGTGCTGCTCTTCCTCAAGCAGAACGGTGACGCCTCGGCGCAGGGTCGCCATGTCGCCTCGCTCGCGTTCGCCTTCGGGCAGCAGCTGGTGCGCAGCGGCGGGTGGAGCTGGAAGAGCGTGTCTGAAGACGACAGCGTGAACCCCTCCATCGTTCGTGAGGACGGCCGCGCGTGCCTCGTCGTCGACACCGTGACGGCGATGGTGACGAAGACGTGTTCGCTCGGGCTGGTCGAGCTCTTCCGCGGGCTCGGCGATGGCGCGGCCATCGAGGCGCCCGGCGTGTTGTCCGTGAGCGGCCCCTCGTCGACCGACGCCGTGCAGCGCCTCGAGCGCGACGTGTTCGCGAGGCTCGAGCAGATACGCAAGGCGCTGCGCATGTGGGGCAGCCCTGAAGAGCTCGAAGCCGTGGCGAAGCACTTCACGCACGTGCTGCTCGCTGCCCGCAACCCGCAGTGGAGCTTCGAGCAGACCCACGAGCTCTGGGTCGCGCAGGGCGCGCCGTTCGCTGGTGACGCCGAAGAGCACGCCGAGATGCGCAGCCGGCTCTGGGCTGAACACGTCGAGCAGGCGCGCTCGCAGGTGACGATGGGCTACGTGTCGGTGTGGGCCGCGTTGGCGCGAGACCCCGAGCGGGAGGCGCTGCTGACCCCGTGGATCGAGACGCTCCTCGACGCGCCGAAGCTCGGCGGCACGCCCGACCGCTTGAACGCCGTGCTCTTCGCCCTCATCGGCTTCGTCGCGAAAGACCCGCAGGCCTACGTCACCCACCTGGGCCTCGAGCGGGAGCGCACCGGCGGCCACTCGCTCCGCCCGCTGCACGTCGTCGCGCCGCCGGGGCCGAGCGAGGTGCACCTGCCCTACCTGCGAAAGTTCACCACGTGGGAGGCGGTGTCGAACGGCATCGCGCGCGTGGTGGCGTCGCTCACGCAACGCGCCGGGTAGTCGTCGAAGTGGCGACTACAGCTTCGCGAACTCGACCGTCGCGAACGAGGTGAGGAACTGGTCGAGCGGCATGGTGAAGATGCCGTCGTCGCGGCCATCGCGGCCCGGCTCGCGCTCGCCCCACGGGTTGCGCAGGCTGACGAACTGCTTGCCGCCCTTCTCCTCGACGCCCAGCAGCGTGTACGCGTGGTCGGCGACGATGCCCTGCTCGCTCGGGTCCCACGGCTTGCTCAGCGCGACGACCGCCGCGCCCGACGCGCAGACGGCCTTCAGCTTCTTGAAGAGGTCGGCGCCGCCGAACGCGTCATCGACGGGGAAGAAGTCTGGCTTCGCGCCGGTCAGCGCCTCGAGCGCCGTCGCCGACATGCCGCCCTCGATGGCGTCGAACCCGCCCTTCCAGGACGCGTAGGCCTTCTCGAAGATGAGCGGCCACAGCTCCTTCGTCGAGCGCGCCGCGGCGTACTCGAGCTGCCCCGCCCGCGCGGCGAACGTGCCGTCGATGGTCACCTTCACCGGCGTCGGCTTCTGGGCGTTGGCTTTGCGCTCGTAGAAGGTGACCGTGTACGTGCCGTCGGCGTTGGTGGTGATGGCCTTCGCGAGCAGCTCGGGCTTCGTCTTCGCCACCGAGGCGAGCGCCGAGATGAAGTAGCAGTCGCCCACCTGCCCCTGCAGCGCGTCGTCCATGCCGAAGCCGTCGACGGTGACCTGCCCGGCCTTCACCTCCCACGAGACGCGGCCCGACTTCTCGGAGTCGGGCGTGAGCTTCGGCTGCCTGCGCGGCGAAGGCAGGCCCGTGTCGCCAGCGATCTCGGCGAAGGCCACCATCTCGTTCTTCACGAACGCGAGCAGCTTCGCGTGTGCCGCCGGGTCGAACTTCTTCGCGTCGAGCCCGACGAAGCCAGACAGGTAGTGCGCCTCGACCTGCTTGAACTCGCCGTCCTTCGCGTCGCGCAGAATCGCGGCCGCCTCCTGCTTCGTCACCTTGCCGTCGGCGAGCGTCTTCTCGAGCTTCGCTTTGTAGCGGTCACCCTGCCGAAGAATCTTCGAACCCATGGGCGCCACCTTCTCACCAAAGGCGTGGAGCTGCCACCTGACGCATTCGGCTGATCAGCTCCATTTGATTTGATATCAAGCGACTTTCGACCAACCGGCCGTTCAGCCAGGGTTGGCATTCGCGAGCTCGTCGTTATTCAGGCGCTTCGCATGAGAGGAGCCGGTGTGCCGAAGGCAGTGCTGACATCGTGGGTGCTGGTGGCGAGCGTGGCGGCGGCGTCTCCCTTGAGTCTGGCGTCGGCCATCGAGCGGGCCGCGACGAACGCGCCCGAGGTTCGCCTCGCTGCGAGAGCGCTCGACGAAGCCGAGGCTGGCCGCGTGGGCGCAGGCGTGCCCCTGCCGACGAACCCGCGCCTCTACGCCGACTACCGCCGCCTGGCGTCGGGCCCCGCCATCGAGCCCATCAACGGCTACAACCTGGGCATCGACGGCACCCTCGAGGTGAGCGGCGCCGGCTTCTCGCGCGTCGAAGAGGTCGACCGCCGCGTCGCGCTCGCCCGCAGCGAGCTCATCACCACCCAGTCCATCGCGAAGGTGCGCGCGTGGTTGGCCTTCGTCGAGGTGCAGGCCGCCCGCGAGCGCGTCACCATGCTCGAAGAGGCGCTCGCCACCGCCACCCGCGTCGAGAACGCCTCGAAGGAGCGCCAGAAGAACGGCGTCGTCGGTGAGCCCGACGTGGTGGCCGCTGCGCTCGAGCGCTCGAGCGTGCGGCTGCTGCTCGACGACGCCGAGCGCCTGCGCCACCAGGCCCACGCGCAGCTGCGCGCCGTGCTCGACCTCGACCCCGACGTGCCGCTCGAGCTCGAAGGCACCCTCGAAGAGCCCGGCGAGGTGGCGCCCGAGGCCGAGCTCGTCACCCGCGCCCTCGACAAGCGCCCCGAGCTCGCCATCGTCAAGGCGCGGCTCTCGCTGCTCGAGACGACAGACGTGCGCCTGGCCCGCGAGGCGCTCCCCCGCCTCTCGTGGAACCTCGGCTTCGACGCAGCGCCCGCCTCGCCCGTGTTCGGCTTCGCCGGCCTCGGCGTCGAGCTGCCGGTCGCGCAGCGCAACCAGGGCCCCCGCGCCATCGCCCGCGCCCAGCTCGAGACCGAGCGCGAACGCCTCGAGACCGAGCTGCGCCGCGTGCGCCGTGACGTCGCCACCAGCCGGCGCAGCTACGCCGTGCGCCTGCGCCAGCTGCAGCTGTTGCGCAGCGAGGTCATTCCTTCTGCCGAGCGCTCGGAAGACCTCGTCGAAGAGGGGTGGAGGGCCGGCCGCTTCGACATCTTCCGCCTCACCTCGGCGACCCGCGAGCTCAACCGCGTGCGCCGCGAACGCCTCGAAACCCTGCTCGCGGCATGGAGCGACTACGTCGAACTCCAGCGCGCCTCTGGAGGACTCTCACCATGAACGCCGACACCATGCCTCCTCCAACCCCCGTGACGCCGCAGATGAAGCGCTGGCCCGTGTTGGTCGGCGCCGCCGTGCTCGCCGTCATCGTCGTCGCCGCCCTCTCGCGAAAGGGCGCCGCGGTCGACTCCGCCGCGCCCGACGTCGCCACCCGCAGCACGCCGACGCTCGAGGGTGAGTTCATTCGGTTCGGCAAGGACTTCGCCGACCGCGAGAAGCTCTCGTTCGCCGCGGCCACCGAAGAGCTGCTGACGCCGACGCTGCAGGTGACGGGCGAGGTGACGTACGACGCCCGGCGCGTGGCGGCCATCGGCGCGCGCATCTCGGGCCGCGTGCGCAGCCTCGCGCGCGTCGAAGGCGAAGACGTGAAGGCCGGCGACCCCATGGTCGAGCTCGAGTCGGTCGAGCTGGGCAAGGCACAGGCCGAGGTGATGAAGGCGCGCGCCCGCGAGAAGGTGGCGAAGCTCGACGAAGAGCGCGAGCGCCACCTCGCCGACGCGAAGGTGTCTGCCGAGCGCGACGCACAGTTCGCGAAGGCCAACGCAGAGGCCCTCACCGCCGAGCGCATCGCCGCCGAGAAGGCCGTCGAGGCCCTGGGTGGCACCGTCGACGGCGAGCTGGGCATCTTGCGGCTGCGCAGCCCCCTCACCGGCCGCGTCGTCGAGGCCAAGGTGAAGCGCGGCGAGACGGTCGAGCCCTCTGACACGCTCTTCGTCGTCGCCGACCTCTCGAAGGTGTGGGTCGAGCTGTCGGTCTTCGAGCGCGACCTGCCCGCGGTGCGTGAAGGTGACGAGGTCGACCTGAAGCTGCCCTCGGCGCGCGGCGTTCACTTGAAGGGCCGCATCGCGCACGTGGCCGAGCTCATCGACCCCGAGACGCGCAGCGCCCGCGTTCGCGTCGAGGTCGAGAACGGGGCGAAGCTGCTGCGCCCGGGCCTGTCGGTGCTGGGCCTCATTCACGCCTCGGGTCCGCGCGAGTCGATGCTCGTCGTGCCCCGCACCGCCATCACCCGCATCGACGGCAAGCCGACGGTGTTCGCGCTCGTGAAAGAAGGCGTCGTCGAGCCTCGCCTCGTCGAGGTGGGCGCCGAAGACACCGACAGCGTCGCGGTGCTCAAGGGCCTGCGGGCCGGAGAGCAGGTCGTCTCGACCGGCGTGCTGGCGCTCAAGGCCGAAGTCTTCCGCTGAGGTCACAGCCCCATGCTCTCGGCCATCGTTCGTCTCTCCGTTCAGTACCGCACGGCCGTCGCTGGCGGCCTGCTCGCGCTCCTCGCCGCGGGGTTGTTCGCCGCTCGCGCGCTGCCCATCGACGCCCTGCCCGACGTGTCGACGGTGCAGGTCACCATCATGACCGAGGCGCCCGGCCTGTCGCCCATCGAGGTCGAGCGCATGGTGACGGCGCCGATGGAGCTCGCGCTCAACGGCACGCCCCGCCTGGTCGAGCTGCGCAGCGTCTCGCGCCCCGGCCTCTCGGCGGTCACCGTCGTCTTCGAAGAAGGAATGGATGTGTGGTTCGCGCGGCAGCTGGTGAGCGAGCGCCTGCGTGAGGCCGTCGCCGAGCTGCCCGACTTCGTGCCGCCGCCGCAGCTCGCGCCGGTGTCGACGGGGCTGGGTGAGATCTTCACCTTCGTGGTGCGGAGCGAGACCGGCGACCACTCGTCGATGCAGCTGCGCACGCTGCTCGACTGGGAGGTGATTCCCCGCATTCGCGCGGTGCCCGGCGTCATCGAGGTGAACCCGATGGGCGGCGAGCTGAAGCAGTTTCACGTCGTCGGCGATGTCGCGCGCCTCAAGGCCTACGGGCTGACGTTGACCGAGCTGCGAGACGCGCTGCGCAGCGCGACCTCGTCGGTGGGCGGCGGCTACATCGAGCGCGCGGGTGAGGTGCACCTGGTGCGCGGCAACGGCCTGCTCTCGAACGAAGACGACATCGGCAACGTCGTGGTTCGCGGCGGCGACCAGCGCGTGCTGGTGAAGAACGTGGCCGACGTGAAGGTGCGGCCCGCGCTGCGCTACGGCGTCACCACCCGCGACGGAGAGGGAGAGGTCGTCACCGGCACCGTGATGATGCTGCTGGGCGCCAACTCCCGCGAGGTGACGAAGGCGGTGAAGCAGCGCGTGGCCGAGGTGCAGCAGGCGCTGCCGCCCGGCGTGCGCATCGAGGCCATCTACGACCGGTCTGACTTCGTGGGCCGCACGCTCTCGACGGTCTTGAAGAACCTGCTCGAGGGCGCGCTGGTGGTGCTCATCGTGCTCGCGGTGTTCCTCGGCAGCCTGCGCGGCGCCGTGGCCGTGGTGCTCGGCATTCCCGCGTCGATGGCGGTGGCGCTGTTCGGCATGCACCTGTTCGGCGTGACGGGCGACCTCATGTCGCTGGGCGCCATCGACTTCGGCTTCCTCGTCGACGGGCCCATCGTGGTGCTCGAGGCGGTGATGGCGGCGCTCGCGGGCCGCGCGCTCAAGACCGAAGAAGAGCGCCAGGCCGGCCTCGCCTCGGCGGCTGGGCCCGTCGCCCGCCCCGTGGCGTTCTCGGTGGCCATCATCATGCTCGTCTACCTGCCGCTGCTCGCGCTGCAGGGCGTCGAGGGCAAGATGTTCAGGCCGATGGCCACGGTGATGGCGTGCGCGTTGTTCGGCGCCCTCTTCTACTCTGTCGTCATCTTCCCCGGCGTGCTCTCGCTGCTGATGGGTGACGTCGACCACGGGCCGAAGTGGCTCGAGGCGCTGCGGCGTCGGTACGAGGCGTTCCTCCCGACCGTGCTCGCCTACCGCGTGCCGCTGCTCGTCGGCATGGTGGTGCTGTTCCTCACCTCGATGGTGGCCATGGGCCGGCAGGGCGCCGACTTCGTGCCGCGCATCGACGAAGGCGACGTGGTGCTGACGATTCGCCGCGCGCCCTCCATCTCGCTGACCGAAGCGCGACGCCTCGACCTCGAGGTCGAGCAGGTGATGAAGCGTTTCCCCGAGGTCGTCACCACGCTCGCGTTCACCGGCCGCGCCGAGCTCGCGTTCGACCCCGTCGGCAACGACAACACCGACGTGCTCGTGCGCCTCAAGCCAAAGGAGACGTGGACGACGGCGAGCGACCTGGACGGCCTGTCGGAGGCGTTCAAGAACGCGGTGGAGCGCGAGGTGCCCAACACCTTCGTCTCCGTCAGCCAGCCCATCGAAGACCGCACCAACGAGCTCATCTCGGGCAGCCGCGCCGACGTGGCGATTCAAATCTTCGGGCCCGACCTCGACGTGCTGGTCGACCGCTCCAATCGCCTCGGCGAGCTGATGAAGAAGATTCCCGGCACCGGAGACGTGCGCATCGAGCGGCTGCTGGGCATGCCGAACCTCACCTTCACGCCCGACCGCGAGCGCCTCGCCCGCTACGGCGTCGAGCTGGCCTCGGTGTTCCAGACGCTGGAAGACGCGCGCGCCGGTGAGAAGGTGGGCGTCATCTACGAAGGCCCGCGCAAGTTCGACCTGCGGCTGACGGCGCCTCCGGCCGAGACCACGACCGAGGGCTACGGCGACCTCTTCGTGGGCACCAGCGACGGCCAGCTCGTCTCGTTGTCGGAGCTGGGCAAGCTCGAAGACACCGAAGGCCCCGCGACGGTGCGGCGCGAGAACTTCTCCCGCACGGTGCGCGTCGAGGTGAACCTGCGCGGCCGCGACCTGGTCTCGTGGGTCGAAGAGGCGCGCGCGGTGGCCGAGCGCGACCTCGCGCTGCCCGGCGGCTACACGCTGACGTGGGGCGGGCAGTTCGAGAACTTCGAGCGCGCCCAGGCACGTCTGGCCATCGTGGTGCCGCTCGCGCTGCTCATCATCTTCTCGATGCTGGTGCTGACGTTCGGCTCGGTGCGACTGGCTGCGGCGGTGTTCTCGCTGGTGCCCCTGGCCCTCATCGGCGGCGTGGTGGGCCTCGTGGCGCGTGACATGACGTTCAGCCTGCCTGCGGCGGTGGGTTTCATCGCGCTCGCCGGCGTCGCGGTGCTCAACGGCATCGTCATGGCGACCGACGTGCGGCGCTTGATTCTCGAAGGCATCGCGCTCGAGCAGGCGGTGGTGAAGGGCGCCTCGCACACGCTGCGCGCCGTGCTGACGACGGCGGCGGTGGCGGCGCTGGGCTTCGCGCCGATGGCGCTCTCGACGGGTGCCGGCAGTGAGGTGCAGCGCCCGCTGGCGACGGCCGTCATCTTCGGCATCGTGGGCGCGACCGCGCTGATGCTGGTCGTCTTCCCAGGCATTCTGCAGCTCATGCTGCAGGGCTGGAGCCCCGAGAAGACGGTGACCATCGACGCCTCGCTGGCCCACGAGCCGCCCGAGCAGTCGCCTTCGCCGTCGTGACCGTCAGGGCTCGATGAGCTCCATCGTGCGCCACTTGCCCGAGCGGAAGCGCAGCACGAGCACGAGCGCAAGCAGCCCGATGTAGATGACGAGCCACACCATCGCGCCGACCTCACCGCCGCCAAACGAGCGCACGGTGAACCAGGCGCCCGGCACGAAGACGAGCCAGGCGATGAGCAGGCGAACGACCAGCGGGTAGAGCGTGTCTCCGGCGGCGCGCAGGCACTCGGCCAGTGACGTCGCGGTGGCGTCGAACACCTGCCACGCGGCGCTCACCATCAGCATGCGCACGCCGAACTCCATCACCGCCGCGCCGTCGTCACCGCGCGCGAAGGGCAGCAACAGCACACCCGGAATCAGCAGGTACGTGAGGCCGGCCAGCGTCATCCACACCATGGCGGTGCCGGCGGTGAGCTTCACGATGTGCGGCACGTCGTCTTTGCGGCTCGAGCCGATGGCCTGACCGACGAGCACCGCGCCTGCGCTCGCGAGGCCGAACGACGGCATGAACGAGACCGAGTTGAGCGCGATGACGCTGTTGAGCGCCGCCACCGCCGGCGTGCCCAGGCCTGCCACCACCACGTTCACGAAGAAGACGAAGGCGAGGAACTCGAAGAGCCAGTTGAAGCCAGACGGCAGACCGAAGCGCAGCATGCGCTTGAACTCGTCCATCGAGAGCGCGGGCTTCGGCAGGCCCTTCCCCTCGCGCAGGAAGAAGACGAAGAACCCGATGAACGCCAGCCCGGTCGAGATGGTGCTGGCCAGCGCGGCGCCCTTCACGCCCAGCATCGGAATCGGGCCGGCGCCGTTGATGAGCAGGAAGTTGAGAAGCACGTTGGCGCCCATGGCGAACAGGTTCGTCACCATGCCCGGCACCGTTCGGCCGAGCCCGCCGTAGTAGTTCGCGAGCGCCTCGACGCCGATGCCCGCGCCGCCCGAGAGAATGCGCCAGAAGAGGTACGTCTGCATCAGCGCCTTCACGTCGGCGTCGTACGGGAGCAGCGAGATGACGGGCCCGAAGAAGGGAATCGAGGCGAAGCAGACGACCTGCGTGAGCGCGGCGATGATGAGGCCGTACCAGCCGTAGCGGCGGGAACTGGCGGCGTCTCCGCGCCCGAAGAGCTGCGACGAGAAGCTCGAGACGATGAAGGTGATGCCCATCGGCAAGATGAGCAGCGAGAACGCGTTGGTCGCGCCAGTCGAGGTTGCGGCCAGCGCCGACGCGCCCAGGTGCGCCACCATGATGGCGTCTGACAGGCCGACGACGGTCTGCGACGCGCGCGACAGCACGATGGGAAACGCCAGACGCAGGAGCGTCGTCAGCGTCGCGCGTTGGGGTGCAACAGAACCGTCGGACATGGGCGGGGGGACTCGGGCGTGCGCCTTACGCCGCACGACGGCCGACGTCACGCGGCCTGACGAGGGCGAGCCGACAGGAACGCCGCGCCGTCCTCGACGACGCTGTGGAGCTCCCCGGCGAGCCTTCGCGACCCCTCACGTGTTTCGTCAGCGCGCTGCGAAGACACAGCGCCGCTCCGTCCACGTGGGTCGGAAAGGAGAGCACGTCTGCGACACTCCGGTCTCGCGGCGAACCGCAAGCAGACTCGACTGCGATGAGCTGGCGGTTCGCGAATCGCTTTCTCACTTCTTCGGCGCGGGAGCGGTCGCCGGGCGGCGCAGCACGTCACCCGCCTTCGCCTTGAGGCCCTTCACGTTGAGCTCGGCGATGGGACTCTCGGCGAGCACATCGACCTTCGCCGGGTCTCGCGCGACGAAGGCCGAGTCCTGCACCGACTTCGTGCCCGCGGCCTGCTCCCCCACGGGCGGCCCACCCCAGCGGCCATACCGGGGGCTCTTGCATTCGACCTTGCCCTTCCACGGGTAGCGAATCGCGTAGCGGGCCTGGAAGTTGTTCATGCTGTCGGGCCGGCTCCCCTGCTCGAGCGCCTTGCCGTCGGTGAGAAACTCGCGGCCTCCGACGATGGCCGGAGCCGCCTTGAACACCAGGTCTTCACCCAGCGATGTCTTGTCGTACCGCGCGTGCAGCCGCGTCAACACGAACTGGCGCTCTGGCTTCCACTGGTCCTCTTCCTTCTGCTTCGTCGCCAGCACGTCGGCGCCCAGCGTGGCGAAGTCCTCCTGTGAGAGAGGAGACGTCGGGCACGGGTCGCAGCTCGTCGCCTGCCACGCGTACTCCGTCACCACGGCCTTCGGGTTCTTCGCCAGCGTGCGGTCGAAGAGCGACACGTAGAAGAAGGGGAACTCCGACTTCGCCGAGGGCGCGAGGTCGATGTTGGTGGGAATCGTCACGTTCGGCAGGTTCGCCAACTCGTAGCGCTGGTTGCGCGCGAGCACGTGCACGATGAGGTCCTGCTTCTCCTTCGCGTTGATGAGGCCGAGGCGCACCGGCAGCTCGAACTTCTCGGCGTCGTAGTGGAAGCGCAGCGGCGACAGCTTTGCCATGCCCTTCTCGAAGGTGACCTTCTTCGAGTTCACTTTCGCGACGAAGAACTTGAGCCCTTGCTGCACGTACGGGCGGAAGAGCGGCTCAGCGCCTTCGGGAATCTTGTACTTATTCTGTTTGAGCCACACCTCGAGCGCGAGCGCGTCCTTCGCCGAGAGAATGACGACGTCGTACTCGCCGACCTCGAAGCGCGCCTCGACCTTCACCAGCGCGCCGATGCCGCCGCTCCCGCCCTCCATGCGAAGCATGCCGCCCGACTTCTGCACCATGCGGTCCTCTTCTTCGTAGGGAGGCTCGACGTAGCAGGGGTCCTGTTCCCAGTACTCGACGAGGCGGGGCGCCGAGAGCGTGTCGACGCGGGCGAACACCTCGCGCGGGAGCGTCTTCACCTGCTCCTTCTTCAGCACCACGGGCA
>JBEOKA010000124.1:0-30925 GCA_040275325.1 Myxococcaceae bacterium | reverse complement strand
CACCAGCCGACGCCGTTCCACCAGCGCTCGCGGTGCCACCAGCCGACGCCGTTCCGCCTGCGTCACCACCCGCCGAGGCCGTACCGCCAGCCGTGGCTGAGCCACCAGCGGTCGCAGCGCCACCAGCAGTCGCCGCGCCACCCGCAGACCCAGCGCCGCCAGCACTCGCAGCGCCGCCAGCACTCGCAGCGCCACCAGCAGACGCGGAGCCACCAGCCGAGACGAAGCCACCGCCCGCGCTCCCGGCGCCCGAGCTGCCCGCGCCCGTCCCAAGCGAGGTGCAGGAGCCGCCGACACACGAGAGACCGAGCGAGCACGTGTTGCAGCTGTTGCCGCGCGCTCCGCACGCGCTCGTCGAGTTGCCGGTCTGGCAGATGCCGGTGTTGTCACAGCACCCCGACGTGCAGTTCGCCGGTGAACACCGCGAAGGCATACCGCAGGCCTGAACGAGCACGCCCGTCACCACGGCCGCGAGCGCGGCCACCACCGTCTGAACTCTCATTGTCTCTCCCAAAAGGCCCTATTCCGCTCCGTTGACACCCTGCTTCGGGTCGCGGTGCAAGGAATCATGCAGCGCACCATCCAACTTCGACAGATCTCGTCCCGCGTCATCCACCGTTGCTTTGAGCGCCGCGCGATCGGCTGCCCGCAGGGTGTGGGGCGCGATGGTTCCACCCGTCACCAGCACGGGCACCAGGTAGCGCTGCTCGACGGCCGTGTTCACCACGAAGCGCTTCGAGGCATCCGTCAGCGTCGCCTTCGGAGGTGACGAGAAGCCGACCCGAAGCTCACGGCGGGACACGCCGAGGATCGCGGCATGCGCGCGCTCGGAGCCGGCGGCCCAGGGGAACGCGAACGTCGCCCGCACGTCTCGGGTGAGCCCTGCCTCGGAGCGCCAGGTCGCGATGAACCGACGCGCCTCGGCCACCGCCTTGCCCTCGACCCCGCCCGCGTCTGGCTGAGCCAGCTTCGCGAGCCCATCGAGCAGCGGAATGAGCCGCTTCGCCTCGTTGACGACCGTATCGGAGCCGCGCTTGCCATCGACCGTGTAGCCCTTGAGCCCGGTGAGGTTCTCGCTCGTCAGCGCGGCGACCAGCGCCTCGAGCGAGCGCGCCTGCTTCTCGAACGCCAGGCCGGTGGGCTCGACCTCGAGCAAGGGAGGCACGTTGAGCCGCAGCTGCAGCATGGTGCGCTCGAGCACTTCATCTTCCGCGTCGAGGCCGCCACGGCGGGCTTCACGATGACTGCCCTGCAGCGAGGCGAACGCGCCCGAGAGCCGATCACGCCAGCCCGAGTCGACCTGCACCGTCTTCGAGGTGTCAGTCAGCAGCGGAGCCATCGCGGCCTCACGCAGCATGGGCCAGCTCGTTCCCGACACCGACACGCGGCCATCAGCGACGGCGGCCGACAGCTCATCCATCGCGGCGGAGCGCTCGGCGCCAGAGAGCTCGGAGAGAAACTTCGTGAACGGCGTCACCGGCCAGGCAGCCAGCGGCGGCGGCGTGCGATCGTTCAACGGCAGCGCCTCGATGAACTCGTTGAGGCCATCGAGTGCCTTCGCCACGTCACCCTTCGCGGCGGTCTTCCACGCGAGGATCGGCTCGGTCGCGGGCGCTCCGAGGAAGCGGTCGCGGCGCTGGCGGGTCCGCTCCCAGAGGTTGGCCAGCTTCGCGTCTTTCTCGAGCAGCTCGAAGAAGACGAGCACGGCGGCGGTGCCAGCGCGGCTGTTCTCGAAGGGCCGCGACAACGCACGCGCGCGAAGCCACGCGCAGCCGAGCTCTGGGGTCCACGAGAAGGGCGCGGGCGGCACGACGGAGTCTGCATCGGCGCTCAGCTTCGACAGCTCGGCCTCGACGGCGGTCTTGAGCTCGGGGTCGTTCTTCGCGCGGTCGGGCATCTTCGACGCGTCACCGCAGCTCGAGGCCGCCAGCACCCGCACCGCGAGGGCGAAGGCGCCTTCACGCGTGTCTCCACCCGAGCTCTTCGCCCGGGCGATGGCCTTGTCTGCCACCTTGTTCCAGAGGTCTCGCCGCATCCACTCGGTGTCGATCTCGACCGCTGCGAGCGCGCCGTCTTCGACGTTTCTCGAGAGCCACAGCGGCAGCTCAGCGCCGACGAGCACCCGGGGCGTGCGGGGGTCGAGCGGCGCCAGCAACCGCGCTCCGGCCTTCTTGCCGAGCGGGTTGTCGGTGGCGAGCGGCCCATCGGGCGTGAGCGCGAACGAAATCGAGAGCGGCGCGAGCTCGAGGCCGAGACCTCCGCTGAGCGTCACGGCAGCGCCCGCGGGCACCTTCACCGCCACCTGCTTCGGCAGCCCGGTGAGGAACTTCTTCACCGCCTCTTCGCCGTTGGCCTCTTTCGCGTCACCGAAGCCCGACGACGCCTTGATGGCCGTGAGATCGTACGCGTACTCGATGGAACCATCGGCGAGGCGTTTGCCCTGAAACGGCCACACGTCGGCCATGGGCGCGCCCGCGAGCACCGCCACCGCAAGAGCAGAGAGGATCATGTTCAGGGTCTACGGAAGCCCGAGGAGAGACTTCACGGTCTCGAGCACTTCCGAGGCCTGCACTGGCTTCACGAGGTAGGCATTGGCGCCGAGCGCCATGGCGCGTTCCCGATCGGCCTCGGCCGACTCAGTGGTGATCATCACGATGGGCAGCTTGGCGAGCGACGCGTCTTGCCTGATGTGCGCGACCAGCTTGAGGCCATCGAGCACCGGCATGTTGATGTCCGAGAGCACGATGTCGAACGTGCTGCCGCGCAGCTTTCGCAGCGCTTCGGCGCCGTCACCGGCCTCGACGCACACGAGTTGAGGCAGCTTCTGCAGCGCGTACATCACGCTGCGGCGCAGCTGCAGGGAGTCGTCGACCACCAGGGCACGAATCGTCATGGCCGAAAACCACCCTACTCCGACAGGCGCGCCGGGCGAGACGAGAAGTTCACTTCTTCGGCTTGAGCGCGGGGAAATTTCCCGAGCCGCGTGACACCTGAATGGCCTGCGCGAGCTGCGGGCCGAGCAGCGAGAGCGCCAGCACCCGCGTCACCGGGCCGTTGGCGATGGCGGCCTGGGGCATGCCGAAGACGACGGCCGTCTCTTCAGACTCGACCCAGACCTCGGCGCCCGCCGCGAGCAGCGCTTTGACACCGGCGCCTCCGTCATGGCCCATGCCCGTCAGCACCACGCCGCGCGCTGACGAGAGCCCGGCCTTCGCGACGCTGGTGAAGAGTCGATCGACCGAGGGCGCGTACGCATCGGAGGGCCCCGAGCGGGCGACGACGGTGATCGGCTTTCCACCGCGCTCACCGAGCTCGAGCTGCTCTCCACCGGGCGCGATGTAGACCCGGCCGGGAACGATCGGGTCTCCGGTCTGCGCCTCTTTCACGCGAAACGGCAGGGCGCCGTCGAGCCGCTGGGCAAACGCCTCGGTGAAGCGCGTCGGCATGTGCTGAGCGACGAGCACACAGACCGGAAGCCCCGCGAGCGACTCGAGCACCTTCTGCACCGCGGGAGGACCACCCGTGGAGGCTCCGATGCAGACGAGCGTCGCCGTGTCGGTCGGCGTCGGTGACGCGGGCTTCTTGCCGAGATCTGGCAACACCGCCGCAGGGAACACGGCCGGCGTGTGGAACGGGCCCATGCCGCGCTCGGCCGGCCGCTTCTTCGCGAACACCGAGGCGCGCACCTTCTCGATCAGCTCGGCGCGCACCTGCTCGAGGCCGGCCTTGTCGGCCTTCGCAGGCTTGGCGACGAAGTCGAGCGCGCCCAGCTGCAGCGCCTTGAAGACGTCAGACGGGTGCCCGTACGACGAGAGCACGATGACGGGCGTCGGCGCGCGCGAGTTGATGAGGCGCAGGAACGAGTAGCCGTCGATGCGCGGCATCTCGAGATCGAGCGTGATGCAGTCGGGCTTGAGCGCGATGGCCTTCTTGAGGCCCTCTTCTCCATCAGCGGCGCGATCGAGCACCTCGATGCCGGGCGCGGACTCGAGCATCGCGGTGATGGCGCGGCGGTTCGACGGAGAGTCGTCGATGACCAGCACACGAATGGCACGTCCGGGGCGCATGAAAGACGACGGTGGCACTACCTCAAAACGGTGAAGCGTTCACAGGCGTGGTTTCCGGTAGACGAGATCGCCCGAGAGCTGAACCAGCTCGAACTTGGTGGTGAGGCTGAACAGGTTCTCGGAGTGCCCCAGCAGCAGGTAGCCACCGTCTCGCAGCCGCTCGCTGAACAGCTGCACCACGCGGCGCCGCGTCTCGGTGTCGAAGTAGATGAGCACGTTGCGGCAGAAGATGACGTCCATCGAGGGGAGCAGGCGCGCGCCCTCGGCGTCGAGCAGGTTGAGCCAGCCGAAGCGCACGCGCTCCTTGAACTCGCGTTTGACCTTCACGCGGCCCTGCTCGGCGAGCTCGAAGAACCGGGCCTTCTGCTCGGGCGTCGTGGAGCGCAGGGCCGAGGGGCCGTACTCGGCGTGCCGGGCGGTCGCGAGCGCCTTCTGCGAGAGATCGGTGCCCAGCACGTCGATGTCCCAGTCCTTCAGCAGCGGGTGCGAGCCCATGAGCATCGAGAGCGTGTAGGGCTCTTCGCCGCTCGAGCAGCCGGCGCTCCAGACGTGCAGCGAGCGGCCGATGGCGTCTTGCGCGAGGCGGGGAATCACCTCGTCGACGAGCGTGGTGAGCTGCGCGGGCTCGCGGAAGAAGTACGTCTCGCGCGGGAGCAGCAGATCGATGGCGACGTCGAGCTCTTCTTTGCCGCGCGAGTCGAAGCGCAGGTAGCGCTGGTAGGTGCCGAAGTCGCGCAGGCCCAGGGCCTCGAGGCGCGGGGCGAGGCGGCGCTCGGCGATGAACTTGAGATCGTCACGCAAGACGAAGCCGCACGCGTTCTGGAACACGTCGCGCAGCAGTCGAAGCTGTTCCGCCGTCATCTCGGCCATGACGTCACCGGGCCTTCAGCGTCTCGATGGCGGCGAGCAGCGCGTCGTCGGCGAGGGGATCGGTCTCTTTCGCGCGGGCCGCTTCGAGCGACGGAAGGTGCTGGCTCGCCGTGCCCGACACCTGCAGCGCCTGCGCGGCCGCGACGCGAACGTCCCACCGGGGGTCTGCCAGCGAGCGCACGGCCTGCACCAGCACCGAGGGAAACGCACAGCCCTCGTGCAGCACCTGCTTCACCACCTCTCCATCGGGGTGCGTGGCGACACGGCCCAGCTGCGCATCATCGGCGCCGCCAAGCACCATGAGCGACTGAACGGCCGACAGCACCACCGCCGAGTCGGAGTGCGTGGTGAGCTCGACGAGCCGGGCGGTCGCCCAGGTGGCGCCACACTCCATCGCGGCGGCGGCGGCGAGCGACAACACCGACGGCTCACGATCACCGAGCAGCCGCTCGAGCAGCGCCCTGCCCTTCACGGGGCCGAGCCCTGCCACCGAGCGCGCGGCACCACGACGAACGCGGGCCGACTCATCGACGACGGCCATGCCGAGCAGCGCCTGCGCCTCTGAAGGAACGACCATCGCGACTTGCGCGGCCGACGCACGCACCGCTTCGTTCTCGTCGTGCAGCGCGCGGCGGAGCACCGGCAACGCGTCAGTGCCGGCGACGTTGGCCCAGGCGCGCACCACGTGCGGCTGCAGCTGCTGCACCTTCTCGGCGAGCGCCTGCTTCACCTCGTGCGGGAACGTCTGCGCCAGATGCGTCAGCGCGCGCGACGCCGTCGGAGAGAGGCCGTCATCACCGAGCGCACCGAGCAGCGGAGGAATCGCGCCGATGGACTGGCTGCGGCCCAGCGCTCGCACGGCGACCTCGGCGAGCTCCACTTCACCGCTGTCGAGCAGCGAGGTGAGCGCTTGAACGAAGCGCGGGCTCGAGTTCTCGACGACGGCTTCACTGGCGACCGAGCGGCCTTCACGCGACATCTGCAGCAGCGCGGGCGTCGGCCCTTCGAGCAGCGCGACGAGGCCGGGCGTTCCGAGCGAGAGCAACACCGCGAGCGAGAGCTGGGCCAGGTCTCCACCCTCTGCGGCCTCGGCGACGCGGAGCGCGAGCTCAGGCAGTCGAACGGCTCGCACGAGATGGAGCGCGCCGACCCGACGCTCGAGATCTTCAGACGACAGGCACTTCGTCAGCCACGAGACCGCGTCGTCGACGCCCGCGAGCGCGACCGAGAGCTCGGCTTCGACCTCGGCCGACAAGGTGGTGGTGGCTCCACCGAGGGCGAGCAGCGCCGCATCACGCGTGCTCTTCGTGCGCAGGGCCTGAACGACGAGCACCCACGCCGAGCGATGACGAACGCGGCCGATCAACCGCCAGGCGCTGCGACGGGTGAGCGGGCTGGCGACGAGCGGCACCAGCATGGGCAGCGGCGGCGGAGCGTTCAACGCCGTGAGCGCCTCGAGCGCGCTGACCTGCAGCAACGGATCGGGCTCGGCGAGCAGCACCTCCAGGGCGCGACGGGCTTCGGGTCCGCCCGTCTTGCCCAGCGCCTCAGCCGAGGCCACCCGCACGTTCGGGTCTTCGTCCTTGAGCGCGGCGATGAGCGCCGGAGACGCCTCGACACGGCCGAGCTCTCCGAGAATGTCGGCGGCGAACTTCCGCTGATCGGGGTCGGGGTGCTGGAGCAGGCCCGCGAGCGGCTTCACGACCGACAACCCCAGGTGGGCGAGCGCCGTGGCAGCAGCGTTCCTCGCGCCGGGCTGGCCACGCTTCGAGAGCACGTCGAGCAGCGAGGCGACGAGCGACTCTCCGGTGCTGGCGGCGGCGAGCTTGTCGGCAGCGAGGCGGCGCACGCGCCAGCTCTCGTCGAACAACGCCTCGATGAGCGTGGTGAAGCTGGTCGCGACGGGCTCGAGGCCGGCGACGGTTCGGTACCGCGACTCGGTGGCGGGGTCAGAGTCCAACCAGCTCATGAGGCGTCGTCTCCAACGAGCGAAAGCAGATCCAACATCAGGCGCAGCTGGCCGGGCTCACCAACGACACCGAGCACGTGCGGGTTCTTGCCGGGCGTGGCGGTGAGCGGCGCCGGCTTCAAGTCGGTTCTCGCCACCCGCATCACCCGCGTGACGGCGTCGACGAGGAAGCCCACGCGGCGGCGGCCGAGCTTGCAGACGACCATGCGCTCGCGGCGCTTCACGCGTTTGTCGGTGGTGCCCGCGCTCTTCGGCTGAACCCCGAGGCGTTTGCGCACGTCGACGACGGGCACGACCTCACCCCGCAGCTTCACGACACCTTCGAGAAACTCGGGCGCGCGCGGCACGGGCGTCGGCTTCTGCGCGGGGAGGATCTCGTCGACCCGCTTGAGATCGATGACGTACGTCTCGGTTCCCACCTCGAGCACACAGAGCTGAACGTCGGAGTCGGTCATGCGACGCTCAAGCCTCCGTCGACACGCAGCGTCTGCCCGGTGATGTACGGAGCCGTCGCGAGGAACACCACCGCGCGCGCCACGTCGTCGGGGCTGCCTTCACGCTTCATGGGAATGCGCTTCAAGATGTCGTCGCGTTGCTCGCCAGTCGTCTCAGCCGCCATCGCGACCGGCCCGGGAGCGACGGCGTTCACCCGAATCGCTGGCCCGAGCTCGAGCGCCAACGACCGGGTCAGCTGATCGAGCGCGGCCTTTGCGGCGAGGTAGTGCGAGAAGAAGTGCGTCGACGTGTACGCGTGCGAGACGGCCATGTCGGTGATGTTCACGACGCAGGCGCGCTTCGAGGCCCGCAGCACCGGCAGCAGCCCCTGCGTGAGGAAGAACGGCGCCGCGACGTTCACCTTCCACATCAGCTCGAGCTGCGCGGGGGTGACGTCGGCGAAGTCGACGTGCGCGTAGGCGGCGGCGCTGTTGACGAGCAGGTCGATGGAAGAATGGGTGGCACCGATTCGCTTGGCGAGCGTCGAGACCGCTGCGGTGTCGGAGAGATCAGCCGACTCGACCCATGCCCGCCGGCCGATGGCCTCCAGCTCGGCTTTCACCTTCAGCGCGGCGTCAGCCGACCGGTTCGCGTGCAGCACGACGTCGTAACCGGCCGCGCCCACCGCCAGCGCGATGGCCCTGCCAACCCTGATTCCTGCGCCTGTCACCACCGCCGTCGGCATCGGGGCGCAGGGTACGGCCTCGATGGAGCCTTGGCTATCGCGCTGGCTGTGGGTCGCAGTCGGCAACTGTTGGCTCCACCCAACGCGTGTCGCGACGAGTCTCCCTCGGAGCAGGGCTGGTCTGGCGATTGCTCAAGCGCGCCGCCGCGAATCAACGCACCTGGAGACACTGTGAAGCCCACGTTTCGAACACTGTTGATGTCTGCTGCACTGCTGAATGGCGCCTGTGGCACTGACGTTGGTGAGACGTCAGAAGCCCAACCGCGGGTGGAGCGCGCCAAGCAGGCCCTCTCGCCTCCGCAGAGCATCTGCCAGCAGCACCCCGGTCTCTGCGTCGTCCCCGGCTCCACCAATCAGCACCCGTTCCTCGGGCGTGGGTGGAACCACCTGACCGACCAGGACGCCCCCTCGCTGCTCTCGTGCCTTGGGCCGTTCTCGACGTCGACCCTCGCGCTCACGGGCGCGCGCACCAGAACGAGCCTCAAGTTCATCTCTGACGTCACGAGCGTGAAAGACACGCTGCAGCTCGACGCCCGCATCTCGGGAGGGCTGCCGCAGGCGAGTGTTCCCGTCTCGGGCTCGCTCTATGGCGACGTCGGTCGAACCGCGACCGCGAAGTCGACCGCGATTCAGCTGATGTTGAACACCCGCATCGAGTTCGACCCCCAACGAATCACCTCGGTGCCGGCCGTGACGGCAGGCGCCCTCTCGCGCTTCGACGTGAACGGCGCCAAGGCGTTCCGCACCCTCTGCGGCGATCGCTACGTCGAACAGGTCACCATGGGCGCGTCGTTCATCGCGGTGCTCAAGTTCTCGTCGAACAACACCAACGTGCAGTCACACCTGCGGGCAACCCTGCTGGCGAGCGTGGGAGCCAACGACACGCCCGCGGCTGCGGCGGAAAAGGCGCTGCGCACCGTCAACGCCCAGAACGCGCCCATCAGCGCCAACGGGAGCGTGACGGGATCATTCGAGAACACCGTCGTCGAGGTCTCCATCGAGCTTCAGCAGCTGGGCGGGCCGGTGAACGAGACGCCGCTGACGGTCACGGCCATGCTCGACCAACTGCGCACGTTCCCAACGAGCGTGACGGCGACCAACCAGCTCGTGCCCACGGGCATGCAGCTCAAGCCCTACGGGCAGACCTCGAACTTCGGCGTGCGCCAGCCCTTCCCCATCGCTGACGCCACCACCTCCATGGGTCGCGTGCTCGGGCCCGCGTACACGGCCTGGTTCGACGCCTACAACGAACTCGCCTACGCGCTGTCGCACAGCCAGGCGCAGTTCTTCCCCTTCAACACCCAGGCGATGGCGCAGCTCATGGACGAAGCGGCCATCAACCTGCTCGACCTCGAGGCCCTGATTGAGGCGTGCGGAGAAGGCCAGTCGTGCACCGAAGCAGACATGCGCGCCGTCATCGGTACGCGCTGGCAGACGGTCAAATCGGAGCTGCCCATTCGCAAGCAGCTCTTCACGGTCACGGGCGCGCAATTCAAGGAGCAGGCCGATCTGCGCGGCGCGTTCTCGACGAAGGTCGCCTCGGGCTTCTCGGGCAACGTCGAGCCGTGTGTCATCGACCGCGAGACCGATGGCGCGACGGCGGCCATTCGCAACTCGGTGCGGGTCTTCTCGCGCGCAGCGATTCCCTACGCGTCGTCATGCCGGTTCAAGCTCTTCTCTCGCGGCCGCCTCGCCTCACCGTGGGCCATTGAAGCGCTCAGCGCCGACTTCGACGACAGCGTGCTCGTCCGCGCGCCGACGCCTGGCAACCTGACCATCGACCTCACCCAGTCCGCGCAGCCGTGGTTCTGGCCCATCTCGTACGTGAAGAGCTTCACGTTCGCTGGGCCCGAGTCGACCAACCCCGAGGCGTGGCGCGCGGCGGTGCTCTCGCCTCCCTGAGTCACCGGGCCAGGGCGAGCACGTCGGCGACGCTCCAGTGGTCGTCGGCGTGCGCGCCGTAGTGGGCCGCGCGCACCGTGCCGTCGGGAGCGATGAGGAAGTCGGCCGGCAACCCGAGGTGCCCACCACTGCCATCCATCATGCTCGACTTCGTGGTGAACACGCCCTGCAGGAACTTGAGCGTCACCCGCGGGTGCAGCATGCCGACGAACGACGCCTCGACGCCGAAGCGGCGGTAGTGCGTCTTCTGCGGGTCCGCGACGATCGGGAACGGCAGGCTTCCCTGGTAGGGCAACATCTCTTCCACCGTGGAATGAAAGAAGGCGACCGACTCCACGCCGGCCGCCTTCAGCTGCTCGAGGCCCTTCGAGTAGTCCCGCAGGTGCAGGTTGCAGATCGGGCAGCCGGCGAAGCGGCGGAACTGCAGGTGCACGAGCTTCGACGAGGGAATGGCCACCGGCCCGTGGCTGAGGCTCTCGAGCTGCATCGGTTCGACGACATCACCTGGTGACAGTCTGCGCATGCCTCCAGATGTCTCAGACCGACCCGGGGTTACAGCGTCATGACTTCGCCGCGACGATCTTGAAGTTGAACGCGCCGTTCTTCGTGGCGCCCCAGATGCGAATCCAGATGGGCAGCACGCTCTCGCAACCGCGCGCGTTCGTGATGTCTCCGAGATCGAGCACCTCGTCGTTCTTCCAGCCGAACTCCGAGAGCAGCGTCTTCACCTGCGCCTTCGCGCCGGCGTCGTTCCCCGCCAGAAAGGTGTGGTGCGAGTCGGGCAAGAGGCGCGGGTTCACCATGATGTTGCAGTTCATCGTGTTGAGCGCCTTCACCACGTGCGCCTTCGGAAACCGGCGCTGCAGCTGCTCACCGAGCGAGTCCGTGTTGCCGACGAACAGGCTCGGCGGCATGCCCTTCGAGAAGTCGAGCGGGTTCGACACGTCGACGATGGTCTTCCCCTCGAGGTTCTGCTCGCCCGCCATCACGAGCGCTTCGACCGAGCCGCTGCCGAGCGTGCAGTTGAAGACGAGCGCGCCGAACGCGGCCGCGTCAGCGAACGTACCGGCCGAGGCCTTCGCGCCGGCCTTCTTCGCCCATGCCGAGGCCTTCTCGTTCGTCGCGGTGCGCGAGCCCATGCGCACCTCGTGACCCAGCTCGACCAGCTTCGAGGCGATCGTCTCTCCAACCATTCCAGTGCCGAGGACTGCGATCTTCATGGGTGCGCTCCCGCGTTGAGGTGTACGCGCAAGGTAGGTGTCACCCGCGAGCCCCGGAAGACCGCCGCTGGCCATATCGTCCATTCCGCGTTGGAATGAGTCATGGACCAGCTTCAGCGGCTGCGACTGTTCAGCAAGGTGGTCGAGCGCGGCACGTTGTCGAAGGCCGCCGCCGACATGGGCGTGGGTCAACCGGCGGTGAGCAAGGCCATCGCGGCGATGGAGGAAGAACTCGGCGCCAGGCTGCTGCTCCGGAGCACGCGCACCCTCACGCTCACCGACGCGGGCCGCCGCTACTACGAGCGTTGTCGGCAAGCGCTCGCGGTGCTCGATGAAGCGAACGCCGAGGTGACCGAGGGCGATGTGCCGCGCGGCACGCTGAAGCTGCACGGCCCGGTGGTGTTGGGAGAGCTCTTTCTCGGCCCGGCGACCGTCGCGTTTCAGCGCACGTTCCCCCAGGTGCGGTGCGAGCTGACGTTGCTCGACAGCTACGTCGATCTCGTGGCCGAAGGCGCAGACTTGTCGATTCGGCTGGGAGCGATCACCGACGCCTCAGTCGTGCGTCGGCGATTGGGAACGATGGAGCGCCTGCTCGTCGCCACGCCCGCGTACTTGAAGGGGCACGGTGTGCCGCGCCGTCCCGAAGACCTGGCGAACCACCGCGCCGTTCGTTTCAGCGGCCTGCCCACCGGCAACACGCTGACCCTGGGCGCGACGAGCGTCGAGATGACGCCAGCCTACGTGTCGAACAACGCCATCACCCTGAAGCAGGCGCTGCTCGGAGCGCTGGGCATCGGCCTGGTGACGCGGTGGCTGGTGGAGGACGAGCTGCGCCGCGGGAAGCTCGTCGTGGTGCTGCCACAGACGCCGCCCTCGTCACTCGAGGTGAGCGCGGTGGTGCCGACCGCGAAGTTCACTCCGACGCGCGTGCGCGAGTTCCTGCGTCACCTGATGAAGACGTTCCGGAAGGTGCCGGGAATGGAGACGGTGGAGCCTCACGGCCAGTTGCCCGTCTGACTCGGCTTCGTTCCCCGCGTCGCCACGAGCAGGCGCCCGGCCTCTTCTTTCACCGCGAAGCACGCCACCTCGGCGCCCTTCGGAAAGAAGCCGCGCCCATCACGCACGTCGAACACCCACGCGTGCAGCGGACAGAAGAGATGAAACCCGTCGAGGTCGCCGAAGCCCAGCTCTCCGTCACGGTGCGGGCAGCGGTTGTCGACGCCGTACACGCGCCCGTCGATGCGAACGAGCGCGACTGAATGCGCTCCGACCGTCACCACCAGCTTCCCCTTCTCGGCCAGCGCGCTCGAAGGACCTGCGTCGATGTAGTTCTCCACTCGCGCGAGACTGTAGCGTCGAACACGAGCGATTCTCGCTTGCGTGGCTGGCGCGCCCCGTTTCACCGACTGAGTCGTCGGTTCCCAAATCCGAGGGTGCGAAAGAGGCCAGCTGTGTAAAGCCCTCGCGCCATGTCAGACGCCACCGTGCTCGCGCTCGATCTCGGAACCTCGGGGCTCAAAGCGGCCGTCATCTCGTCGCGCGCCGCCGTCGTCGACAGCGAGGTCGTGCCCCTGGGCGTGTCGATGCTCCCGGGCGGCGGCGCCGAGCAGAACCCGGCTGACTGGTGGGCTGCCATCGTGAAGGCCGCCACGGCGTTGTGGGCGCGCGGCGTCGCGAAGCCCCAACACGTCGTCGGCATCGCGCTCTCGTCACAGTGGGGAGGCACCGTCGCCGTCGACAAGACCGGCACGCCGCTGCGCCCCGCCCTCATCTGGATGGACTCTCGCGGCAAAGACGAGGTGCGCCGCATCGCGGGCGGGTTCCCGGCGGTCGATGGCTACGGCGCGCTCAAGGCCCTCAGCTGGATCCGAAAGACCGGCGGCGTGCCCAGCCTCTCGGGGAAAGATCCCGTCGGGCACATCGCGTGGCTCAAGAAGCACGAACGCGCGACGTACGACGCGGCGCACTGCTTCCTCGAGCCGAAGGACTGGGTGAACCAGAAGCTCACCGGGCGCATGGCCGCCAGCTTCGACTCCATCGTGCTGCACTGGGCGACCGACAACCGCGACATCAACGCCGTTCGCTACGACGACGCGATGCTGAAGCTGACCGAGCTGGAGCGCTCGAAGCTGCCCGAGCTGATTCCTTCCGCGTCCATCGTGGGCGAGCTGACGGCCGAGTCTGCTTCCGCGCTGGGGCTCTCGACGAAGGTGAAGGTCGCAGCGGGTGGAGCCGACATGCACACCGCCGCCCTCGGCGCCGGCACCGTCGATGACTACGACGCGCACCTCTGTCTTGGCACCTCGTCGTGGCTGCTCGCGCACGTGCCGTTCAAGAAGGCCGATCTCGATCACAACATGGCGTCGCTGCCGGCGGCGATTCCGGGCCGATATCTATTCTGCAATGAACAGGAGTCAGCGGCCGGCGGGCTCAAGCTGGTCGCAGAGAAGCTTCTCAAACGCAGTAATTACCCCGAGCTGTTTTCCGAGGCAGCGCAGGCTCCGGTCGGTAGTGATGGGCTCATGTACCTGCCGTGGATTCATGGCGAGCGCTCGCCCATCGACGACCCGATGGTGCGCGGTGGCTTCGCAGGGCTGTCACTGGAGCACGAGGCCAGTCATCTCATTCGCGCGGTGCTCGAGGGCGTGGCGCTGAACACGCGCTGGCTGCAGAAGCACCTCGAAGAGAACCTGGGCCGGCCGCTGAAAGCGGTGACGGTGGTGGGCGGCGGCGCGCGGTCGGACCTGTGGTGTCAGATTCAGGCTGACGTGCTGGGCCGGCCGGTGCGCCAGGCCGAAGACCCGCAGATGACGAACGCTCGTGGGGCCGGCATCTCGGCGCTGGTGGCGCTCGGGCTGCTCAAGTGGAGCGACGTGACGCCGCTCGTCCCCATCTCGAAGACGTGGGAGCCCAGACAGCAATACCAGGCGCTCTTCGACGAGCGCTTCGAACAATTCCTCGCAGAGTTCAAACATCGCAGAGCCATTTCGCGACGCTTCACAGGTGGTCACTGACATGCAGATTCCTGACGCAGCCAACGCCGTGCTGAACCGCCTCCCCAAAGGTGTCACCCGCCGCATCGAGGGCGTGCTCGAGAAGCTGCCCATCGTTGGAGACATGGTGCGGGCCGAGAAGAAGAAGGTCAGCGACTCGATGCGTGAGTCGGTGCGCAAACACCGGCCGACCGAGCTCGCCTTCGACGCCCTGCCCTCGAAGGGGCTGAAGCGGGAAGAGATTCTCGAGACCTTGAAGACGTTGTCGAAGCGCGAGGCGCCGATGTGGCGCGATGGGCGTGTCTCGGGTGGCGTGTACCATGGAGACGAGACGCACCTGCGCTTCCTCGACGAGGTGTACTCGCTCTATTCGCAGGCCAATCCGTTACACGCCGATGTGTGGCCGTCGGTGGCGCGCTTCGAGGCCGACATCGTCGCGTTCACGGCGAAGCTGATGGGCGGAGACTCGAAGCTCGAGGACGATGAGCAGGTCGTCTGCGGCGCGCTCTCATCGGGCGGCACCGAGAGCATCATGCTGGCCATGAAGGCGTACCGCGATCACGGGCGCGCCATGCGAGGCATCAAGCGCGGCAACATCGTCGCGGCCGTCTCGGCGCACCCCGCGTTCGACAAAGCAGCACACACGCTCGATGTGGAGATGCGGCGCGTGCCGGTCGACGCCGATGGGCGCGCCAACGTCGAGGCGATGAAGGCGGCGGTCGACTCGAACACGCTGGTGATGATCGGCTCGGCGGTGTCATTCCCGCACGGCGTCATCGACCCGATTGAAGAGCTGTCGACCTTCGCCAGAAGCAAACGCATCGGCTTTCACACCGATGCGTGCCTGGGCGGGTTCATTCTCGCGTTCGCGAACGAAGCGGGCTTTCCGGTGCCGCGGTTCGACTTCTCGTTGCCGGGCGTCACGTCGATGTCGGCCGACACGCACAAGTTTGGCTACGCGGCGAAGGGCAGCTCGGTGGTGCTGTACCGGGGGCGCGCGCTGCGACGGCACCAGTACTTCACGACGCCGGAGTGGACGGGCGGGCTCTATGTGACGCCGGGCTTCGCGGGCAGCCGGCCGGGAGCGCTCATCGCGCAGGCGTGGGCGACGATGGTGGCGATGGGGCGCGAGGGGTACGTCGCGAACACGAAGGCGGTGCTCGAGACGGGCCGGAAGATTCGGAAGAGCATCGAGGCGATGCCGGAGCTGCGCATCGTGGGCGACCCGCTGTGGGTGATCGCGTTCCGCTCCGACGTCGTCGACGTGTACCGGGTGCTCGATGAGATGGCGAAGCGCGGGTGGAGCCTGAACGGCCTGCAGCACCCCGCCGCCGTGCACCTGTGCGTGACGTTGCGGCACACGCTGCCGGGCGTGGCCGAGAAGTTCGAGAGCGATCTGCGCGCGTCGGTCGATGCGGTGCGCGACTCTCCGCCCGCGAAGGACGGCATGGCGCCGGTCTATGGCCTCGCGTCGTCGCTGCCGTTCAAGGGGCTCGTGAGCGATCTGCTCTGCGCCTACGTCGACGCGCTCTACGACGCCTGAGCCAGCACCGCCTGGAGATAGGGCAGCAGCACCTTCTCGACGCGCACCACACGCGCAGCCTCGAGCAGCCGTTCGGGCTTCGACCCGCGGCGTTCACGCCACGCACGGAGCGCTTCGATGGCGAGATCGAGCCCGAGCTGATTCCGATACCGAAACGCATCAGCGACCGAGCGCTCGGGAGTCGTCACGCGAACGTCGACCCCACTGAAGGAGCGCGTCTCGATGCCCTGCTCCAGCGCTGCCGACGACCACCAGTAGACCTGAATGGGCGGGAACTCGATTCGCGGCCGACGACGCCCTCTCGCGAGCGCGATGTCGACGCCGTGGGGAATCTGGGTCGTGAGCTCGTGCAGAGACAGCGCTGAGACGAGGCAAACCACAGCACCTGGGACCAGTCGCGAGACCACCACCAGGTCGGGCTCTGTGAGGGGCGGAGCGCTCGACAGCCGGTACAGCCCTCGAGACACCTGCTCGATCGCGCCCGACGCTCGCAGTTCGCGAAGGGTGTCTCGATGAACGCCCGCGCCAACGAACTCCGAGAGCCGCATCAGCGGGCCCTGTCGTCTCAGCAGTGTCAGCGCTCGTTCTCGTGAGGCCTGCTTCATGGGGCCGTCCAGACTGCATCCACATCTTCAGAAGTGTATGCATCTTGGACGAAGACCGCACCGATGTCGACTGCAACGGTGACCTTTCGGCGCTCACAGCTATCGAGTCGCCAAGCGGCGAACTGCTGAGAACTCCCAGCTCGCGCCGATCGCCTGGCAATACCGAACCAGCGTCGAGATCTTCACGTCTGCGCCAGACTCGAGCTTGGACACCACCGAAGCTGACGTTCCCATCATGGCGGCGACCACAGTCTGCGAGAGCCCAGCCTTCTCGCGCTTGGCCACCAACTTCTTCGCCGCTGCTCGCCTGAACTCGGCCTCGTCGACGAGTGCCGGAAAGCCGGCGTTGCGCGCGGTACGCCTTTGAATGACCTCTTCGAGGAAGTCCTTGCCCATGGGAGAAACGCTATCGGTCGCACACAATGGCGTCAACGCCATAGCTCCAACGCTATGGCTTCTTCTTGGCGCGGGCGCGTGCACGCCAATCCCGAAGACGAGACTCCGCCAGATCCAACTCTTGCATCGGCGTCTTCTGGGTCTTCTTGGGGAAGCCACTGAGCGAGAGCAGCACCTGATTGAACTGGCCCTCGGCCGAGAAGAGGATCCGAAAGGAGCGGGTTCGGGCGTCGGCCCGCACCTCGTAGAGGTCACCCCGAAGGTGTTTGGCTGCTGAGAGGCCGTCACGCTGAACCTCCTTCATCGCCGCCACCACCTCGGCCACTTCCTCATCGTCCAGGGTATCGATGAACTGCATGACAGGGCGACCGCCGGCCGCCGTCCGATAGTCACGCCAGCGACGCCGGTGTTTCTTCTGCTCGCCCTGGGTCACAACGTGCTCCTTCGGCCTCGCCGGCTACTTGACCGCCGCCGAGATGGCCTTGAACTCGGGGCCACCGGCCTTGCCGAGCGCATCGAACAACACCGTCTCGACGGTGGTGATCATCGCTCCAGCATTCCGGCACAGCTCGAGGCCCACGCGCTCATCGACCTCGGTGCGTGACAACACCGCATCGGCCGCCAGGTACGCCGTCAGCTTCGCGTCACCCAGCGCGCGCACCGTCTGAAACACGCACACGTGCGTCTCCATACCCGTCACCAGCACGCTGGAGCGCCCGGTCAGCCGCTCCTTCACCTCGGGCACGAAGGCCGAGAACTCGAGCTTCTCGATGGGCTTGAAGTCGGGAACGCGCTCCGAGACGACCTTCATCGTCGGCCCCAGGCCCTTCGGGTACTGCTCGGTCACCACGATGGGCAACCCCAGCGCCTTCGCGCCCTCGATGGCAGCCAGCGTGCGGTTCAGCAACCGCTCCAACCGGGGCGGGCTCATGGCCGCCGCCAGCCGTTCCTGAATGTCGATGATCAACAGAGCCGAGGCCGTTCGTGAAAATCGGTGCATGGGCGGGTGCTTACACAACCCGGCGGCCGGGCGAACAATGATGCACTGCACAATCGCTTGACCCGAGGGCCAGAGGCTGTCACTTCTCGCTTCATGTTGCGGCGCACCATGCGTCGTGACTCATCACGAGCGAGGCACACATGGAACTCAAGGGAGCAGTGGCAGTCATCACGGGCGGCGCCAGCGGCATCGGCGAGTCGGTCGCGAAGTCGATGGCGTCGAAGGGCGTGAAGGTCGTCATCGGCGACATGGACAGCAAGAACCTCGAGCGCGTGTCGGGCGAGATCACCGCCGCCGGCGGGCAGGTCGCCTCGCTCAAGACGAACGTCACCAACGAAGAAGACGTCGCCAACCTGATGGATCTGGCCATCGCGAAGTTCGGCGCCATCAACGTGTGCGTCTCGGCCGCCGGCATCATCAAAGACGGCCTGATGATCAACCTCGATAAAGAGACCGGCAAGGTCAAGAAGGCGATGACCACCGATCAGTTCAAGGCGGTCGTCGACGTGAACCTGGTCGGCTCGTTCATCACCATGCGCGAGGCGGCGATTCGCATGGCGAACAACGGCTGGCCCGGGCTGCTCGTGCCCATCTCGTCGGTGAACAAGGCCGGCCAGACGGGGCAGCTCAACTACGCCTCGACGAAGGCGGCCATCGCGCTGTGGCCGAAGATTCTCGTCGGCGAGTTCCAGATGAAGGGCATCTCGAACATTCGCTGTGTCGCCATCGCGCCCGGCTACGTCGGCACGCCGATGGTGAAGGGCATGAACCAGGAGGCCCTCGCCGGCATCTTGAAGGGCGTGCACATCGGTCGCCTCATCGAGCCTTCCGAGATTGCGGACATCATCATGTTCGCGGCGCAGAACGAGGCCGTCGACGCCACCTGTCTCGAGATCACCGGCGGGCTCATCAGCAACGGCTTGGCGAAGTAACTCCACACCTTTTCATTCTGAAGGAAACACAACCATGAGCAAGGTCAGCATCATCGGGGCGTACAACACGAAGTTCGGGTCGCTCATCGACGTGAAGGACATGATCTCCTTCAAGAAGAAGATCGACACCAAGTCGTTCTACGAGCTCATCACCGAGGCGGGGCGTGGAGCGATCGCCGACGCGGGGCTCGCGGCGAAAGACATCGACGCGGTGTGGATCGGGGCGTGTTCGCCGTCGAAGTTCGTGAACCAGGAGCACGTGGCTCCGCTGGCGACGAGCATCGACCCTGCGCTGCGCTTCAAGCCGATGACGCGCACCGAGGCGGCGTGCGCGAGCTCGTCGGTGGCCATCTATGACGCGACGTACGCGGTCGAGTCGGGCCGCTACAAGAACGTGCTCGTCATCGGCGTCGAGAAGATGAACCTGCTCGACACGCCGTCGATGACGCAGACGCTGGCGATGTGCTCGTACTGGCCCGAAGAGGGCAGCAAGGGCATGACCTTCCCCGGGTTGTTTGCCGAGCTCGCGAAGGCGTACATCGAGAAGTACAAGCTTTCAGAGAACGAGTGGCGGCTGCAGGCTGCGCACATCTCGGCGCTCATGTACCGGAATGCGGCGAAGAACCCGCTGGCGCACGTGCAGAACGGGCCGCAGACGGCCGAGGCGATTCTGGGGCTGCCTGACTCGGGCAAGGGCTCGAACATGATGATCGCGGCTCCGCTGCGGCTGCACGACTGCTCGCTCGTCACCGACGGCGCCGCGGCCGTCGTCATCACCACCACCGAGAACGCGAAGGCGACGAAGAAGAAGGTCGTCGAGATCGCCGGCATCGGCCACGCCGTCGAGCACCTGCCGCTGTCGCAGCGGGAGAACAAGTATGAGCTGTC
Organism: Myxococcaceae bacterium; assembly: GCA_040275325.1. GTDB lineage: Bacteria > Myxococcota > Myxococcia > Myxococcales > Myxococcaceae > Xiheimicrobium. Next base: position 11,360 of record JBEOKA010000124.1, on the reverse strand, counting down.
GGCCGGCAAGCAGGCCGTCTCGAAGGCCTTCGCCGAGGCCGGCATCACCTCGAAGGACATCGACCTCGCCGAGGTGCACGACTGCTTCAGCATCAACCAGATCCTCACCACCGAGGCGCTCGGGCTGTCGGCTGATGGCAAGGCGGGCTTCGACTACGTCAACGGCCGCTTCGGGCCCGATGACGAGCAGGTGTGCATCAACCTGTCGGGCGGGCTCAAGGCCAAGGGCCACCCCGTCGGAGCGACCGGCGCCTCGATGCACGCCCTCGTCTACAAGCAGCTGATGGAGGAGCCGATCGGCCTGGCTCCGACGAAGAAGACCCCGAAGGTCGGCGTGACGTTCAACGTCGGTGGGTCGGGTGTGAGCAATGCGGTGACCGTGCTTCGTCGCGTGAAGTGAGCTGACGAACAGGTCTCGAGCAGCACCGACGCCCCGGGAGCGCGAATGCGTTTCCGGGGCGTTGTCGTTCAGCGGTCGTCAGCGACGACCTCGAAGCCAGAATGCTGCTCGAGCACGTGGCCGCGGCCGACCTTCTTCAGCGTGCCCACGACGCGAACGCGCTGACCATCTCTGTGGGCATCGAGCGCGGCCGCGTACTGGTTGGCATCGAGCTCGACCTTCACTCTGGTTTCGCCCAGCGGCTCGACGATGGTGGTGAGCGTTGCTCGACCGGTCGGCTCGTCGACTTCGCGGCTGACCGCGATGATGTAGCCCTCGAGCTCGGTGTTCTGGAGCGGCGTTCGCTCTCTCAACGCGCGGGCGACCGACCTGAAGTTCCTGAAGGCCGTCTGCGGCAAACGAACGGCGCGATCGAAGTCGCGTTCGGGCGCGCCACGGAGCCAGTTCACGCTCACCTCGACCGCCGAGCGTTGCCCCTCTGGTTCGATGTCGGCCAGCGCATCAAGAAAGTTCGCGCTGACCCCGTGCTGGAACTCGCCCATGAGCAGGTCCGGGTTCGCGGCCGAGCGCTCTGCGCGCTGAAGGGCAGAGAACAGCGTCTTCGTCGTTCGTCGACCGAACTCCTCATCGAGCGTGAGCTGGCCCACCGGAGGCACCACCGGAACGAGGATCGAAGCGACATAGCTGCCCCGCTCGCTCTGTCGTTCGCAGCAGGCGTTGACGAGCTCGACAGCCTTCGCCTGGGACAAGCGCGCGAAGTGCGGCTGGGGGATGAGCGCCGAGTGCGCCGCGGCCAGCAGCAGATTCCGCAGGCCCTTCCGCAGCTGCAGCGACTGATGAAGCGAGAGCGTGCCCGCCTCACTGCTCTCGCTGTCGATGCGAAACCGCAGGGCGTCTCCAGGCGGCGACAGCAGGTCGTTGACGACGGCGAGCAGTGGCCTCGACTCGACCCTGCTGATGGTGTCTGCGACCTCGGCCATTCGAACCGCGAAGTCGCTGAACGTGTCGTCCAGCAGCACCCTAGCCTTCACCTCTCCGCGCTCGGTGAGGCGTTGGTACACCGCGACCGTTCGGTCACTGGTGCCGCTGTCGACCCAGCCGTGGCTTCGCAGGTAGTCCACGACATTGAGGGGCCGAATGGCGTCGAGTCCGTCGATCTCGCGAATGTTCACAGTGACTCCCCGCGACTCAGCCGCCCGAGCAGCCCCGTCAGTGCGTCGGGTGAAAAGACGTTCTTCAGCGGCACGTGCACGACTTTGGATTCGGTCTCGATTCGCGGCAGGCCAGTCGCGACGAGGTAGTAGGCGCATCGTCGCAGAATGAGTTCGGCCGGTGAGTGCAAGACCCAGTCGTTCTCTTCGGCGGGCAGGACCAGCACGACGAGCAGCTTGGGGACGAATGACCTCGCAGACAGCCGATCGTACTGCGCCCGCTCGAGCTGAAGGGCGACGTGATTCTCTCGGATCAACGACTGGTTGGCGGTGCACTTGAGCTGAACGTCGAGCTTTGGGTCAGCGAGACTTCCGCCTCCGAGGACTCCGGCCGCACCAATCGTCACATCGATGCAGCTCTGGTCTTGAGTCCAGTTGCCGAGCGCGAAGCCACACTTCGCGGCGACCGCGTAGAGGTAGGCCCGACTCAGTTCTTCCTGTCGCTGCTCGGGCGTCACCACGGGCAAAGTACCGACCCGAGGAACGAGAGTCGAGCAGACAGCGAGTCCTCCACGCTCTTCGGCTGGTAGGTTCAGCTCGGTGAGCCGCGCGAACGCCACACTCTCGCCTGCCTCGGCGTCTCGACTGATTCAGCGTGAACTCGCGTCGCTCTCGAAGGCGTGGCGCGTCGACCTGCGCGACGTCGACGTTCGGTTCAGCCAACGACTCACCGTCTCGATGGGGCGGGCAGCGCTTCGAACACAGCGTGTCTCGCTCTCGACTTCGATTCGTTCTGCGAGCCAGCTGCGTGAGGTGCTTCGACACGAGCTCGCGCACATCGCGGTCGTTCGACTGGGCATTCGCGGTGAAGCGCACCACGGGCAGACGTGGCAACAGCTGTTGCTCGAGGTCGGCAACACGCCAGCGACTCGGGTCGCGGTACCAGGCTTCACGCGCCCGACACAAGCACCGCGCTTCCGGCACGAATGCCCTGTGTGTGACTTCGTGAGGTACGCGAAGCGAGCTGTGACAACCTGGCGCTGCGCTGACTGCGTGGCTGCCGGCTTGGACGGGAGCCTGACCATCACCAGGGGGTGAGTCGTGGCTGTGGAGACCGTCGCAGGTTGTCCGTTCTGTTCGCCTCCTGCCGAGAAGGTCTTCCACGAAGGGCGATTGGTACGAGGCATCTGGGATGCGTTCCCAGTCTCAGATGGCCATGCGCTGATCACTACGCGCGCCCACCGCTCGACCTGGTTCGACGCCACGGAGGAGGAGCGGCACGAGCTGACGGCTGCGATCGAGATGGCGCGAGCTGCCGTGTCGCGGCGCTACCCCGAGGTGCGTGACTTCAACTTCGGCGTGAACGTCGGTCAGCACGCAGGCCAGACGGTGCCTCACCTGCATCTGCACGTGATTCCGCGACGAGCGGGTGACGTGCCCGACGCGCGCGGAGGCGTGCGCAACGTCATTCCGTCGAAGCGACTCTACGGGCCATTGCTCTCCGCGCAGGCCGAACCGCTGGTCACGACTGGTGGCGATGCACCATTGCTCCCGCTGCTCGCGCGAGAGCTGGAACGCGCCCATCAACTCGATGTCGCCGTCGCCTTCGTCATGCAGAGCGGCGTGCGAAGGCTGTATCCGCACCTGAGAGATCTGCTCGCGCGTGGAGGCCGCTTCCGGCTCGTCACGGGCGACTACCTCGACATCACCGACCCTGAAGCGCTTCGAGCGCTGAGAGATCTCGCGCTCGCATTTCCAGCGGCCAGGGTCGACCTGCGCGTCTTCCACCGCCCGGGCCTGAGCTTTCATCCCAAGGCGTACATCGCGTCGTCGTCGAACGGCGGCGATGGCGTCGCGTTCATCGGCAGCTCCAACATCTCCGACTCGGCGCTGCTCGAGGGCGTGGAGTGGAACTACCGCGTGGTCACCGCGCGCGAACCCGAGGGCTTCCGACAAGTGCAGCAGGCCTTCGAGTCGCTGTTCGCGAACCCGGCGGTGAGGGCCATCGATGACGATTGGCTCCGCGACTACGAGGGACGACGTCAGGAGCGCAGCTGGACTGCTCCGACAGAGGTCGCCGATGCCGAGGTGGAGCTGGCACTTCCACCGCCACCACCAAACGCGGTTCAGGTGCGAGCGATGGCGGCGCTCGAGGAGACCCGCAAGCAGGGGTTTCAAGCCGGCCTCGTGGTGATGGCGACCGGCCTCGGCAAGACGTGGCTCGCGGCCTTCGACGCCGCGCAGTTCAAACACGTACTCTTCGTCGCGCACCGTGACGAGATTCTCACCCAGGCACTCGACACGTTCCGTCGCGTGAGACCCGGCGCCACGTTTGGCCGCTTCACGGGCGAAGAGAAGAAGCCGGAAGCCGATGTCTTGTTTGCCTCCATCGCGACGCTCTCACGACAGACGCATCTCGACCGCTTCGACCCCAGGGCGTTCGACTACATCGTCATCGACGAGTTCCATCACGCCGCAGCCAACACGTACCGGCGGCTCATCGAGCACTTCACGCCCCAGTTCCTGCTCGGGCTGACTGCAACGCCGCACCGCACCGACGGCGACGACCTGCTCAGCCTCTGTCAGGAGAATCTGGTCTTCGAGTGCAACCTCATCGAAGGCATCACGCTCGGGTTGCTGTCACCCTTCGAGTACTTCGGCGTGCCTGACACGATCGACTACGCGAACATTCCCTGGCTCGGCAGGCGGTTCGATGAAGAAGAACTCACCGCAGCCGCGGCGACCGAGGCGAGAGCGCAGAACGCCCTCGAGCAGTGGAAGGAGCGAGCCGGCGACCGGACGATCGCCTTCTGTGTCTCGCAACGTCACGCGAACTTCATGCGGCAGTTCTTCACCGCAGCCGGCGTCGCATGCGCAGCCGTTCACAGCGGCGCAGACTCCGATTCACGTCAGGGCTCGCTCGATCGACTGGCTGACGGAAGCCTGAAGGTCGTCTTCGCCGTCGACATGTTCAACGAAGGCGTCGACCTGCCATCGATCGACACGGTCATGATGTTGCGACCGACCGAGTCCGCGATCATCTGGCTGCAGCAGTTCGGTCGCGGCTTGCGAACCAGCCCCGGCAAGGAGCGACTGACCGTCATCGACTACATCGGCAACCATCGCTCATTCCTGCTCAAGGCGCGCACGCTGCTGCAGGTCGCGCCCGGCAGTGACTCCGAGCTGAACGCAGCGCTGCAGAAGATTCAGGCCGATGAGTACGTGCTGCCGCCGGGCTGCTCGGTCACCTACGAACTCGAGGCCATCGAGATCATGCGGAGCCTGCTCCGCCTCCCGACCGCCGCTGTGCAAGACGCGTTGCTCGCCTGGTACGTCGACTTCAAGGAGCGACGCGCAGAGCGGCCGACCGCACTGCAAGCGTTCCACGACGGCTACACCCCTCGCAGCGCGCGGCAGAAGCATGGGTCGTGGCTGGAGTTCGTCGACAAACAACGAGACCTGCCGCCCGAGAGCGCGCGAGCCAGGGCGGACCTCGCGGAGTTTCTGAGCACGCTCGAGACGACGCCGAGGTCTCGCAGCTCCAAGATGCTGACGATCCTCGCGATGCTGAACCTCGGCCGAATTCCGGGCGATGGTGTCTCCATCGACGATCTCTGCGCCGAGGTGCGACGCATCACGGGTCACGACCCGCGGCTCCGCGCAGACTTCGGCGATGCGCTCTCGAGTGACAAGGCGCTGCGAAAGACGCTCGAACAACAGCCGATCGATGCGTGGGTGACGGCCGATGGAACGGGCGGGAAGTCGTTCTTCTCGTACGAGGCCGGAACGTTGCGGCTCAGACTTGCCACGACCGAGATCCCCGCCGCCCAGAGGCTCATCCGTGAGCTCGTCGACTGGCGACTGGCTGAGTACTTCCGCAAGCAGCCCGAGGTGGCAGGGCAGTTCACGCTGAGCGTCAGTCACGCGAGCGGTAAGCCCATTCTCTTCTATCCCTCGTCACACGAGGGCATGCCGAGCGGTGTCACGGCGGTTCGCATCGATGGAGCGCAATACGAAGCGAACTTCGTGAAGGTGGCCCTGAACGTCGTTCGACGCCCGGGAGAGAAGGAGAACGAGCTGCCCGCCCTTCTTCGTGGCTGGTTTGGGAGCAGCGCTGGGCTTCCCGGCACGAATCACCAGGTCTCGCTGGTGAAGCGCGATGGATCGTGGGTTCTCGAGAAGCTGGCTGCCCCCGTTCACGAACTGGAGCTGTGGCGCAGCTACTCGCGTGAACAGATTCCCGGCCTCTTCGGCGACACGTTCAGCGAGGCGATCTGGAATGTCGGCTTCGTCGTGCGACCGACGGCAAACCCGAAGCGCATCTTCCTGCTCGTAACGATCGACAAGAAGGACATGCACGGCGACTTTGACTACGGCGACCACTTCATCTCGCCCGATGTCTTCGAGTGGCAGAGCCAGAACCAGACGCGCCAGGGAGACAAACGCGGAAAGCTGCTCCATGACCACGCGAAGCTCGGGGTCGAGGTGCACCTGTTCGTTCGCAAACAGAAGAAAGACGGCCAGGGCAACGCAGCACCGTTCGTCTACTGCGGGCCGGTGACCTTCAATTCCTGGAAGGGCGAGAAGCCGATCACGGTCCGATGGCAAATGGAGCGGATGCTGCCTGACCGTCTCTTCGCTCAGTTCAGGCGCAAATAGCTTACTGCCCGTCAGCAACAGAGCGCGAACGCGGTTCGGGGCCGGTGTCGTTTGAGCGTTCAACGTCGGAGCGTTCGACGATACTGCGCGAATGTCGATCTTCCTCGAGATCCCACCGAGCCAGTGGATCGCATCGAACGAACACGCGTTCGCGATCAGAGACCAGTTCCCGGTCTCTCCCGGGCACGCGCTGGTCATCACGAAGCGTGTGACTCCTGACTGGTTCAGCGCGACCGAGGTCGAACGCGCAGCGTTGATGGTGTTGGTCGACGAGGTGAAGGCCAGGCTCGACGCAGATCACTGTCCCGACGGCTACAACATCGCGTTGAACGCTGGGGCGGCGGCGGGCCAGACCGTGATGCACCTCCACATTCATGTCATCCCCCGATTCAAGGGTGACATGGACGACCCGAGCGGCGGTGTTCGTCACGTCATTCCGTCGAAGGGCAACTACCGCAGAAAGGTGAAGCCGCTCGCCAGTGGAGGAATGGAGGACCCGTTCTCGCGGCACATCTTCCCGCTCTTCAACACGGCCGCTGACATCGCGATCGTTGCAGCCTTCGTCCAGGAGACTGGTCTGGACCACATTGAACCGCACGTGCGCAGTGCCATCGCACGAGGCGCGAAGTTGAGGATCCTCACCGGCGACTACCTCGACATCACGCAAGCGAGCGCGCTTGAGACACTTCTCAACTGGGAGCGGACCGTCGGCGCGGCAGACGATGACGAGAGCGATCAGCCTCCGGCCGGTTCACTCGAGGCGCGAATCATCGAAGTTGAGAAGCTGCCCGGGCTCGCGCGTGCCTTTCACCCGAAGGCATGGCGCTTCGAAGCTGCGAACTTCGGTATCGCCTTCGTTGGCAGCAGCAATCTGTCTCGCTCCGCGCTCGAGACCGGCATCGAGTGGAACCTGCGCGTTGATCGCGATCGCGACCGGGAGGCGTACGAACGCGTTCGAGATGCGTTCGAGGCGCTGTGGTTGATCGGCAGACGTTTGGACAGCGAGTGGATCGCTCGTTACGCCGAGAGAGCACGAGCCAACCCGCAATCACTTCCAACTGGCGAGACCGAAGTCGAGAAGCTGGAGCCACCGCCGGAGCCGCATGCGGTCCAGCTCGAGGCGCTCGCAAAGCTCCGTGAGGCGCGTGCAAAGGGCCGACGCAGAGGCCTGGTCGTTCTTGCAACCGGACTCGGGAAGACGTGGCTCGCGGCTTTCGACCACCAGCAGCTCGCCGAAGAGATGGGAGCAAGACCTCGGCTGTTGTTCCTTGCGCATCGTAAGGAACTGCTGGTGCAGGCGGCAAAGACCTTCCGCCGGCAACTTCACGCGCACGGGGTGCGGTCTCGAGTTGGGTGGTTTCTCGGCGACGCGGAAGACCTCTCCACTCACCTCGTCTTCGCGTCAGTTGCGAAGTTGTCTCGACCCGAACACCTGAAGAAGCTCGCTGGTCAACGCTTCGACTACGTCGTTGTCGATGAAGTGCATCACGCCACCGCGAAGTCCTACCGAGACATTCTCACCGCGCTCGACGCTGATCCCTCGTCGAGCCCTCGACTCATCCTCGGCCTGACGGCCACTCCCGAGCGTGCGGACGCCGCTGACGTCCTGGGGCTCTTCAATGACAACCTCATCTACCGCGCCGGCATCGAGCGTGGCGTCGAACTCGATCGGCTCGTCCCGTTCTCGTACTTCGGAGTGAAGGATGAGATCGACTACGCCAACATCCCGTGGCGCAATCGCCGCTTCGACCCCGAAACTCTGGCAACCGCGGTTCAGACCGAAGCGCGCATGTCGACGCTTTGGCGAGCCTGGGCCGAGCACCCGGGCCAGCGAACGCTCATCTTCTGCTGCAGCATTCCTCACGCGAACTTCGTTCGCCGCTGGCTGAGCGCGGCAGGAGTTCGCACCAGGGCCGTGTACTCAGGCGACGGCTCAGACGATCGCGACGAAGCCCTTCGTGAGCTGGAGAGCGGCACGATCGACGCTGTCTGCTCCGTCGACGTCTTCAACGAAGGTATCGACGTGCCCTCGGTCGATCGCGTCGTCATGCTGCGACCGACGGAGTCTGGGGTCATCTTCCTGCAGCAAGTTGGTCGAGGGTTGCGAGCTTCGGACGGGAAGACGACCGTGACGGTCATCGACTTCGTTGGCAATCACAGAGTCTTCCTTGAGCGGCTCCGCGCCCTGCTTTCACTGGGCGGCTCCGACAAGACCGACGTTCGAGCCGTTCTCAACGATGATCAGCCAATCGAGCTGCCGTCCGGCTGTTCGGTCGAACTCGAACTCGAGGCGAAGCAGGTTCTCGCCGGTCTCTTCACGCAACCCACGGGCGCAGACGAAGTCGAAGGCATCTACCGCGAGCTCAAGCTCGAGCGCGGCGAGCGGCCGACAGCCGGCGAACTCGAGCGAATGGGCTACCTCATCAGCCGACTCCGCAAGGACGACCGCCATCTTGGCTGGTTCGACTTTGTGCGAAGCGAGGGAGACCTCACCCAGAGAGACATCGAAGCGCATGATCGGCATGGGGCGCTGCTGCGCGATCTCGAAACGACCCAGCTGACCAAGTGCTTCAAGATGGTCGCACTCGAAGCGCTGCTCGAGGCGGGCGCTCTGCGCGTCGGCATGCCGGTGCGCGAGCTCGCGACCCGCTCGCATCAATTGATGCAGCGCTCGCCTGAACTTTTCGCCGACGTCCCAGACGAGTTCCGCGCCCGGGAATTGGGCGACCTCGAGAAGAAGTGGGAGGCGTACTGGCGAAAGAACGCGATCGATGCATCGGCTGCCGCCAGGACCTCTGGTCGCACATGGTTTCAGCTGAGCGGCAGTCGCTTCGGTCCCGCGTTTGAGATCGAAGAGAAGGACGAGGCCTCCCTTACCGAGATGGTGCGGGAGCTCGTCGACTACCGTCTGGCCCAGTACCGCGCGCGTCACGGTCGTGATGATCAGTCTTCTGAGACATTCATTTGCAGCGTCACCAGAAGCAAGACCGACCCGAGACTCGAGTTGCCCTCCCGCGCGATCGCGAATCTTCCAGAAGGAGAGACAGACGTACGAGTCGAGGGGGAAATGTGGACGTTTCGGTTCGCGAAGGAGGTCTGCAGCGTCGCACTCAGAGCGGGCAATCCGCGAAACCAGCTCCCGGATCTTCTTCGGCGGTGGTTTGGCCCCAATGCTGGAACACGAGCAACGCAGTTCGAGGTTCGCTTCGAGCGAAGTCCCGACGGACTCTGGGCTGAGCCAGTTCGGCGCAACGTGATCGAACTCGCTGAGCGGCGAGGAATTGTCGCCTACCCAGACCTGCGCGCAGCGGCTGGCCACGCAACAGAGGGCGGCGATGGAGTTGAACCCGGCCGCGTGCTCCTGCCAGTCGCGCAGAACGACCCGGAACTCTTCGCAGTCCGCGTATCCGGCACCTCTATGGACGGCGGCAAAGCGCCGATGAGGGATGGCGATTGGGCGATCATGCGGCTTGCCCGCAGCGCCCCCGCCCCTGCCATGCAAGACCGAGTGGTCCTCGTGCAGCTGCCCGCTTCGCTCGGCAACCAGTACCAGATCAAGCGGCTCCGGAAGCACGAGGGGCATTGGCGTCTCACCTCTGACAATCCTGCCGGGCCGAACTTCGAGGCGACCGACGAGACTGTCGCCATCGCGCGCCTCGAAAAGGTCGTCCACCCCGAGGACCTGGCGCCAGCGGTCGGCTCTGTGCTTTCCGAAGGCGAGCTTCCGAGAGCATTCGGACTTCCCAGCCTCTTTCCGGAGAGCGGTCGCCAGCATGGCCATCTCTTCATCTGCATCGACAAGAAGGGAATGCTGCTCCGACCCGACTCGGTCCGGTACTCAATCGAGCCAATGAGACCGGGAGAGACAGCGTTCATTCTTTCGCTGAGGCGCGATGGCAGTTCCCGCTACCTGGGCGTGGGCCGATGGATGAACTCGGAGTCGTGCTGGCAGGTTCCAGAGGTCGACCTTGGGACATGGAGAGCGTGGGGCTCGGGCCGTTCGGTTTCGCGTCAGATGCCGGATGGGGCTCTCCGACGGGCGCAGGTGGTTGCCGATGCACTTCTCTTGCTCGAGCCTGACCAGGCGTGGCTGCAGCAGGGCAACGGAATTCGAGCCCGAATTCTTGGGCCTGCGCCTCAGGGTGGGCTCCGCATCGATGGTGGCGAAGGGGGTTTTGAGGAGCGAACTGTCTCTTTGAACGATCTGGCGTGGGTGATCGCGGCCTCCGACAACGCCAGAGAGCAGCGGCTCCCGCTTGATGAAGCACTCATCAACAAGACGCGCTACCTCGAGGGAACACCGAAGTCGTCAACTCGGTACATCGACACGCCGTGGGCCCTTGCCGCTTGGCTTCGCGGCAAGGGGTTGGTGCAGGTCGCAGCGGGTGGCGCGACACCGCGCATGAAGCTCAGGCGGAACAAAGGCACTGAAGTCGATGCATCGTTCTCCATTGAGCCAGTTGGAGACAGGCTGAGCATCGTGGTTGAGGCTCGCGGCGGCACGGGCGGCTCAGCCGACGAGCAGAACAGGGAGTACTCCGAGGGCCTCGAACTGCTCCTCGAACGTCTTCAGAAGCTCAACATCGGCGTCCACGACTCGTACGTGGAGTCACGAGACACAGACACGATCGGGGTTGAGGCTCGTCGTCTCAAGGTTGAGCAGCGGCCCTACCCGATCGCCATCGACGACCCGAAAGCGATCAAGAAGGGCCTGAGCGCCGCTCAAGCCAAGGTTGGTCGCGCTCCAGGAGCCAAAGGAAGTGGAAACAGCACCAAACGAATCCGCTTGGTGCTCACTGTCACGAACTGGACCGCAGCCCAATTGGCGAACGCCCTTCAGGCTGGCGAGAACACGTAGGGGCTGCATCGGTAGCCGGGGAATTTCGCCTGCGGCCTTCGACCTGTCGGGGGAGCTTCCTCTCGACCCTTCGACCCTCCGGAGAACTTCCTCCCGCCCCTTCGACCCGCCCGAGGAACTTCCTCCCGACCCTTCGACCCACCGGAGGAACTTCCTCCCGACCCTTCGACCCACTGGAGGAACTTCCTCCCGACCCTTCGAGCTCCGGAGGAACTTCCTCCCGAGCCTTCGACCCTCCGGAGGAACTTCCTCCCGACCCTTCGACCCCTCGGAGGAACTTCCTCCCGACCCT
>JBEOKA010000123.1:0-14699 GCA_040275325.1 Myxococcaceae bacterium | reverse complement strand
GCGACCAGGGCCTCATCGCAGCCAACGACTTCGCCTCGCTGAAGGCCTTCGCGCTCGCGGGTGGCGCCGTGCATCGCGGAGACGAAGACGGTGAGAGCCAGGCGCGCCGACTGTCTCCGAAGAACGCGTACAACCTGCTGCGGCTCATTCACCTGGCCACGGGCTGGCTGCGCACGGGTGCGCCCGAGTTCGCGGCGACGGGAGCGCTCAAGACACGGCTCCTCGACATCAAGGCTGGCCGCGTTCCGCTCGAAGAGGTGCTGCGTGAGGCCGAGTCGCTCGCGCCCGAGCTCGAGGCTGCGCGTGATGCGTCGAAGCTGCCCGAAGCGCCAGACCGGCTCGAGGCCCATCGTCTGCTCGTGAGAATCAGTGAAGCGCGCGCGACACGCTGGCTTTCACGCGTGAAGGGTCCGTGGGGCGCCGACGCACCTGCCGCGCCGGAGCCAGACCTCTAGCGTCTCGACGCCCTGTCGTGCGCGCGTCGCGTCGAGCCGGGCGCCGGGAGCCTGCTGCGCCGCAGCCGAACGGGTAGCGTGCGCGCATGCGACGCCTGCTCCTCTCCCTGCTGCTGGTGGCCTGCGCCCGCCGCGTCGAGCCCGTCACCACGCCTGCGCCGACCTGCGCGAGCCGCTACGACGTGCGCCATGCGGTCGAGAACGGCGTGTTGGCGGTGAACGCGGCGTACTCGGCGCCCTGCTCGGAGCGCTCCTCGGCCGACATCCAATTCACCCGCATCGCCGTCGAGCCGCCGCAGACGTGCCCATGGTCGGGCGAGGTCGTGCTCGAGGTCGGCGCGACGGAGACACCGCTCCCTGCCGACTATGCCGCGACCCTCGATGAGCGATCGAAGGTCGAGCTCACGCGCACGTTGAGGAACTTCCTCTCGCGGAACATGACGAGCGCCAAGGCGCTGGTGGTGCAGTGCTCGAAGCCGAAGTGGATCCTCATCGCCACCCGCCGCGCACCGCCGTCGCATGACCAGGAGCCCATCGTCATGCCGTACGAGATTGCGCCGCTCGAGACCGCCACGCCCGAGCCACCGCCGCCCCCCGAGCAGCTGCTGAAGACCGGCACCTGTGACGAGTCGCTCGACGTGGGTGAGCAGGTCTGGGTCGGCCGTCGGCTCGGCACGGGCATGATGCCGGGCCCGTCGCACTTCGAGCAGTGGAGGCTGGGGCGCACGGGCACGCGCGCGCGGCTCATCATTCAGGAGTTCGAGGCGCGCCGAGGGCCCCTCGAAGACGTTCAGCCCCAGGGCACCTTCACCTGCCGCAGCTCGACCGCGTGGGAGGGCACCGTCACGGGAGCGTCGACACTTCAGTTCGAGCTCTCGCAGCCGCCGAATGGCCCGACCCGCTCACTCCGCTGTACCCAACGCACGGTCGGCCTCGCAGGCGAGCGCGCGCGACGGGTGCGAATTCCCTCGCGCATCGAGGGCTGCAACGCCTCGCGCTGGGCGCCGGGTGCCATGCAGTCACGCCGAATTCTCGATTGCCTCCAGGGCAGCGAGTCGCACTTCTACCTGGGGTCGTTGCCGGGCATCGAGCACGTCACCTTCGATGGCGACGACTGCGGCGACCTCACGCTGGGCCTGCGCGCCATGCCCCCCGATGGAGGTGTGGCTCCCGCGGTGAAGCTGTCTGAGCAGCCTCGCGACTTCGTGCCCGCACACCTGCGTCGATAGCCGACCGACCTTGCGCGCGCCTCACGACATGTGCATATATGTGCACATGAACACTCGACCACCCCGCCTCCTGCTTCCGATCGTCATCGGCGCGAGCGCGATCCTCACCCTGACCGCCTCGACCTTCGGGGTCGAGCCGGCCCACGCCATGACGATGGTGACGGTCGTCGTCCTGGCGGGCACCTTCTGGCTCGAGCGTCGGGCGCCCTTCCGTCGTGACTGGCTCGAGCGCCCGGGAGCCGAGACGCGAGCCGATCTGACCTACGTGCTGCTGGCCTCGCTGCCCGATCGCGCGGCGCGGGTGGGCACCGAGGTCGCGGTGATGTCGGTGCTCGGGCTCTTCGGCGTGGCGGCGGCGGGCGAGCGCTCCTTCTTCGATGGCCTGCTCCGGGGACTCAGCGCGTTCGTGCTCGCCGACCTGGGCAAGTACCTCATTCATCGCGCGTCGCACGAAGGCTGGTTGTGGCGCTTTCACCTCGCCCACCATCAACCCACGCGGGTCGACGCGCTGAACGCGCTGCGAATCCACCCCGTGAACATGGCGTACAACGCGACCATCGACGCCTTCTTCGCGGTGATGTTCGCGGTGCCTCCGGCCATCGCCGCGGCGTTCGCGACCGTTCGAGCCGTCGTCGCGCTGCTCAGCCACGCGAACCTCGATCTCGACGACCAGCGGCAGTGGGTGTTCTCGACGCCCGGCCATCACCGGCTGCACCATGCCGTCGACCTGGCACAGGCGAACTCGAACTACGGCTCGACGCTGCTCGTGTGGGACCGGCTGCTGGGCACGCTGCGGCGAGGGGCTGCTCCCGCCTCGGTGGGCGTCGCACAGACCGGGCTTCCGACGAGCTACCTCGGCCAGCTCGTGCACCCGTTCTGCGGGAGCGAGGCGTGCCTGGCGAGGTTCGGGCTTCGCTGACGAAGGGCGTGGTAGACCCACGCGCGATGGCCAAACGAGTGACTCCCGCAGTGCGCGCCGGCGCGAACGAGATGATGGCGCTCGTCGACTCCGCGTTCGTGCGTGCCCTCGCTGATTCGTCGCGCCTCGAGGTGTTCCGGGTGCTGCTCCTCAACGGACCGGGGAACGTGGGCGAGCTGTCGAGTCAGCTGCCGTTCGACCGCTCGGTCGTCTCACGCCACCTCAAGGTGCTCGAAGACGCAGGCATCGTTCGCAGTCAGTGGCACGGGCGCGAGCGGCGCTTCTCGGTCGACGCGACGACCTTCGTGGGCACGCTCGAGGCCATCGCCTCGAACGCCCGACGGTTGATCGACCTGTGCTGCCCGGCCGAGCGCTGAGCGGTCAGCTTCGCCGCCACGCGCCGTCCTCTCGCACGCTGCTCCGTGGAGTCCTTCCCATGACGCCGATGACGATGCTCACGCCGCACCAATCACGCGTCGCCGCCGAGTTCCTGCGCGCCGAGTGCGACGAACGCAGGCACCTCGTGGTCTCGCTCTCGGGCGCGCACGCGTACGGGTTTCCGTCTCCTGACAGCGACCTCGACCTGAAGGCCGTGCACATCGAGCCGACGAGCGAGCTGCTCGCGCTCGAGCCGCGCTCCCGTCACAAGGAGCTCATCACCGTCATCGAAGGCGTCGAGGTGGACTACTCGTCGAACGAGCTGCAGTTCGTGCTGCGCGGGCTCGTGACGGGCAACGGCAACTTCGTCGAGCGGCTGCTCGGGCGCCTGCAGCCCATCGGCTCGAAGGAGCTCGAGTCGCTTCGCCCGCTGGTGCGCACCGTGCTCTCGCGGCGGGTGTACCGGCACTACCAGGGGTTCGCGCGCCAGCAGCACCGCGAGTGGGAGGCCACGCAGTTCACCTCGGCCAAGCGGCTGCTCTACGTCGTGCGCACCACGCTCACGGGCACGCACCTGCTCTTGACGGGTGAGCTCGAGACCGACGTGACGAAGCTCGTCGAGCCGTATGGCGTGGCCGACGTGCTGGCGCTCGTCGAGGCGAAGACGAAGGGCGAGAAGGCGCCGCTGCCGGCCGAGCTGTCGACGCTGTGGCGTGAGCGCACGAAGGCCCTGTTCACGAAGCTCGACGAAGCGAAGGACCAGAGCGTGCTGCCGCTCGAAGCGCCGCCGAAGGCCGTGCAGGCCCTCGACGCCTGGCTGCTCGAGCTGCGCAAGAAGCTCTGGTGACGGAAGGAGCCCCGGGACCGATGACGGGTCCTGGGGCTGAGGTCGTCCTGACCGTGACTCACCACTCCGGGGAGTCGCAGCGGTACTGCGATGCTCGATATCGCTCGAAGTCCTTCGTTCCGTCGAGCTTCAGAAACTGTGCGCCCGCTTCGACGGTCACCTCGATCGCAAGCACCAGCTTCAGGAACGGTGACAGCTTCAGCACCTCACGAAGCGTCGCGTGCCTCGGCAGATGGCAGCTCGCTTCCGCGCAGCAATACACGTGGTCAGCCTTGAAGGTCAGGTGCAGTCGAACGATGCAGTCGTCTTCCAGTGAAGCGTCGATGCCGTACACCGGTGGAACTCGCGCCTCTGTACCGAGAGGATCGGGCCCGCGGTTCCTCGCCAGGAGCGCCTTCAGCTCTGCTGTGACGTCTCGCGACGACATGTCACCAGCAGACCGCTTCACGAAGCTCGAGCACAAGCCTTCAGTCAGAAGCGGAAGCCGAACTTCCGCTCGTACCAGCTCGTCGGGCGCTGACGGTCTCGCTCGCCCTGCGGAACCACGAGCGACCCGACGTAGTCACCGCTCTCGTAGGTGCGGTCGATGGCGCGCTTCACGTCGGCCAGGTCGGAGTCGGACACCACGCCGTTGCTCGTCGCCTTGTAGAACTGCACCGTGACGCGCACGGGGAAACGGTCGTCACGCTCGAGCGAGAGGCCGCCACACTCCTCGTGAGGGCCCATCGCGTCGCCGTGGCCCAGCACCGCCTGCTCGACATCGGACTCCTCCCGAGAGCGTTCCGACTTCTTCGCGCCGCCAGCCTCCATGGCAGGCATCGCCTGAGAGAGCGTGTCATCAGCGCCGAACAGCCCGCCTCGCCGCGCGATGGCCTGCTTCAGCGGCACCTGCACCAGCATCATCATGTCGGCGCCTTCGTCGAGCGCGCCATCATCGGCCTTGTTCGCCTGCCCCGACGCGATGCGGTTGGCGACCGCGCTCTTCCGCTCGGCGGTGAACGTCGTCTTCTGGCCCTTGTCGTTGAAGTACAGCTGCTGGCCCCAGCCCTGGAACGTCTGGTCTCCCGGCTTGTTCTCGATGACCCGCACCGACAGGCCTTCGCGCGTCACCAGCAGCGTCAGCACGGCCGGGCTGCCGGGGAACGACTGGTAGTTGAAGAGCACCGGGTTGAACTCGGCTTTGCCTTCACGCGGGAGCGGCACGAAGACGTGCTGGGCGCTGACGAGGAAGTGCGTGTCACGCTTCGCGAGGAGGTTGCCACCGCCCTTCAGGCTCGAGGGCGTCGACAGGTACTCGTTCAGGTTCTTCAGCACCTCGGTGAGGCGCAGCGCGCGGCGGGTGGCTCCGTCACGCTCGTTTCCAACGCGCACCCACAGCTGCTCGGCCTTCACGTCGGCCGTCTTGTCGCTGAAGTTCGGGTGACGAATCACGGGCAGCAGCGACGTGCGCACGTTCTCGCCGACGCGCTCGCGCACCTGCAGGGTGAGGTCGCTGATGTTGGGCCCGACGGACGAGCCTTCGTACCGACCCGTGTCCTCCCACATCACGTTCATCACCTCGAGGCCGAGGCGGGCGCAGCGCTGCTGCAGATCGGAGTCACCCGGCATCGCGACGACCTTCTCGATGACGTCACGGAAGGACTGTTTGGGAGCGACGCCCCAGCTTTCTGCGAACGCGCGTGTGGCGAAGGTGGCAGCGGTCGAGGCGAGGAGCAGGCGGCGGGAGAGTTTCATTCCCCTCTCAACGAGCCACCGGCGGAAACGATCTACCGCTCGATGTCGACGCCAACGCCACCCGTGATGGTGACGCCGCGCACCAGCCGCCCGTCAACCTGCGGGAAGAACACCGTTCCTCCGTTGCCCAGCACGTAGAACGACTTGAAGAGCCTCCAGCGCAGGCCGCCCGTGACGAGCCAGCGCGGCTGTTGACCGAGACCGACGGCGCCCACCCGCGCCTCCGCGATGAGCCACTTCTGCAAGAGCTCCACGGTCAACGTCGCATCGAAGTCGGTGCGCCCGAAGGTGAACGCCTCGACTGAGCCATCGAGCGTGATGGCCTGCGCGAGGCGGAAGCGCAGCTCACCGAAGATCGAGAACGCGTCGGGCAGCTGCTCGTCGGCCAACGCAGAAAAGCCCAGCCCCGTTCCCGAGAAACGGGAGAGTTCATACTGCGCTCCGAAGTAGCCCTGCCGAAATCCACCGGCCTGTTTGCGCCCTTCCGCGCGCAGCGAGAGTTCGACGTCAGGCACTCGAACATCCATCGCGAGGCCGGCGAGGAAGCCGAGGTCACGGGCCTGGTTCGCGCGCGCGCCCATGCCGGCCAGCACCATCAACGACAACGACTGGCTGCGCACGAGCACGGCCGAGGCGTCGAGGTGCACGAGGGTCGAGGGCGCTGGTGGCCCCGACGGCGGAGCAAAGAACTGGCAGTCGCCACCCGAGCAGAGGTCGGGCGCGCGGACCGCCGCGTCGGTGCCCAGACCGAAGTCGTGACCCAGCGACAACGAGAGCAGGTACCGCCCATGCGTCGCCGCGTTCGACGAGAACGAACGCGCGATGTCCCACGACACCTCGCCCGCGAAGAGCCGCCCGGAGAAGATGTCGGAGGCAAAGAGCTCGAAGCGCAGGAACTCCACCGCGAGCACCGCCGTCGCTGCTGCTGGCCGTGCGTCTGCGTTGAGCCGGTTCGAATAGCGGAACAGCAGATGCCCCAGGCCCATCGTCTTCTTCTGAATCGGCCCCGCGCGCAGCTGGAACGGGCCGGTGTCGCTGCCGATGCGCAGTGACTGAATCAGCTCTCCGAAGTCGCC
Source organism: Myxococcaceae bacterium (assembly GCA_040275325.1). Classification (GTDB taxonomy): domain Bacteria; phylum Myxococcota; class Myxococcia; order Myxococcales; family Myxococcaceae; genus Xiheimicrobium. The sequence continues at coordinate 8,061 of JBEOKA010000123.1, read as the reverse complement.
CGCCTTGTCCCAGTCCTGCCCGCGCACCACACCGCCGAGGTCGTTCATGCGGTCGAGCGGAGGCGTGTCGATGACGCGCAACCGAATCAGCGGCCCGACCTGCACCGCGAACACGTCGGCGACGCGCATGCCCACCATCGGGCGAAAGCCGAACATCACGTCGGCGCCGTTCTCGGCCCAGCCAGACGGCAGCACGCCCAGCTCGCCTTCCGCGCCGGCCGAGAGGTGAACGAAAGGCTCGGGCTCGGGTTCCACGCCCGCGTCGGGGCTCTGCGTCAGCAACAGCGCGAGCGCGAAGGAGAGCATCGGAGGCCGACCGTACCAGCGCTCCTCGCGTTCACGAGAGTCTGACATCGGCGGCCTGACACGCCTGTCAGCCGCGCGCGCAAGTGCTGGAATCTGGAGCACTCCGAGACGGCGTCGGGTTTGCACAGCGGCCCCGGCCCATGTCGCGCGTCGTCACTCTCGTCTTCCTGCTCGGCAGTGCGTGCGGTTCGGTTCCGCTGCGGCGCACGATGCTCGCTCCGCTGCCGCCGATGCCGCTCTTGCACAACGACGACGGCCGCATGCTGCAGCTGGGCGTCTCACGGCTCTCGCGCTTCGACGCGAAAGACACCGTCGGCGCGGACTCGGGCCTCAAGATTCCCCTCGAGCAGTACGGCGTGACGCCCATGGTGCGGGTGAGTCGTCGCGCGGCCGTCGGCGGGTCGATTCACGGCGCGAGCGCTCAGGGAGCGACGTCACTCAGCGTCGACAGCGCCCGCCTCATCGACCCCCGCCCCACCGTCGGCGTCACCGCCGCAGCACAGCTCACCATGCTCGAGGCCGGGCCGTTCGCCCTCGACGGCGCGCTGCAGCTCTCGCTCGATGCGATGCCACGCAGCGTGCTGACCGACCGCTCGTTCTCGCCGCCGACGCAGGACGTGCTGGTGATTCCCGGAGTGATGGTGTCGCTGGTGCCGCGCTTCACGGGCTGGTGGGGCAGCGCCTTCGTGAGCGCCACGCTGCACAGCAACGCCGACATCGGCGCGCGCGAGTGGGGTGACACCGGGCCGAAGAGCGACACCATCGGCCCTGGCGGCGCCAGCAGGTTCCTCCTGCACGCGGGCGTCGGGTACTCGAAGACGTTTCCCTTTGGGTTGGGCTTCAGCATTCAGGCGCTGCTCCCCATCGCGGGGGACCCGTTCAACGTCGGTCCCATGGCGTCGGTGAGCGTGCACTGGGCCTTCATCGAGCCCCAGACCGCGCCCACGCGGCCCGCAGCACCGAGCGTGGAGCCTGAAGTTCAACCCGACACACCCATGCTCTGACGCAAGCCATCTGCCTTCAGGTTGAAGCCCACGCTGGAAAGTGGTCTTGGAGTCCCCATGCGCTCGATGCCCCTCATTCTCGGTTTTCTGCTCGGCCTGGCCGCTGCGGCCTTCACGGGCTGTCCGGCCCCCGCGTGTTCGGCGGCGAACTGTGCCCTCGGCTGCTGTGATGCGTCGGGGCGCTGTCAGACCTCGTCATCGAGCACCTGTGGAACGAAGGGCGCCGTCTGCTCCACCTGCCGCATCGACGAGAGCTGCGTGTCGGGCACGTGCATGTCGTCGTCGAGCTCGGGCGCGGGCGCGGCGGGCGGTGGCGTCTCGGGCACGGGCGGCGGCACGTCGGGCACCGGCTCGTACAGCGCGTTCATCGACGGCTTCGCCACCAACTACTGCGCGAAGGTCATCCAGTGCGGCCAGCTGCCGGCGGGGGCCGAGGCCGACTGCTTCGCGGCGTTCCGCCCGTACATCGCCCGCAGCACGGGCAGCGTCGGCGGGCTGGCGACCGAGCGAGGCGTGCGGCTGGGTGCTTCGACGTTCGACGCTGCGAAGGGCCAGACGTGTCTGGCTCAAATCGCCGCCGCGACCTGCAGTGGGTCGGGCCCCATGGGCAGCACGAGCGCGTGCAACGACGTGACGCGACCGGCGGCAGGCTTGAACGCAGCGTGCGACTCCAACGCCGACTGCTCCGACAGCACGACCAGCTGCAACGGCCAGCCGTGCGCCCGGCGCTGCACCTCTGGCGGTGCGCAGGGAGAGCCGTGCCGCTCCACCGGCCTTGCGTGCGACGCGCCGTTCGTCTGCATCAACTCCCGCTGCGCCACCGAGCCCGCGCCGGGCACGCCGTGTGACTCGTTCTCGAGCAGCTGTGGGCCCAACAGCCAGTGCCGCAACAGCGTGTGCGAGCGGTTGCCCACCACGGGCCAGCCCTGCCCCAACTTCGTCTGCGTGAGCTCGGCCTACTGCGATGCGCAGCGCGTGTGCCGCGATCGGAAGCCCATCGGCCAGCCCTGCGCAGGCAGCTCTGAGTGCAGCGCCGACGCCTTCTGCCGCACGTCGGTCTGCACCGCGAAGGGCACGCCCGGCGCGTCGTGCCGCTCCGACAGCGAGTGCACGACCGACACCTCCTGCTTCCAGGGCAGCTGCCGCACGCGCGGCGCGGTGGGGGCCCGCTGTCTTCGCTCGTCGGACTGCGCGACGTCGCTCACCTGTGACGAGGTGCTGAGGAGCTGCCAGGCGTACGAGTCGAACGTGCCCACGGGCCAACCGTGCACCAACAACAGCCAGCGCTGCCTCTCGTTCTCCGAGCAGTGCCGCAACGTCGTCGTGAACCCCGACGGCGGAATTGGAACGCGCGGCACGTGCGCGACCCCGATGGTCGGAGACATGTGCCGATTCAACTCGGAGTGCGGGACCGCGCAGTATTGCGACACGACGTCGATGATCTGCCGCGCTGCCGGTGCGGGCACGCCCTGCTCCTCTTCGAGCCAGTGCCGCCCGACCGACTTCTGCCCCAACAGCGGCAGCACCAACACCTGCACCCCGAAGATCGCCACTGGGCAGTCCTGCACCGAGCTCGGCTCGTGTGCTGCGGCGAGCGACACCTGCATCTTTGGAGCGGACGGCGGCATGGGCCGCTGCGGCATCGTTCCTTCGCTCGGCCAGCCGTGCACCTCGACCTGCGCGTTCCCCCACGTGTGCTCGAACGGCACCTGCGTGATGGGTGGCCGCATCGGTCAGCTGTGTTCGCCGAGCACGGGCACGGGCTGCGTCGAGGGCGTCTGTCTCGGGCCTGACGGCGGCATCGGCTTCACGCAGAACAGCCGGTGTGTGGCGCCGCTGCCGAACGGCTCGCACTGCGAGGCCGACGGCCACTGCCAATCGGGCTTCTGCGATCGCCTGGGCAACTCGACCTGCCTCGCCGCCTGCAACTGAGATGGCGAGGCTTCCCGGGCTGAAGGTGGTGCGCTCGAAGGTGCAGGGCTACGGGCTCATCACCACGCGACGGCGCAAGAAGGGCTCGGTCATCACCAACGTCGAGGGCGTGCTGTGGCGCGCGAAGGAGCGGCGCGATGACACGTACTCCCTCATCCTCGAGCCGGGCGTGTTCTTCGACATGGTCGACCAGACGCGCTGGGTGAACCACTCGTGCGAGCCGAACGTCGTCGTCGAGGCGGGCGTGACGAAGGCGGGGAACGGCTGGGCGCAATTGCAGGCGCTGCGCGACCTCGAGCCGGGCGAAGAGCTCTTCTACGACTACGCGCTGCCGCCCGAACTCAAGGAGCGCTGTCACTGCGGCACGAAGACGTGCAGAGGGTGGATCGTCGAGCCCAGCTGAAGTTGCGCACCTGACCGGGCTCGAGGGTCGAGCGTTTCGTGAAGCGTCGCGACCTGCTGGTCTCACTGTTGGCGCGTCAGGTGTTCGCGGGCACGCGAGGCTCGACCGACGCGGGAACGAAGCCGCTGCTGTTTCCGCATGGCCAGCCGCTCGTCGCCTTCGACACGAGCCCCGACGGCCGCCTGCTCGCGACGGGCGCCGAGTGCACGCCCGCGCACGCCGATGACCCGCTGGAAGGCGTGGCCTGCTGGGACCTGAAGACCCTCGGCGTGAAGTGGGTGACCCGCCTCGATGGAGGTGTCGGCCTGAACGACCAGCTCTCGCGCGGCATCGCGTTCTCTGCCGACGGCCGCCTGCTGGGAGCGAACTTCCACACCAACGCGGTGGCGCTGCTCGATGCAACCAGTGGCGGCGTGTTGAACGAGCTGAACCTGTCGAACAATGACGGCGCTCCGCCATGGTGCTGGTCGGCAGACCCTGCTCGGCCCGACACGGTCGTGGTGTTTGCCGAGGGGCGACTCCACGTGGCGCCGGCGAAGGGGCGTGCACAGCCGCTCGAGGCGACCGCAGGCCGGCCCATTGCCTTCGACGCCGCGGGGGTTTCGGTGGTGAACCGTGACGCGCTCTCGCGTGGAGCAGCCAGTCACCTGCTCGCGACGAAGAATGGCGCTCGCGTGGTGTCGGTGGCGGTCTCGAGCACCGCCATCATCGTGGGCACCGAGCCCGGCGAGCTGCTCGTCGTCGACCGTCGAACGTTCGCGGTGCGTCATCGCCTCGCGCAGCCGTGTGGCGCGCTCTCGGTGAGCCGGCGTGGCGACGTGGTGGTGGTGATTCTTCCGAACGGCACCGACGCGGTCCTCGTTCGCAACGGGCGGCCCGAGCCCGTTCCAGGGCCGCTCGCGAGGCGCGACTGGTTGACGTTCAACGATGGCCGCGCGGTCGCGGTGTCACCCGATGGCTCGAGAACGGTGACGGTGAACCCGGCTGGCGAGGTCTTCGAGGTCAGCCCAGCCACGCTCGTCGAACGTGTCGCGCGCCGCACCCGGCTTGGCATCGTCGAGGGAGCTGACACCGTCATCTGGCCGACTGACGACCGGGTGGTCGCGCTCGGTCAACGCGTCGTGGGCGTCATCGAGCCCGGCCGCGGCGTGGTGCTCACGAGCCGCCTGGGCTGACGACGGAGCGACGCGCTGAGGTCGAGTGCAGAGCGTCACGCCACTGGCTACGGAGACAGAAGCCGCAGCAACGAAGCCTCTGCCGCCGAGCAGTCGCCGATGTTCGTCTTCACCCACGCGGCGTCGTGAAACGTCGGCAGGTACCGCTCGCCCGCATCGCACAGCAACGACAGCACCGAGCCGGTCTGCCCTGCCCGCTTCAGCTCGTCGGCCAGCGTCAACATCGCGACGAAGTTCGTGCCGCTCGACGGCCCCACGCGTCGGCCGAGCAGCGACGACAGCAGCCGCATGCCTGCCACCGACTCGACGTCTTTCACCTCGAGCAACCGGTCGACCAGCGTACGAATGAAGCTCGGCTCGACCTGCGGCCGGCCGATGCCTTCGATGCGGGAGCCTGCGCCCTTGAGCGTCACGTCGCCCGTTCTCCAATACGCGCCGAACACCGAGCCCTCGGGGTCGGCCACGCACAGCGTCGTGTCGAACTGCCGATAGCGCGTGTAGCGCCCGATGGTGGCGCTGGTGCCGCCGGTGCCTGCGCCGACGACGATGAAGCGGGGCACGTGGTGCCGCTCCTTCGCCATCTGCGTGAACATGGACTCGGCGATGTTGTTGTTGCCGCGCCAGTCGGTGGCCCGCTCGGCGTAGGTGAACTGGTCCATGAAGTGGCCGTGCGTCTCGGTCGCGAGCCGCCGGGCCTCGGCGCTCACCTCGGTGGCCGACTCGACGAAGTGACAGCGCCCGCCGTGGAATTCGATCTGCGCCACCTTCTCGGGCGACGTGCCCTTCGGCATCACTGCGATGAACGGCAAGCCCAGCAGCCGTGCGAAGTAGGCCTCGCTCACCGCCGTGGAGCCGCTCGACGCCTCCACCACCGTCGCGCCTTCACGCAGCCAGCCGTTGCAGAGCGAGTACAGGAACAACGAGCGCCCGAGCCGGTGCTTCAGACTGCCCGTCGGGTGCGTCGACTCGTCCTTCAGATACAGGTCGATGCCGCGCGTCGAGAGCGAGGGTACTGGCACCGCGATGAGGTGCGTGTCAGCGCTGCGATGAAAGTCGGCCTCGATGCGCGCGATGGCCTGGCTCACCCATGACGTCGATGCAGACATGCTCGAGGGTATAGCCTCGAGCTGTGCTGAGGGCTTCCGCGCCCCGGGTCGCTGTGACAGAGAGGCGGCGTGTTCCTCGCCGGCCTGTACTCGGAGCTGATCCTCGCCTCGACCTCGTCGGCGCGGCGCTCCCTGATGAACGGGCTGGGGCTGCCGTACCTGGCCGTCGCGCCCGAGGTCGACGAGGTCGTTCCCGAGGGCACACCCGTCATGCAGGCCGTCGCGCAGCTCGCCGAACGAAAGGCCCGCGCCGTCGCCAACCGGTACGCGCGCTGCCTCGTCATCGGCGCCGACCAGCTCGTCTCGCTCGACGGCAACCCACTGGGCAAACCACCCGACGCCGACGCCGCGTTCGCGCAGCTGAAGTCGCTCGCTGGCCGTTCGCACGAGATCGTCACCGGCGTCTGTGTGGTGGGCCCGGGCTACCTCGTCACCGAGGTCGACGTCGCGCGGCTGCACGTGCGCGCGCTGTCTGACGACGAGCTGCGGGGCTACGTCGCGACGGGTGAGTGGCAGGGCTGCGCGGGAGCGTATCGCGTCGAGGGTCGCGGCCAGGCGTTGTTCGCGCGCATCGAAGGCGACCGCACGTCGATTCAGGGCCTGCCCATGCAGCGGGTGGTGCGCCTGTTGCGCGAAGCCGGCGTGCGCTTCTTCTGAAGTCGCGGTAATGCGCGGCGCATGTCTTCGACGACACAGACGGCTCCGCTGACCTTCGACACCTTCTGGCGCTGGCTCGCCGACCACCGCAATTGTCTGGTGCGGGTGGGCGCGGGTGACACGGTGCTGTTCGACCACGAGCTCGCGCACTGGGAGTTCTTCGAAGAGCCCGACAACCGCGCCGTCGTGCAGCTCATCGTCGGCAAGGCGCTGATGGGCGAGCTCGTCATCGAGCGCAGCGACGTGCTCTTCGTGCAGGTGCAGCCCGACGTGGAAGACCCGGGTCGCGGCTACTTCATCTTCGACTGCATCGGCGGGCCGCGAGACGACAGCTACCCGCTGTACCACTTCGTGCTCAGCCACAGCATGGACGGCGTGGGCGGCAGCCAGCACGCGATGCTCAAGCACTGACCCATGCGACGCCGCTTTCGACACGAGACCCGCACCTGGGAGTACCGCATCGTCGAAGCGCTGAACGGAAAGGTCAGTGTCTTCTTCGGGCAGGACCCACAGGAGCGGCCGAAGAAGGGCGCACCGGTGGACGTGTTTCGGGACGCCAAGCGCAACGAGGGCGTGGTCGGAACCTTCGACGAAGAGCTCGCGAAGGCGACTGCGCGCGGCTTCTCCATCGAGGTCGACGAAGCCGGGCTGCCCCTGGCGCAGGTCGACGAGCTGCGGTTGCTGCTCGCGAAGTACTTCGGGCCCTACGCCCGCTTCGAGGCGCTGCGAAAGCTGCTGACGAAGGCGAAGCAGCCGCAGCCGGTGCTGGAGCTGCTCCTCGAACAGCTTCGCGCCATCGAGTCGGACATGGACGAGCACGACACGCCGTTTCCAGGGCGCACCCCTGACATGGGCGCCGTTCACGCGTACCGGAGGCACTACGAGGCGCTGAGGCTGAAGGCCAGCGCCGGTCAGCGGCTCTCGGCGGATGAGCTTCGGTTCGAATACGAAGTTGGCGCCTGACGGAGCCGGTCAGCTCCAGGGCGTGGCATCGTCTCGACCGTCATGCACCTTCAGCTCGACGGCGTGGTCCTGAGGCCGGTTCAACCTTCCGATGAAGAGCGCCTGGTGGTGCTCGCGAACGACCGCAACGTCTGGCGAAACATGCGCGACCTCTTCCCGCACCCGTACACGCGGGAGAACGCGCGCTGGTTCATCGAGCACCAGCAGAAGCCCGACCTCACCGAGCGCGTCTTCGCCATCGAGGTCGACGGCCAGTTCGCCGGAGCCACGGGCGTGCACCCGCTCACCGACGTCTACTCGCGCGGCGCGGAGCTTGGGTACTGGCTGGGAGCGCCCTTTCACGGCCGCGGCATCGCGACCAAGGCCGTCGCTGGGGTGACGAAGTACGCCTTCGACGTCATGAAGCTCGAGCGGCTGCAGGCCGGCGTCTTCGAATGGAACCTGGCGTCGGCGCGCGTGCTCGAGAAGAACGGCTTTCAGCGCGAGGCGGTGCTGAAGAAGAGCGTGTTCAAAGA
>JBEOKA010000122.1:0-42910 GCA_040275325.1 Myxococcaceae bacterium | reverse complement strand
CACGCCCGGTCGACGTCGTGCCGAAGCCACCGATGAGCACGCCTTCACCACGCTCAGCGCCGCGCACCGCGGGTTCAGTGTCGTTCATGCAACCGGCTTCGTTCTCGATGACCTCACGCGGCGTACCGCCACGAAAACCCGCGCCCGTCGCGCTGATGAGGCCATCGTTGAGCACGCGTCCGGTTGCGAGCAGCGCCAGCACGCCACCGCTCGTTCCATTCCACGGCGGGGCCACCAGCGAGCCCGTCGAGGCGATGGTGACGTCGGTGAACTGCGGCACCAGCACGGCCTGGCCTTCGCCGCGGCGCCACGGCCGGTTGAGCGGGCTGCCCAACTCGACCCGCGCGCCCACGACGCGCTCGACGAAGTGCACCGAGTACTCACCGATGCGGTAGCGCTCGCCGTCGGACTGCCACTGCGTGTGCACCACCAGCACGACGCTGCCTGCATTGAACGGTGACGAGTCGACGACCGTGATGAACGGATCTCCCGCCGCGGCGTCTTCCGCGAGCGCGGTCGACTGGTTCACGACCGTGCCCGGCGCCGTCACCTCGAGCGGCCCATCGCGCCCCTCACCGAGCTGCTGCACCTGCGCGAACGCGCCTTCGCTGATCACGATGAGAACGAGGAGCAACGAACGCACGGGCGCGGAGTGTGCCTCAACTTCCGTCGAAACCGGCCCAGAACTCACCGGCCTCCCCTGAATCGCCACGTGTCACCCGAGCACTCACGAACGGCCGCAATCGCCTGATGTGATTCGCGTCTGCAACGTTTTCTGTTTTCCGGTGTTGCGGTGTCTATCGTTCCCAGCCGCTTTCCTTTCCCGAGGAGCCACTCCCGCATGCACACCCGATTTCTCTTCTGGAGCGCGCTGCTCCTGGCCGGTTCTGCGCTCGCCAAACCGCCGGCTGGTGGCGTGTTCTGCGCGAAGTACCCGACGGCCCCCGAGTGCATCGGGCGTCAACCAGCGTGCGGCCTGTGCCACGTCGCGGCGCCGCAGCGGAATGTGTTCGGCACCTCGGTCGAAGCGAACCTGGCGCCTGGTGCTGCACGACCCTTGAGCGACGGCGACTTCTCGATGGCTCTGCCTGCCGCGCTTGCAGCCGTCGAGATGCTCGATGCAGATGGAGACGGCGTCAGCAACCTCACCGAGCTTCAGCGCGGCACGGCGCCGTCGGACCCGAACAGCAAGCCCGTCGACCGCGCGTGTGAAGGCACCACCAACCCGCAGTTCAGCGTCTGCAAGTACGACCTTCGCTATGTGTACAAGAAGCTGCTGCTCGACTTCTGCGGCGCCTCGCCCACCTTCGAGCAGGTGAAGGCGTTCCTCGCGCGGCCCAGCGACGACGACCGCAAGGCCTTCCTCGACGCTGAGATCGACCGCTGCGTCGCGACCGACTTCTGGCGCGGCAAGAACGGCCAGTTGTGGAAGGTGGCGCACCCGAAGATTCGGCCCGTCGGTTCGCTCAAGCAGGGCGAAGACCCCGGCGCGATTCCGCTCGCCGACTACTACGACGACTACGCCCTCTTCGCGTGGACGCAGACCGACGACCACGACGCGCGCGAGATTCTCACCGCCGACTACTTCGTGCGCCGCCTCGGTACGCCCACCCGCTACGAGAAGGCGCAGAACCTCGCCTCGCAGAAGGTCGACCAGGCGCACCGCGCCGGCAACATGACGACCGACTGGGCGCTCACCTACTTCGTGATGTTCACCGCCCTGCCCCGCAACGCCGCCTCGCAGATGTACCGCGGCTATCTCGGCCTCGACATCGCCAAGCAGGAGGGCCTCTACAGCGTGCCGAACGAGCCGCAGGACTACGACGACAAGGGCGTCAAGCAGGCGGCGTGCGCGGCCTGTCACGCGACGCTCGACCCGCTCACATACCCGTTCCGCAACTACAACGGCATCTCGTCGGACATGTACGACACCCGGTACGTGCCGATGCGGCTCGAGCTGGGCTTCAGCAACGTCTCTGCGCGCATCGGCCAGACGCCAGAGCGCGGCGTCATCTTCGGCCAGTCGGTGAACACGCTGCGCGAGTGGGCGCAGGTCGCCGTCGCCAGTGACGCGTTCGCCATCTCGACCACCACCGACTACTGGAAGCTGCTGGTCGGCCACGCGCCGAAGCCCGACGAGAACGCCGAGTTCGTCGCCACGTGGAAGCGCTTCAAGGGCGACCACCAGTACCGCGTGCAGAAGCTGCTCCACGACATCGTCAAGACGGAGGCCTACGGTGCGCCCTGAGAGACTCGCGTTGTTCGCGGCACTGGTGGCGCTCTCGAGCGCGTGCCCCGCGAAGGTCGACCCGCCGCCGCAGCCGATGGTGATGGAGCTACCCGACGCCGGCCCAACAGGCCTCGCCCGTTCGGCGCGCGGCAACCTGCGCTTCAAGGGCCCTGAGCGGCTCACTGGAGACTTCGCCGCAGCGCTGGGCCTCAGGCCCGAAGAGGTGTGCTCCGAGCTCGGCAGGTACCCGTGTCTCAGCGTGCACAACGTGGCGCTGGGCGGCGTCGACCCGTACGGCCCCGGCCTGTACGAGCCCTCGGGCGTGACGGCGGTGACGACGCCGCTCGTCGTCGAGCGGATCGCGTGGTCGGCCTGTTCACAGCGCGTCGACAAAGACCTGGTCGCGAGCGCGAACGCCGTCGTGTTCCGCGGCTTGCCGATGACGGGCCAGAAGCTCACCAACGCCGACGGCCCCGAGGTCACCGCCGTCATCGGAGAGCTGACGCACCGTGCGCTCGCGCGTGAGCCGTACACGAACGAGGTCGCCACCTACGTGAAGCTCGCGAAGGACATCGAGGCCACGGGTACCGCAGAGCCGGCCCGGGAGTGGATGTTGTCGGTCTGCTTCGCGGTGCTCTCGTCGACCGAATCCGTCTTCTACTGAAAGGAACCGCTCACCATGTCACTCAAGAAGAATGGCCGGCTCTCACGCCGGGAAGTGTTGCGGGCCCTCTCACTCGCCGCCGCGGGCACGTCGCTTTCGCCGTGGCTCTCGGGCTGCCGCCAGGCGCTGCAGACGCCAGAAGACGTCGAGCGCGGGCTGCGGCGTGACGCGCTCGATGGAAAGCCGAAGTTCCTCATCGTCATCGGCGCCACCGGCGGAGCCAGCATCATCGACAGCTTCCTCGCGGTGAGGCACTCAGAGGGTGGCGCGAACGCGGCGAAGCTGAACACCTTCCCCGATGCGCAGGTGCAGTCGGTGGCGAACAGCCCGTTCCGCGCGGTGAAGGTCGACAGCCCGAAGCTGGGCAGCATTCCCGTCGCGGTGAACACCGACCAGCTCGCGTTCGTGAACAAGTACAAAGACGACATGCTGGTGGCGACGAGCATCGGCACGAGCGTGAACCACACCATCGCGCAGAAGCGGGCCATCACCGGCAACGCGGCGTGGAAGGGCCGCACGCTGCAGGAGTGCGTCGCGCTGCAGTGGGGCCAGGGCTTCGCGCTGCCGAACGTGAACATGTCGGTGGGTGGTTACGGCGAGCGCGGCACTGACGTGTCGTTGCCTGCGTCTGTGTACGCAGAGACGGTGACGAGCCCCAGCCTCTGGCCGCTCGGCCTCGATGGCGCCAAGGGCATTCGTGGGGCTCCGTCGAGAGACATCGCGGCGCTGGCGAGAAAGGCCCGCAACGAGCTCGACGCGGCGTCGGTGTTCGGCACCACCTTCGCCGACTCCGACGCGATGAAGCGGTGGAACGCGCAGCGCGCCGATGGAGCGCAGCTCGAGGCGCAAGACCTCATCACGCGGCTCAACGTCATTCCCAACATGCCGCCGCAGATTCCGCTCTCGCAGTACGGGCTCGACTCGTCACCCGACGGCGCGAAGGTGCGCGCAGCGTTCCCCGGCTTCTTCGACGACCCGTTCCAGGGTCAGGCCGCGCTCGCGTTCCTGCTGCTGAAGTACCGCGTGTCGGTCGCCGTCACGATTGGGCCCGACTTCAACGTCGCGCTCGGCAACAGCATCGGCTTCGCGAACCCGCCGCTCGCGTTCGACTACAGCCACAACGACCACCGCGCCGGCCAGGCGTTCATGTGGAACCGAATTCTCTCGAACGTCGACAAGCTCATCACGCTGCTGAAGAGCGAGCCGTTCGACATGGCGACGGGCGAGAGCCTGTGGGACCGCACGCTCATCTACGTGGCGACCGACTTCGGCCGCACGCGCGGGCGCCCCGACAACGCGCTCGAGTTCGGCACCGGGCACGACTTGAACAACGGCTTCCTGATGCTGTCGCCGATGGTCAAGGGCAACACGGTACTCGGCGCCATCGACCCGCTCACGACGTATGGCTACGGGTTCGACGCCCGCACGGGAGCTCCGCAACCCGGCAAGCAGAGCTCGAACGAGCCAGACCTGTTCTCGGGCGTGCTGCACGCGATGGGCGCCGACCTCACGGGGAGCGGGCTGCCCGACGCGAGCGCGTTCAAGAACAGTTAGCCGGTCGCCTCGTTCGACGCGTCGGCCGGTCGCACCCGCGTGGTGACGACTGGCTCTGCAGGACGCACGAGGGAGTTCGGCGGCACTGAGCGCGTGAGCACCGTGCCCGCCATGATCTTGGTGCCGTCTCCCACGTGAATGGGCCCGAGCAACGTCGCGCCGGGGCCCACGTGCACGTCTTTGCCGAGCGTCGGAGCACCGCTCTCTTTCGTCACCGGGTCGAGCCCCTCACCGAGCGTGACGTTGTGAAACAGAATGCAGCCCTCTCCGACCTTCGCGCGGTGGCTCAGCACCAGGCCGTTGCCGTGCACGATGCACACGCCGCCGTGCACCGTCGTGTCCCAGTGAATCTCGGCGCCGTAGAGATGGCGAATGAGCCGACTCCCGACCTGTCCACCGAGCGGCACGTGCAGGTCGCGAAGCAGCTGCATCGCGCGGGTCGCGACCATCATCTGAAAACCAATCTTCCGCACGGCGTCCACCGGCATACGCGCGAGCGGAATCGCCTCGGCGTGGTACTTCTGCCGATAGCGCTGCATCGAGCCGTAGTCAGCCCGAACGGCGCGGGCGAAGTCGGTCAAGGCCTTGCGAATCATGCCTCGTGACTACTCCCGGAAGGGCATTGGGGTCCACCTGTTGCCTCGACGCAGCTTCGCTGGCGCTGTACGTCAAGCAGCACTGTGAGCACGCCCAGGCTGAGTGTCGTCATCGCGACGTGGAACCGGTTGCAGTTGCTCTCCGAGCTGCTCGACGCGCTGAATCAGCAGTCGCTCGGCTCCGACGTGTTCGAGGTCATCGTCGTCGACGACGGCTCGAAGGTGCCGGTCGCACCCGAGCTCGCGAAGCGCAAAGACCGGTACGCGCTGCGAGTGCTCACGCAGCAGAACGCTGGCGCCGCGGCCGCCCGTCACGCCGGTGTGCTCGACGCGAAGGCGCCCATCGTCGTCATCACCGACGACGACATGCTGGTGCCGCCCGAGTTCCTCGCTGAACACCTGAAGGCCCACGACGCCGGCTACACGCTCGTGCTCGGCCACATCGACAACGAGCCCGGGCTCGACACCAAGCCGCTGTTCGAGCGCTTTCACGCCGAGCAGCTGGCCCGCTTCGTCGCGCGCTACTCGCGAGAGCCGACGAAGGTTCGTGGCGTCATGGTGTGCACCGGCAACGTCTCGTTCCGGCGTGACGACTACCTGCGCGTCGGTGGCTTCGACCGCTCGCTCGACCGCAGCGAAGACCGTGAGCTCGGCGTGCGGTTGCAGAAGGCCGGAGCGCGGCTGTTCTTCGCGAAAGACGCCCGCACCATCAACCGCAGCGACCACCTCGACACGAAGGTGTGGATGACGCGGAACTTCCGCTACGGCATCTACGACAGCCGCATTCACGACAAACACCCCGAGGTGGTGGATGCCGACCCGTGGCACTTCTTCTACCTGGTGAACCCGGTGTCGCGCGCGCTGCTGCTGTTGTCGGCGAGCGCTCCGACGGCGGGCAAGGCGCTCTCACGCGCGGCGTACGCGGTGGCCGAGAAGGTCGACGAGCGACGTGCGCTGCATCCCCTGCTCGGGCGTGTCGCGGTCGCTGGAGCGACGTTGAGCTACGGGCTCGAGTACTTCCGTGGCGTGCGTGAAGAAGCGGGCAGCCTGCCGAAGACGTGGCTCGACCTCGCGAAGCACACGGTGGCGCACGTGAAACGAAAGGTGACGTCATGAAGGCGTACCTGCCTGGAGACGCGCTGCCTGGCGCCGAGACGCCTCGGTATCTCTCGCACGAGGGCGCGCAGCTGTACGTGGTGCATCACGCGACGACGGCGAAGCGGGCGCGGGCGACGGTGGTGCTCGCGGGGCCGATGACGCTCGAGCGCTCGCACGGCTACCTCTCGTGGGTGCGCCTCGCCCGCAACCTCGCGCTCAACGGCTACGAGGTGCTGCGCTTCGACTATCGCGGCGTCGGTGAAAGCACCGGAGACTTTCGCGAGCAGTCGTTCGACTCGTGGAAGGCCGATGTGGCGGCAGTCGTGAAGCACGCGAAGACGCTGCCGGCGAGGCGCGTGGTGGTGCTGGGCCTGCGGCTCGGCGCGCTGCTCGCGAAGCCGCTGTTCGAAGACGGCTCGGTCGACGGCCTCGTCGCGTGGGACCCGCCGCAGACGGCGCGCGCCATGTTGATGGACATGCTGCGGCGCAAGCTGGCGGCCGACTACATGGAGTTCCCCGAGGCGCCCCGCAAGGTGCGAGACGACTACGTGCGCGACCTCGAGAAGGACCTCGAGGTCGAGGTCGAGGGCTACCCGTGGACACAGCAACTCTGGCGTAGCGCCGAGGCGTTCTCGTTCACCGAGCCCGAGCGCATCGGCGGCGAGTGGACGACGGTGTTCCTCGACGGGCGTTCGGCCGACAAGCTTCCGCAGGTGAAGCGCGAGCAGTACGCGTCGCTGAAGATTCCGCGGCCCTCGTTCTGGCTGCAGAGCACGCACCTCGTCGCCGACCTCGCCGAGCTCTTCACGCTCACGCAGGAGCGCCTGCACCAGTGGACCAACGCGTGGAGCGTGACCGATGGAGGTGCGTCATGAGCTCGCGCGCGCTCGACGTGCTCGACCTGCCGCACGGGCGGTGTGTGGGCACGATTCACCGGCCCGAGACGCGGAGCAGCGACGTCGGGCTGCTGTGGGTGAACTTCGGCTACGTGCCGCGCGACGGGCACGGTGGGCTCGCGAGTCAGGCCAGTGACGTGCTGGCGAACGCGGGCGTGCCGTGTTTCCGCTACGACCTGCCAGGCCTCGGTGACGCGCCGGGCTCGCTGCCGAAGGTGACGCACGACTTCTTCCCGGTGGTGACGGGCGGCAGCTTCACTGAAGTCACGGTCGAGCTCGTCGAGGCGTTGTGTGCGCGCGAAGGGCTGAAGGGCCTCGTGGTGGCTGGGCTGTGTGGTGGCGCGGTGAACGCCATCTTCACGGCGCACGCGGCGAAGGAGCACGTGAAGGGCCTCATTCTGCTCGAGCCCGAGATGTACGTGACCGAGCCGAAGGCAGCCGATGGCACCGTGCAGCCGCTTCGGCTGCGGCCGTGGGTGCGTCAGCAGCTGCCCGAGAAGAAGGGCCTCGCGCTCTCGCTCCTCGATCAGGCGCTGACGGTGAAGCTGCCCATGGAGGACGTGCTCAAGGCCGTCGTCACGCGCGCGGTGCCGAAGCAGGCGTTCAACTACTGGGGGTGGATGCGCCTGCTCACCGCCGAGGGGAAGTACTCGCGCTTCGTGCCGATTCCGAGAAAGGCGATTCTCGATTTCGTGATGAGCCGCTCGGGGCTGCCGTCGGTGACGAACCTGCCGCTGTCGGTCGC
This sequence comes from Myxococcaceae bacterium, assembly GCA_040275325.1. GTDB lineage: Bacteria > Myxococcota > Myxococcia > Myxococcales > Myxococcaceae > Xiheimicrobium. Next base: position 35,127 of record JBEOKA010000122.1, on the reverse strand, counting down.
GTGGAAGCAGTGGCTCGAGGCCGACCGGCCGGTGCTCGTCATCACGGCGAAGAGCAAGCTGCGGGAGATCTTCTTCGACCGCATCAACGCGGGGCTCGCGATGAAGCTCGAGAAGCCGTCGTACGTGCACGTTCGGCTGTCGGGCACGAACCACATCTTCACGACCGGCGGCGCCATCGCGACGGTGACCAAACACCTGCAAACCAACTGGCGACTCTTCTCAGATGGGCGCTGAGTTCTCCTCTCCGGGATTCTTCCCGGAGAAGAGAAAGTCAGCGTGACTTGCCCGAGAATGCGCGGTCGAGGTCTTCCGCCAGGTCACTCCACTCGACCTCGGAAGCAGGCCCGCGCTGCTCGACCTGCACGAGCCTGATGCGCTGCTGCGGGTTCATCGTCGGGTCACCGAGGTAGATGCCCGGCTCGAACTCGACCCGCACCGACACCGACGGCGTCTCGCGCTTCACGTCGACGTAGCAGCCGCCATCGACCTGCGCGCCGCGCACCCAATCACGCTTCTCGAGCCCCATGATTCGGCCCGACGCGACCGACGTGTCGACCCACTGGTGCAGCACTTTCGACAACGCCTGCACGTCGGCGAAGCGCTGGGTCTTTCGCCCGAGCTGCGGAAACGCCTCGTCGCGCATCACCTTCGTCCACGCGTCGCGCACCTCGGCGCTCAGCTGGAGCGGGTGAACGACGCCGATCTCGAGCTCGGCCGTCATCGCGACCGGCTGCTGCTGCTCGTCGACCGGAGCAGCGCCCTCGAGCCGGAACACGCGCTTCAGCGTCGCGCCGCTCCACTGGCCCCACAGCACCCGCCGCGCGACGAGCGAAGCAAGCCCATGCATCGCGTACGTCTCGGTGAAGTGCTCGAGCTTCATGCGGCGCTGGCCCGACATTCTTCGCTCGAGGCGCTCGACGATCTCCTTCAGCACCGAGCCAGCGCGCTTCTTCAGACCCGCGAGCTCTTCGTCGAGCTCCGGGTCTCCCGTCTCGGGCAGCGCCTTCACCACTGCTCCGTCGCCGTCGACGAACCGCACCTTGCCCGCGCTCCACTCGATGAAGACGGGCTCGTCGGTCGGCAGCCGTCCATCGGGGCGTAGGCCGAAGTCAGGCACCAATCGCTCGGCCAGCTCGTCGGCGGTGAAGCCCATCTTCTCGGCCGTCGAGGTGAAGATGAGCTCGGCCCGCGCGCGAAACGCCTTCGAGCGCACCTTTCGAATCAGCTGGTGCAGCGCCGACAAGCTCGCCCGGCTGCGCATCGCGCCCAGCACCTCGGCCATCTCCTGCGCGCGCGACGACAACCCCTTGGGAGCGAGCGCCGCCGCCTGACTCGCGAGCGATTGCGCCGTCGCGTCGTCACCGAAGTGCGCGCACGCCTGCAACATCCACCGCTCCTTCGGCGGAGCCCCCGCTCGCAACCACGCCTCGAGCAGCGCGCGGCTCATGGCAGCGAGTGAGTCGGTACGGTACTTCGCGCGTGCGTCATCGACCCACGGCGCGCCATCGAGCGGCGTCACCTTGAGCAACTGAACGAAAGCCTCGAGAGATTCACCCTGCAGCGCCGTGTCGCCTGCGACGGGCCGCGGAAGACTCGACGGCACGAGCCACTCGGGCAGCGACGGCCGACGCGCCGGCAGCACCGCGCCACCGTCGAGCAGCTCGGCGACCCGCTCCTTCACGTCGTCGGTGAAGTGCGAGAGCCCCTTCGTCCACCCGTCGGGCGCCATGCGCTTGATGAACCGGAGCGCGCCAAGCGGCTCCAGCGCCGCCTTCGTTCCCGTGAGTGAGAGCGGCACGAGCCCGGCGACCGCGACTTCACCGAACCGGGAGAGCCACGTGCGCGCCGTCTGCTGAAGCGTCGCTCGCGGAGCATCGAACGCCTGAGCCATGACCGGCGCCACACGCACCGACTCGAACGGCGCGAGCGCCGGAAGGAGCGACGGGTTCGTCTTCACCACCTCGAGCGTCTTCCCCAGGCCCGCGACACCGAACCGAATCGCGAGCAGCGAGAGCGTCTCTTCATCGAAGTACACGCTCGTGGGATCGAGCCCGCTCCAGACCTTCAGCGCGCTCGTGTCTCCGACGTCGAGCAACAGGTACGCCGCGCGAAAGGAGCGCGACCGCCACTCGAAGAGAAAGTCCTCATCGCGCTCGGCGACGTCTTTCACCTTCACCGGCTCGGCGTGCATCACCTCGGGCAGCTCGGGCACCTCGACCTTCAGCGCCGCCCGCTTCGGCCGCTTCACGTCCCACGGGTTGGTCCACCCGGTGAACGCCGGCAACGACGCGCCCGCGTCATCGAGCCGCTTCTTCCAGGTCGGCCGCTCCGCTTCTGGAATCGTCGACACCAACTCGGGGCGCGAGAGCAGCAGCTCGAACATCAGGGCGTCGAGGGTCGTTCGCAGGCGTTCGGCGCGATCTTCGGCGACTGGCGCCGCGCGGGCCTTCAGCGCCGCCGCCAACAGCCGCTCGGGTGGAGCGCCCTGCACGCGCTCCCACACCTGCGTGGCGTCGACGAACTGGCACCACGAGGCCAGCACGCGCTCGTCGTGGGGAGGACAGCTCTGCGCGAGTTCGTGAATCGTCGAGGCGAGCCATGCCTGGTCGAGCCACTGATGCCTCATCACGTCGCCGAGCCTGAGCACGACCTCGTCAGCTGCGTTCATGGCCCGGCTTCATAGCGACCGGGCCGAAGCGTGACTTTCCGTTTTCACCCGAGCAGCGTGTCGAACACTCATGCAATGGGTCTCAGCCGTTCTGGCAGCGCTGCTGTGCGTCGGGTGTGGAACCCCCGCGACGACGTGTCAGGGCTGTCAGCTTCGCGACGCGGGAGAAGTCGACGCTGGAGCCTTCACGCCAGACGGCTCGTTGCCCGCGCTCACGCTCGATGCCGGAGTCGTCTTGTGGGTCGGCGCGCATCCCGATGACGAGAGCATGGTGGCTCCGCTGATGAGCGACTGGTGCACCCGAACGCGGTGTGTGTTCCTCGTCTTGACGCGCGGCGAAGGTGGCAGCTGCGGCCTGTCGAGCGGCTGCTTCCCGAACCTCGGCGCCGTGCGCACGCTCGAGATGCAGGCCTCGGCGCGGCTGTTCGACGCGGGCCTCGTGCAGGAGACGCTCGCGAACGCGTCATCGACGGCGCAGCAGGCGCGTGATGTGTGGGTTGCGGAAGCAGGCAGCGAGTCGGCGCTCGTCGAGCGGGTCGCGCGCGTGATGCGAACGGAGCGCGTCGACCTCGTCGTGACGTTCGATCCACTCCACGGTGGCACCTGTCACGGAGAGCATCGCGCCGCTTCAGCGGTCGCGCTCGTCGCAGCCGACAGCGCTGCGATTCCCCGCTCACGGGTGTTGCTGGTGTCCTCAATTCTCACCGTCGAGACGCCGATGAATCCGGTGGCCGTTGGCTTCAGTCCTCCGGCTGGCGGAGAGGCCACGTGGTCGTTCTCGGGTGGAAGCTGGCACCGGCTCTCTGACGTCATGCGAACGCACGCCTCCCAGTTCACGTCGGTGCTGGTCGACGCCGCAGCGAACGCACCCGAGCGGCTGCGCACCTCGTACTTCCGCACGGCAGAGTCGGTCGGAGCCGGTGACGCGCTCGACCCGCGCTACTGTCCCTGACCGCATGCAGCCGATGCTGAGACTGGCCTTGCTCGACGAGGTCGAAAGCCGTCGCCGCCAGTCGTGGAACTGGGTCGGCTCGGTACTCCCGCCGGAGTTGGCGCGCGCGTGGAACGACTGGCCGTCGGGAACGCACAACCCCGACGCCGAAGCGTGGTTGCTCCAGCGCCCGCTGCACGATGACGAGCTTCTGAAGCTCACGACCCTCACGCTCGACGGAGACCGCGACGTCTATCGCTGGGTGTTCGACGACTGGTGGCACTTCGGCGAGCACTGCTGCATCACCTCGCTCGACGGCCTCGAGCGCTGCGCCAACCTCACCTCACTCACGCTCGGCCAGGGCGTCGTGCGACGCGCGAGTCTTCGCCCCATCGAGCAGCTCGAGCACCTCGAACGGCTGTCGCTGTGCGCCCTCGACGACCACAGCGATGAAGACGCGCTGCTCCACGTGCGCGAGGTCGTGGTGTCGAACATCGAGACCTGCCGAACACCCGGCCGATGGCTCAGCGCTTCACGACGACGGTCTTGAGCGGCGGCCGCTTCGTCGACGGCGTCTCGCGCACCAACTGCTGATGAACGAGCTGCGCCGAGAGAATGCCCACCACCGCCATGTTGTCGGTGTTCGAGAACTGCTCGTCATTCGAGCGCGTGAGGCACTTCTTCCAGAGCGCTCCGACGGGCGCAGGCGCGAACACGCCCGACGCTTTCAACGCCGCCTCGCTCATGCACTCGTCGACCCACGCGGGCCGCTCGGTGCCGATGAAGCTCAAGGCATCAGGCGCGCGGTACGGCTGCTTGGGCCGCTTGAGAATCTCGTCGGTCACCAGGCCGCGGGCCACGCGCTTGAGCACGTGTTTCTCGTCGAGCGCCTTCAACTTGTACGAAGCGGGCAGGCTGTTCGCGAGCGCCATCACCTCGCGGTCGAGGAACGGGAAGCGCCCTTCGACGCTGTTGCCCATCAACATGCGGTCGCCCTGCGACGAGAGCAGGTAGCCCGAGAGCAGCGTGCGCACCTCGAGGTACTGGTCCTGCGCGAGGAAGTTCCACTTCGCGAAGTCTTCGGGCAGCGACGCCAGCAACTTCCCCCGCGCGTCGAAGCCCGAGAGCGCCGCCGTCACGTCAGGAGCGAACAGCCGTTTCAACGCCGCCGTGCCGTTCCACCGCGTCTCGTGTGAGAAGCCCGGCAACTTCGCGCGCTCGAGCCCACGGCCGAAGAACTGCCGCGTGAGCGCCTGCTGCGAGACGGGAGAACGCGTCAGGTACGGGTAGAGCCGCTCGAGCAGCTTGTGCCGCCACTTCGAGTCGGGCTGCCGCGCCCAGAACCGCCGCACGCGCGCCTCACGGAACAGGTCGTAGCCCGCGAGCATCTCGTCAGAGCCTTCACCTGTGAGCACCACCTTGATGCCCGAGTCGTGCACCAGCTTCGAGAGCAGGAACAACGGCGCGGGAGCGGTGCGCAGAATCGGCCGCTCGGTGTGGCGAATCACCTTCGGGAAGACGTCGGCGATGTCTCTGCGCGAGACGACGACCTCGGCGTGCTCGGTGCCCAGGCGCTGCACCATCGCGCGTTGATACGGCGTCTCGTCGTACTCGGCGTCGGCGAAGCGCAGCGAGAACGTCTTGAAGCCCGACGGCTTCGCGCGGCTGGCCATGGCGGCGACGAGCGAGCTGTCGAGGCCTCCCGACAAGTAGCTGCCGACGGGAACATCGGCGCGCACCATGCGCAGCTTCGTCGCGTTCTCGAGCGCGTCTGACAGTGCCCGCGTCGCGTCTTCGAGCGTGCCGTTGAACCGGTGCTCCACGCCGACGGGATACTTCGCCAACCAGTACGCGACGTCGTGCACGAACTTTCCGTCACGCCACACGGCCACGTGCCCGGGCTCGAGCTCGCGCACGCCCTTGAACACCGACTGCGGGGGCACCACCGTCCAGAACGTGAAGGTCTCGTCGAGGCCGACCGGGTCGAGTTCGCGCGAGAACGTCGGAGCGCCCGCGAACAACGACTTCACCTCGCTCGCGAAGAAGAGCCGGCCTTCGTGCTCGAGCATGAAGAGCGGCCGCACGCCGACGCGGTCACGGGTCAGCACGAACGTGCGCGTCTTCTCGTCCCACAGCGCGACGGCCCACTGCCCGTTCATGCGCTCGAACGCCGCTTCACCCCACGCTTCCCACGCGTGCACGATGACTTCGGTGTCGCTCTTCGTGCGAAACCGGTGGCCCAGCGCCTCGAGCTCGGCGCGAAGCTCGACGTAGTTGAAGATCTCTCCGTTGAACGAGATCCACACCGTGCCGTCTTCGTTCGAGAGCGGCTGCTGGCCCGTCGAGAGGTCGATGATGGACAAGCGCGAGTGCGCGAGCCCGCAGTGACGGTCGAGGTACAGCCCGAACTCGTCAGGGCCGCGGTGCTCGAGGGCGCCGGCCATGAACTCCAGCGCGTCTCGCGACGGCGGCGTGGTGGCCGAGAGGTTCAGGATGCCGGCGATGCCGCACATGGCGTGGCGCTCAGCCCTTCTTCTTCTGCACGAAAGCGACGATGTGGTTCACCGCGTCGAGGTTCTCGGGAACCATCTCGGCGTCGTCGACGGTGATGCCGAACTCGCCCTCGATGAAGGTGATGACCTCGAGCACGCCCGTGGAGTCGACGATGCCGGCGTCGAGCAGCGAGGCGTCGTCTTTGAGTGACGCAGGGTCGGCCACGTAGAAGTTCGAGATGATGAACTGCCTGACCTTCTCTTTGATGTCTGACACGTGATGTCTCCGGGGGTGTTCGTTCAGAGCTTCGTGGCGACGACGACGCGGGGTGCGCCGGAGTCGTTGTTGGCGAACCGCACGTTCTCGTACGCCTTCGAGCGCGTGAAGAGCGCGGTCATCTGCTTCTCCTGCCCGAGGCCGAACTCGAACAACAGGTGGCCTTTCGGCTTGAGCAGCGCGAGCGCGTCTTTGATGACGCGTTGGTGAATCGACAGACCGTACGGGCCGCCGTCGAACGCTTCACGCGGTTCGTTGTCGAGCAGCGTGGCGCGGTCGGCCGCGAGCCGGCCCGTCGAGATGTACGGCGGGTTGCAGACGATGACGTCGACCGAGAGCGGCTCCACGACGGCCGCGATGGGCGCGAGCAGGTCGCCTTGAAACACGCGCACGCGCTCCGAGAGGCCGAGGTGCTGCACGTTCTTCTTCGACAAGTCGAAGCAGCCGTCGGTCAAGTCGCTCGCGAACACCTTCGCAGCCGGCACGTGGTGGGCGATGGCGCAGCCCAGGTTTCCCGAGCCGCAGCAGACGTCGATGACGATGGGAGCAGCGCCCGCCGCCTTCACCAGCGCGACGGCTTCACGACCGAGCAGCTCGGTCTCGGGCCTTGGAATCAACGCGCCGGGAGCCACCAGCAGCTCGAGCCCCATGAAGGGAAACTTCCCGCGCTGGTACACCTCACGAACGTCGGGCTGGGCCTCACTCATCGCTCGGCGAGCCCCGTCTTCTTGATCTTGCCCGTCGTCGTCTTCGGCAGCTCGTCGAGGAAGGCGACCAGCTTGGGCACCATGAAGTTCTCGAGCCGCTTCTGGCACTCCTTCATGATGTCCTTCTCGGTCATCGTCACGCCCTGCTCGAGCACGACGAAGGCCTTCACCGCCTGGCCCAGAATCTCGTCAGGCACGCCCACCACCGCGGCTTCCTTCACGCCGGGGATGTTCATGATGGCGCCTTCGACTTCTTTGGGAGCCACCTTCTCACCGCGCGACTTGATGATGTCGTCGCTGCGGCCGACGAAATAGAGGTAGCCCTCTTCGTCGAGGCGGCAGAGGTCGCCGGTGTAGAGCACGAACTCGCCGGGCACCGGGCCGGGCTTGAGCTTCTCGGCCGTCGCCTGCGGCTTTTCCCAGTAGCCCTTCATCACCGTGGCGCCACGAATGACGAGCTGGCCGACGACGTTCGGACCGACCTTGTTGTCGTTCTCGTCGACGATCCACAGCTCGGTGTCGGGAATCGCGAGGCCGACGCTGGTGGGCTTGCGGTCGATGTCCTTCGGAGGAAGGTACGTGCAGCGCTTGCACTCGGTGAGGCCGTACATCGAATAGATGCGCGCCTGCGGGAAGAGGTCACGCAGCATGGTGATGTGCTTCACCGGCAGCGCGGCCGCGGTGTTCGTCACGAACGAGATGGCCGAGAGGTCGAAGTCCTTCAGCTGCTTCATCTCAGCGAGCACCGCGTAGATGGTGGGCACGCCGGGGAAGCCGGTGACCTTCTCGTCGACCATCACCTTCAGCACCTGCGCGGGGAACGCGAAGCTGCGCTCGAGCACGAGCCGCCCGCCCACGCGGAACGTCATGATGAGCTGGTACAGGCCGTAGTCGAACGCGAGCGGCAGCACGCCGAGCACCACGTCGTGCTCCTTCATCTCGAGGTACGTCGAGATGCTGGTGCCCGCGGTGAGCATGTTGCGGTGGGTCAGCATCACGCCCTTCGGGTCACCCGTGCTGCCCGAGGTGTAGATGATGGCCGCGAGGTCGTTGTCGATGCAGCGCCGCCCCGGAGGCCCGCCCTTCACGTGCCCAAAGTGTTTCTGCGCCTCGGCCGCGTCGCTCCCTCGAGCCAACGCGCTCGACCACGCCTCGGGGTTCTTCACGGCGGTCAGCTTCGAAGCATCGAAGGCTCCGCTCACGATGGTGCGCACGAGGTGCGGCGTGTTGGGCGCGCTCTGCGTGAACACCGACGCCAGGTGCATGTCGGTGAGCAGCACCTTCGCGCGGCAGTCGTTCAAGTAGTAGGTGAGTTTGTCGTGCTTCGTGAGCGGGTTGATGATGCTCACGATGGCGTTGGCCTTCAGCACCGCCCAGAACGAGACGACGGTCTCGACGGTGTTGTCGGCGAACACGACGACGCGGTCACTGCGCTCGACGCCCGACTCGATGAGCGCGTGCGCGATGGCGTTGGCCTGACGGTCGAGCTCTCCGTAGGTGACCCGCACGCCCTTGCAGACGAGCGCGACCTTGTCGGGCAGGCGGGCGGCGGTGTTCTCGAGAAAGTCGTGGAGCAGCGGCGTCGCGAGCCGATGCAGGGCGGGCGGTGGAGCGAACGTCGTCATGGTGTGTTTCCCCCGGAAGGAAGAAGCGGAGCGCTGCTGGTTCAGAGCTCGTGCGTCTCGTGGAAGATCGGCTCGACGAGAATGGGCGGCAGGTGGCCGTAGCGCGTGGCGCGGCGCTTCGAGGCGATGTCCTTGAACACGCGCTCGACCTGCTCGGCCGACAGGTTCAGCACCGGCGCGACCTCGGCTGCGGGCACCTGGTGGTTCACGGCCCACAGGCACAGGTCCATGCGGTCGTAGGGGAGCGCGAAGTAGAACTCCTCCTGCGTCTGCGGCAGCGAGTACGTGTCGGTCGTCGGCGGGCGGCGGCGAATGTCTTCGGGCACGCCCAGCGTCTCGGCGAGCGCGTACACCTGCGTCTTGTAGAGGTGCGCGATGGGCTTGATGTCGGCGGTGCCGTCGCCCTGCTTCACGAAGAAGCCCTGGTCGTACTCGAGCCGGTTCGGCGTCCCCACCACGGCGAAGTTGAGGCGGTCGGCGTGGTAGTACTCGACCATCTTGCGCACGCGCTGCTTGTAGTTCGTCGCCGCGACCAGCTGCAGGTACGACGTCAGCGGCATGCGCGCGGTCTTCAGCTCTCCGGTCGGTGACTGCACCGTGAGCTGAAAGACGTTCAAGCGGTCGGAGTCGACGATGGAGGGCAGCGTGATCTTGCTCTTCCAGCCCGTGCCGTACTCGGGGAACACCGCACGAATCGCCTCGTCCTGGCGGGCGTAGCAGCCGGCGCCTTCGAGGGCGGGCGCGATGCTCTCGGTGATGGCCTGAATGCCGAGCGACTTCGCCAGCAGCTGGCCGAGCTCGAGCGACTCACCGGCCGAGTGGTGCTCGGGCATGAAGATGCCGAAGACCTTGTCGGGCCCCAGCGCCTTCACGGCGAGCGCGGCGCAGACCGAGCTGTCGATGCCGCCCGACAGGCCGATGACGACGCCTCGTTTCTTGAGCGTTCCCATCACGCTCGCCTTGAACCAGGTGGAGATGCGGGTGACTTCGGCCGGGCGATCGAACGCCAACACGTCTTTCGAGAAAGCCATCGCGGGCACCTTGCCCCTTCGGTGGCGAACACGCACGCGGTTTCATTGCCACTACACGCGCGCGCGAGGTACTTGCACCAGCGTGAGTCGACGTCTGGTGGCACAGCTGTTGGTCGATGCGCGCGAGCTGGCGCGTTCGTACACGCACCCGGTCTCGAAGCGGCGCGTGCTGGGCACCGATGGGTTTCAGCTGCTGGTGATTCAGCGCCTGCGCACGAGCGCGCGGTCGGCAAGGGTTCCGCTGGTGAACCACGTGCTGCGGCGCCTCTCGACCGCGGTGTACGGCACCGAGATTGGCAATGAGGTCACGCTCGGAGACGGCGTGAACTTCATTCACCCGATGGCGGTCGTCATCGGCGGTGACGCGAAGGTCGGCGCGCGCGTGCGCTTCATGGGCAGCAACACCGTCGGCACCGCGAAGGACAACGGCTACCCCGTCATCGAAGATGACGTGATGGTGGGCGCAGGCGCACGCATTCTGGGGCCCATTCGCATTGGCGCTGGAGCCATCATCGGGGCGAACGCGGTGGTGCTTCACGACGTGCCCGCTGGAGCCGTCGTCACTGGGGTTCCAGGCGTGGTGCGGGAGCGGCTGCCGCACGAGTAGCGCGTGACCCGTGGCAGCCTGTTCGTGCCCGTCGCTCCACGAGACGTGGGCGCTCGGAGTGGACGCTCTTTCGAAGTTCAGCGCACGGCCGGGGAGTCGCTCCGAGCTCAGCGCAGACGGAGCAACAGCGGAGCCGGCGCGATGGCGACGAGGAGCAGGACGCCCGCGAGCGGCGATAACTCGACGGTGGCGAGCGCGATCGCCTCGATGGTGAGACTGCCGCCGAGCAACGCGAGCGCGACACCAGAGAGCCCACCGAGCGCAGTGAAGACGACGCGACGGTTCACGTCACCGCCACGAGCCCGGCGGAGCTCGCTCTCGAGCGTGTCGCGACGCTTGATGAGGGCCTGCTGCTGCTCGTTCAAGGAGCGCGTGCGCTCGAGCAACGTCTGCCGTTCGGGGTCGACGTCAGTGGTGGGCCGCTCGTGCTTGAAGCGGCGCCGCAGCTCGGCGACCTCGTGCTCGAGGGTGGTGAGGTCGGGGCTGCTCATGACCGTGCCTCTCGTGCGACCCGCGCAAGGATGATCGACACGACTGCGCCGAGCACGGCCATCACCCGTACCGGCGCGTCGACGTGCGCGGTGGGGTCGAGGGCCACCACACCGACGACCCAGATGAGCGCCGCGAACGTGAGCCCAACGCCGCGCAGCAGCCCCGACACGAACGACAGCCGAAGCCCTGGCGGCGGTTTCGCCTGCTGCTTCTCGAGAGAGGCCACCTCGAGCTCGAGCCTCGGCACCGCGCGTTCGAGCAGCTGCAGCCGATGCCTCACCGCTGCCAGCGGGCCATCCCGTCTTCGCTGCGCCGCGGCCTCGCGATGCGCCACCCACGACTTGAGCAACTCCGCCTCGGCCCGAAGCGTGACTGCTTGAACCTGTGTCCTGTCATCCACACCACGCGTCATGGGTGACGGAGGTTGCGAGGGGTGTGCCGAGCGCAGCACGAGTAACCTCGCGCGCGTGACGAAGCGCTCCCTCGTTCTGCCCGACCGCGGCACGCTGCTCGTCAGCACCGACCTGCACGGAAACCTCGAGGACTTCCTCGCGCTCGAGGCGAGGGCCGAGGCAGCGTGGCGCGCGGGCGACGACCTGCACTGGGCGTTGCTGGGCGACCTCGTGCACGGCCCCGACGACCGCGCTCGGCAGCAGATGCCAGACCTCTACGACTATGACGACGAGAGCCCCGCGCTCATCGACCGGCTCTTCGAGCTGAAGCAGCGGCAGCCACACCGCGTGCACGTGGTACTCGGCAATCACGACGTCGGGCACCTCGGCTTTCCGCACACGAGCAAGTTCCACCCCGATGAAGTCGAGGCGCTCGAGGTGCGGCTGTCGGCTTCACAGCTCGAGCGCATGCGGTCGCTCTTCTCGAACGGGCTGCTCGTGCTGGTCGCGCCGTGTGGCCTGTTGCTGTCTCACGGCGTGCCCGGTGACGCGCTCACGTCGCTGTCGCTGCTCGAAGGCGTGCTGCCTCCGACGAAGGACCAGAACGAGCGTTTTCGCGCGGTGCACGAGCTCTTGTGGAGCTACGGCCAGAGCGCCCCCATCGCGGCCTCGATGCTGGAGCGGATCAGCGACGAGCTCGGTCATCGCCTGCGCGTCGTCGTGCACGGACACGACCGGGACCAGGCGGGTTGGTACATCGAGGGCGACAACCAGGTGCAGCCCGTCATCTTCGGCGCACCGCGCGAGAACAAGCGCTTCCTCGAGGTCGACCTCTCCGTGCGCATCGAGTCCTGCCAGCAGCTCGAGACTGCGATGCTGCGACGCCTGCACCAGTGACGCGTCGCTGGACCGTTGAGCAGCTGCGTTCAGACCACGCGCAGGCGAGCTGGACGCTGCTCTCGCTCATCGCTCCCATCTCAGAACTCGAGGAGCGTGGTCATCGAAGTCGGCGTGGTCGCGTCGCGGAGGAGGCGGTCGCGCTCGTGCTTGAGCGCCTCACGCTCCGGCTGGCGAGCCTTCTGGAGCGAGGCGTTGGCGATGAGTGCCGAGGCGCCCAGCACCACGCCGAAACTGCCGACGACCCAGAACCACGCTGGGAAGGCGTTCACGAGCGTCATCAGCACACCCGCGCCAAACGCGATGCCTGCCTCGAAGTTGCCGAGCGCCGTGAGGCCTCCAACGACCAGCGCCAGGAGAAGCCCAAAGCCCATCGTGACGGTAGGGACCACAGCGACGGCGGCGCCAGTGACGCCGAGGGCGATGAGACCCGGCGGGGTGCGGTCGAGCGCTTGAAGCTGATCATCGAGCTCGATGAGCCGGGTGTCGAGGAGCCGCGCCGAGTGAACGGAGTCGGCCTGAACCGGCGGCTCGGAAGGGGCGGTGGCGAGAACGGCGGTCATGAGGAGCGTGAACATGTCGGGTGCCCAAAGCAGGACTCGCGCCAGGCCTCTGCCCCGAGAGCCAGCGGCGTGGTGTGCAAGGGGCTGCACAGGGTGCGCAGCCGCACGGCCGTCGAGTCCGACATGCTGCGACACCTGCACCCGTTGCAGGAGCATGGCCGTGACCGCACACTCGCGCGCGATGCGGCACCAACTCGCGACTCTCGGTCTTCTGCTCTCGGCGTGCACAGGCGCGGTGACCGACCTGGGCCCGCCTCCGATGGATGATGGTGGTGTCGCCGCGGGTGGCGGTGAGGCCAGCGCCGGCGGTGACGCAGCTGGAGGCTCGGCTGCGGGCGGGAGCTCGTCGGCCGGTGGCGTCGCCTTGGGTGGCGGTGTCGCGTCGGCCGGTGGAGCCGCGAGCGGCGGTGGCTCGGGCGGAGGCGCGGTCATCTCGGGCCCCTGTTCGATGACGGGCGGCACGCGGGCCGAGCAGGTGTGTCGACGCTGGCGCTGCGACCGAATGGACCTCAGCGAAGGCACCTGGTCAGGCACCGTGATGCCCTGCGCCGCGGGAGCGCTGAATGACGTCGGCAAGAACAACGCGCTCAAGCTGATCAATCTGTACCGCTTCATCGCCGACCTGCCCGCCGTCACGCTCGACGCGACGAAGACCCAGGTCGCGCAAGAGTGCGCGCTGATGATGGACGCGAACAACCAGCTCAGCCACGCACCGCCCGCGAGCTGGAGCTGCTACTCGATGAACGGCGCGACGGCGGCGGGGCGGTCGAACATCTGCTCCACGCGCGCGGTGCGCTGCATCGACATGTACATGTCTGACTACGGCAACGCGACGACGATTGGCCATCGGCGCTGGTTCCTCTCGAATCAGCTCGGGCCCATCGGCATCGGCGGCACCACGGGCGGCAGCTGTCATCACGTCATCGGCGGCTCGGGCACGGCGACGAAGTCGTTCATGGCGTGGCCTCCGCCGGGGCCCGTGCCGCTCGAGGCCATCGCGATTCCGGGCAACCCGTCGGTCGACACCACGGGGTGGACCGTGCAGACCTACTCGGCCGCGTTCAGCCTCGTGGGCGCGAGCGTGACCGTCACCGAGGGCGGCGCCGCGAAGCCCGTCACCGTCACCCAGCTCGGAGACAACTACGGCAGTCGCTACGCGATTCGCTTCAACCCGATGGGGTGGACCACGCAGGCCGGCAAGACGTACCAGGTGACCGTCACCGCGCCGGGGCTGGCCACTACCATCAGCTATGCCGTCGAGGTCGTGTCCTGCCTGTGAGAGTGGTATCGGCGCTCATCGCTCGTGACGGGCAGGACCTGACACACCGGCATTCGAGGTCGTGATGGAGAAGCTGCAGCACCTGTTGGACGAAGGCATCATCGACGAGGTTTTCCAGCAGCTGAAGACGGGCAAGGAGGCCGAGGTCTGGCTCGTCAGCCACCGCGGAGAACCGGTCGCCGCCAAGCTGTACAAGGAGCGCGAGTTTCGCAGCTTCAAGAACGACTCCGGGTATCTCGAAGGCCGGCAGGTTCGGAACACGCGCACCCAGCGCGCGATGGACAACCGCACGGCGTTCGGAAAACGCGCAGCGGAAGAGGCGTGGAAGTCGGCCGAGGCCGACGCGATGTATGCGCTCGTCGCGGCGGGCGTGCGCGTGCCGAAGCCGGTGCTCTTCTACGACGGCGTGTTGCTGATGGAGGTCATCGGGGATCACGAAGGGCGCGTCGCTCCGCGGCTCGTCGAGGTGGGCGTGACGCCCGAGCAGGCGATGCCGATGTACGAGCACCTGCGCGGCGAGGTCATCAAGATGCTCACCGCCGATCTGATTCACGGAGACCTGTCGGAGTTCAACATTCTCATCGGCGTCGATGGGCCGGTGATCATCGACTTCCCGCAGGTGGTGACGGCTGCGCGAAACTCGCGGTCGGAGCAGTTCTTCCGTCGCGATTTGGGGAACCTGATTCGGTTCTTCTCGGCGGTGAACCCCGAGGTGGCGAAGCACGCGGGCGACCCTGATGAGATCTGGCGCGCGTACACGCGGCGGGAGTTGAGCGCGGGGTTTGTGCCGACCGGCAAGTTCGTTCCGAAGCCTCCGCCGCAGCAGCAGCGGAACGGGCGTGGTGGGCGAGGGCCTGATCAGCGGCGTGATCAGAACGGGCGTGGGCCGCAGGTCGAAGTGCGCGGCGCTCCCCAGCAAGCGGGGGCTGCTGTGCATGGCGGGCGTCCAGCCAACAACGAGCCGCGACGCGACGGGCGTCCACAGCAGCCGGGCGCTCCGAGGAACGAGGGGCAGAACCGTCGTGACGGGCGACCTCAGCAGACGGCTCCACACGCCGGGCATCCAGCGAACAGCGGGCATCAGGCCACCAGCGGCGGAGCTCCGACGAACCGCGACGGGCGTGGGCAGCAACCGGGTGCTCCCGTGAACAACGGGATGAACAACCAGGGGCGACGCGACGGGCAGAACCGCCGTGATGGGCGACCTCCGCAACAGCACACTTCTGGCGGCCAGCCGGCGAACGACAACGGGCGCCCGCAGCAGACCGACCGCCGCGATCGACCTCCGCAACAGCAAGCGGGAGCGAACAACAACGGGCGCTCACAGCAGAACGATGGGCGGCGTGATCAGAACGGTCGTGGTCGGAATGATCAGCGGCCGAACAACGGAGCGCCACAACAGGCGCGTGGTCCGCGCGGTCCAGAGGTCTCATTCAAGGGACAGGCCCCGTCGTCGGGAGGTCAGCATCCACCTGCTGGACGTGAAGGCCGCCGTCGCCCTCCTCGACGCTGGTGATCAAACGCAGCAGCGTCAGTCGCAGCAGAGCACTGGCTGCTGGATTGAACAGGCTGCCGCTCCAAGGTCCTCGGCGACTGGATCCCAGGTCGCACCGAAGAAGCTCGCGCCATTGAGGGTTGTGCTACCGATCTTGAAGCCGCCGCACGTCGTGCGAACTGCTCGTGTCACTGGCACATCGTCAGTTGGAGCAAGGTAGGCACCGTGGCGAACCCACCCTTGTGGCAATGTGATTCCGAGAAGGTGACTGTTGATGGCCTCTTCGCCATTGCACATGTGCGCGCTGCTTGAGCACCCACTCACCCGCTCGCAGAGCGCCTTGGCGGCGAGGTAGCCGGTATCGGCTCCGGAGCCGAGTGCTCCAGTTGAAGAAGCCGTCGCGCCGCAGAACAGACCACCGAAACTGATTCGCTTGTTGTTGGCACTGACCACGAGACGACCGCTCTTCGCTGCCTCGACGGCATATGGAACCGCCCCGAGCCTCGTTCGCGACAACAGCACCCCTCCGACCTGGAGCTGAACCCAGAGGTTGGCTGAGCTCGCGACGGCCTCAACGCAGGTCGCGTCGAGCGTCAGCCGAAATCGCCCTGCTTCATCGGGAACAATGTTCTGTGCAGGAGTCGTGCACTTGAGATTGGCCGCTGCGTTGGCGAATGCGTCGTTCCAAAGGGTGAGCTGAACTGACTGTTGAGTCGTGACTGGCGACCCAGCTCCCGTTTGAAGCGTGCCTACGTAGGTCAAGGCCTGGGGAATGCCGTCAGCCAGCACCTGCTGATGCACGAGCGACAGAACTGCACACACGAATCTGAATTTCGGCGACATGACATTGATGTTCGACGGACTGTGACCGGAACACCACACGACACGCGTCAGCCGGCCGTCCTGGAACGGCATGCGGAGCTGCGCCGCTCCGCAGTCTCAACTCGATTGGGGGCTCAGCGCTGCGACGCGGCCTGCGACCGACGTGACTCGACCAGCGGCTCGGGTGCGCTCGACCCGAGCCACGTGCGGCGATCGATGACGCGACAGTTGATGGCAAACATCAGGTCCTGCTGCGCGATGTCGGCGCGCCCCTCGAGATCGGCCCGCGTTCTCGCCAGCTTCAGAATGCGGTCATGCGCGCGCGCCGAGAGCCCGAAGTGGTCGACCGCCTGCTTCAGCATCGCCTTCCCGCGCGTATCGAGCACACAGCACTTCGCCAGCTGCTGTGGCGTCATCTGCGCGTTGGTGAAGATGCCCGGCGTGTCGGTGAAGCGGTGCGCCTGCCGCTCCCGCGCGGCCTCGACGCGGCTTCGATAGTGCGACGAAGGAAGGCCCTTGCGCCCCAACTCGGTCATTGACCGCACCTCGACCGGCCGTGACTGCAGCGAGATGTCGATGCGGTCGAGCAGCGGGCCCGAGATTCGCGCGTGGTAGTCGAGCACCCGACTGCGCGGGCACGAGCACTGGCGCTCTGGCACGTTGAAGTAGCCGCACGGGCACGGGTTCATCGCCGCCACGAGCATCACCTCGCACGGGTAGCTCACGTGCTGGTTCGCGCGCGCGAGGCGAATCACGCCCTCCTCGAGCGGCTGTCGCAGCACCTCGAGCACGTGCCGGCGGAACTCGGGCAGCTCGTCGAGGAAGAGCACTCCGCGGTGTGCCATCGACAGCTCGCCCGGCCTCGCCATCGGCCCACCACCCACGAGCCCCGCGTCGCTGATGGTGTGGTGCGGCGCACGAAACGGCCGCTCGTGAATCAACGCCGCGTCTTGCGGCACGAGCCCGAGCACCGAGTAGATGCGCGTGACGTCGAGCGCTTCGTCGAACCGCATCTGCGGGAGAATCGTCGGCAGCCGGCGCGCGAGCATCGTCTTGCCCGAGCCCGGAGGCCCGCACACCAGCACGTTGTGCCCACCCGCCGCGCCAAGCTCGAACGCGTCCTTCACGTCCTCCTGGCCGCGCACGTCGGCCATGTCGAGCGGGTGCAGCACCTTCGGCGGGCCGTTGGGGTTGCGCTGAAACGGCGTGAGCGGCGCGTCTCCCGTGAGGTGCGCGACGGCCTCCTGAATCGTCGCCACCGGAATCACCTGAATGCGGTCGACGAGCGCGGCCTCGGCGGCGTTCGCGTGCGGCACCAACACGCCGCGAAAGCCCGCGTCACGCGCCGCGAGCGCCAACGGCAGCACGCCACGAATCGGCTTCACGGCGCCGTCGAGCGAGAGCTCTCCACCAAAGAGCCAGCCCTCGAGCGCGTCGGGCTCGAGCAGACCGCCGGCCGCGAGCACGCCGAGCGCAATCGGCAGCTCGAACGTCGCGCCCTCCTTCTTCAAGTCGGCCGGAGCGAGGTTCACGGTGATGCGCTTCTGCGGCAGCACGAAGCCGCAGTTCTTCAGCGCCGACACCACGCGCACCTTGCTCTCTTTCACCGCGCCATCGGGCAGCCCGACGACGTTGAAGAACGGCAGCCCGAGCGCCATGTCGACCTCGACCTCGACCACCACCGCCTCGATGCCGACCAACGCACCCGACCGAACCCGCGCGAGCATGTGAACGCCTCCCAAAGCGTCGCGGGAGCAAGCGTCAGGCCCACCGTGGCTGCAGCCCTATCGGCACGAGAACAGACGCGCTCTCAGCGAACGAGAACGAGACTGGAGTCCGCGTGCGCACTGAGTCCGCGTGATTGCCGCGGGTCGCCGACCCGACCAGCCTGCGCGTCGTCGCCCGTCGACCGAGCGCGTGGGAGCCTTGCGCGACGGCATCCTTCACGTGGGGCCCGACTTCGGGTGTCATGCCTCCGACGATGCGCTCCTTCTCCGTTCCTGTGTTTGCCGCGCTGCTGGCGCTGGCGTCGTGCTCCCCCGTCACTCAGCAGCAAGAGTGCAGCCCAACGACCTGCGCCGGTTGCTGTCAGGCAGGAAAATGTGAAGCCGGCGTGACCGATGGCGCGTGCGGCCGGGCAGGCGCGGCGTGCTCGCCATGTCAGCTCGGAAGCGTGTGCTCGTTCGGCACGTGCACTGTCTTCAACACCACGGGAGGCGGCTCCGCGACAGCAGGCGGTTCCGCGACGGCTGGAGGCTCGGTAACGGCGGGCGGCGCTGCAACGGCTGGCGGAACCGCAACAGCTGGCGGAACCGCAACAGCTGGCGGAACCGCAACAGCTGGCGGAACCGCAACGGCTGGCGGTACTGCGACGGCTGGCGGCTCGACGGCTGGCGGCACTGCGACGGCTGGCGGAACCGCAACGGCAGGCGGCACCGCAACGGCAGGCGGCACTGCAACGGCAGGCGGCACCGCAACGGCTGGCGGCACTGCAACGGCAGGCGGCACTGCGACCGCTGGCGGCACTGCGACCGCTGGCGGCACTGCGACCGCTGGCGGCTCGGCGACGTCGAACTGCGCCGGCACCCTCATCGAGTGCGCTGCCAGCTGCGTCGATCCCCTCTCCAACATTCAGCACTGCGGTGGCTGTGGGCGCGCCTGCGGGCAAGGCGAAGTCTGCAACCGAGGCACCTGCCAGGTGCTTCCGCTCGACTGCACGACAGGGCCCGGCTGCGGCCCCGGCCTCTACTGCGACCCGCTTTCGCGTCGATGCATGGTGGGCTGTCGTCTCATCGCTGACTGCCCCACGGGAGCGACCTGTTCGACAGGCGGCATGTGCCAGTGCCCCGCGGGCCAGCATGCGTGCGGTCAGCAGTGCGTCTCTGACACCTCGCCGTCGTCGTGCGGCACCTCATGCACGGCCTGTCCTTCGACCGCGAACGGAGCCTCGACCTGTTCGGCCGGCACGTGCGGAATCACCTGCGCGAGTGGCTTCGCGAGGTCAGGCTCGACGTGCGTCGACATCAACGAGTGCCTCACGAACAACGGCGGCTGCAGCGCCAACGCGACCTGCACCAACACCATCGGCTCGCGCACGTGCGCCTGTCAGGCCGGCTTCACGGGTAACGGCGTCACCTGCACCGACATCAACGAGTGCCTCACGAACAATGGTGGGTGCGCTGCTCCGCCGGGCGGGGGCTGTCAGAACACACCGGGCTCGCGAATGTGCTTCTGCGCCTTCGGCTACATGGGCAGCGGCCTGACGTGCAGCGACATCGACGAATGCGCGACGAACACGGCGTTCTGCAATGCGACCGAGGTCTGCACGAACACCGTCGGTAGCTACACCTGCTCGTGCGGCCCCGGCTTCGTCACCAACGGAACGACCTGCACGTGCGGTGGAAGCACCTGCTCCACGCCGCCCGCTGCGTTCTGCTCGAGCGCGACGACGCGAACGGTGCCCTCACTGCCTGCGACGACCTGCACGGCGGGCGTGTGCGGCTACACGAACGTCATCGAGACCTGTCCCTGCACCAACGGCAGTTGCTACGGGTGGCGGCAGATTTCGGTGAGCGGCTCGCGCCCGGTGGCGCGGTTTCAGCACGCGATGGCCTACGACTCGGCTCGTCAGCGCGTGGTGCTCTTCGGCGGCTCCGACGGCACGACCCGGTTCGGCGACACGTGGGAGTACGACGGCAGCGGCTGGTACCAGGTCACCCCCACGGCGTCTCCTCCAGGGCGGTCGGGGCACGCGATGGCGTACGACTCGGCTCGTCAGCGCGTGGTGCTCTTCGGTGGCGTGACGTCGTCGGGCGAGGAGTTCGACACGTGGACCTACGACGGCACCACGTGGACCGCGGTCGCGACGACGGGAACCAGGCCGGCCGCGCGCTACGAGCACGCGCTCGCGTGGGATTCGCTGCGGCAGGTCGTCGTGTTGTTCGGCGGCGCCGCCTCGGGAGCCGCGCTGAGCGACACGTGGACCTGGAACGGTACGTCGTGGACGCAGGTGGCCCTCACGGGCATGACGCCGCCTCCGACGCGCGCGCACGCGATGGCCTTCGACTCGATGCGCGGCCGCGTCGTCGTGTTCAGCGGCTCGCTCGGCGCTGGTTTGTCACAGACGGCCACCTGGGAGTGGAATGGCACGAGCTGGACGATGCAGGGCGCCGCGGGCTCGAGCCCGGCGCGTGACGCAGCGGCCGCCACGTTCGACCCTGGGCGGGGCCGCACCATCGTGTTCGGCGGCATCTCGTCGTCGACCATCTCGGACGAGACGCTCGAGTGGAACGGCACCGCCCCGTGGGTCGTCATCAGCCCGAGCACGAAGCCGACGCTGCGGCGCTGGCACGCCATGGTGTTCGACTCGATGCGCGGCAAGGTCGTGATGTTCGGCGGCATGAACACGAACGTCGGCTCACGCAACGGGCAGACGTGGGAGTACGGACCCTGACTCGAGGCACGCGCCTCACGGCAGACAGAGCGTCTCGTACGAGAGCTCGACGGTGCCGCGCGTGGTCGTGATGGTTTGCGGCGACACGACGGCGTTCGTCATCACGTCGAACTGATACGTCGTGTTCGCGAGCGGAGCGCCTCAGCCACACCGAGGCCGTCGAGCTTCACGTTCACGGCGTCGCACAGCGCCGAGACCTTCACCGGCAGCACCTCGCGGAACAGCCCCTCGGAGCGCGGCGCGAAACGAATGGTGACGACGCGGCTCTCTCCTGCGGCGAGTGAGAACGTCGCGGGAGCGCCGCGCAGGTCGTACGCGGTGCCCGTGGCGAGCGGCCCGAGCGTCACGGTGGCGGGGCTGCTGGTCGGGTTCTTCAGCATCAGCGGCTGCTCGAGGAACTCGCCGACCGTCACGCCGCCGAAGTCGCGCACGAGGTCGACCTCGCACCTCGCGTCGATGACGAAGGGCACTGGCTCGGTGATGGTGCTGCTCGAGAACCAGAGCCGAAGTTGGGCGCGCTCACTCGCGACGGCGGGGGCGAGGAACGTGAGGGGAAGCTCGGCCGTCTCGCCCGGCGCGCGCGTCTGCGGCACGACGAAGACCGGAGCGTCGACGACCTCGTCACCGAACTGCACGGCGCTGCTGAGCCCCACCCGCTCGATGCGCTCGAGCTGCAGCGGGCCGTCACCGATGTTCTCGACGACGAGCGCGGCGCGTGAAGCGCGCTCAAGGGCCTACTTCCATCGACAGTGGCACCGTCACGCGAGGAAGCATCGGGGTCGAGACCCAGAAGGTGATGGCTCCCGTCTTCAGGCCTGTGGGCAGCGTCGCATTCGCGTGGACGTCGAACGACAGACACTGCTGAGACGCGAGCTCGACCACGCCCTGCGGCATCGACGGCGCCGAGAAGCCCGCGCCCGTGAGCTGAAACGAGTGAACGAGACAGCGTTCTCCAGTCGCAGCCCCAGGCGCCAGGTTGCAGACCTGCACTGGCGCGTTGCTCACGGCCATCGCTCCCGGTTCGAGCATCGGGAACTTCACCATCGCAGGCGTCACGCCGAACGTGCACGGAGACACCGAAACAGGCTGAGCCGTCACGCGAACCGTCGCCGTGGTGCTGACGGTGTCATCGGAGAGGAACGCGAGGTTCCACGACTTGAGGCCGTTGGGAGCCGTCATCAGGTTCGCCGGCATCGCCCACACGGTCAGCTCGAGCACAGCACCAGGGGGCAAGGCAGTGAGCGCCTCGGGAGGAAGGGTGCCTGCGCAGGCGTTGGTCCCCACATCGAGTGACCCCACGCAGAGCTCGTTCAGGCTCGTCTGAAGGTCCGCCCCGGTCGTGGTGTATGGGAGCGCGAGCGTGACGGGTAACGAGCCGACGCTGCGCAGCGTGAGCGTGCGCCTCGCCATCGAGGGAGCTCCGGCGAAGACCGGCACCTTTCCGAACTCGAGCGGCGAGTCGATGACCAGACGCCGTGAGCCACCGAGGCCCCGCAGCGAAAGCGAGAAGCTCGCCTGCGAGAGGAACGACGAGCGGCCCGTGAGCTGACCACTGCGCGGCCCCAGCGCGCTCGGCGAGAAGCGCAGCGTCAGCGTGAGCACGCCTTCACGCCACACGCCGTCGGGTCCGGTTCCGGCTGCAGGCACGACGAAGGGACCTGGGGTGACGACGGAGAAGGGACCCACGGTCTCGAGGTCGCTGAGCGTGGCCGCCGTCGAGGTGCGGTTGCGCACGATGACGGAGCGCTCGACCACGGCTGGCGGCTCGCTGGCGCCGAAGTCGACGGAGGTCGGGTCGAACGTCAGGCCGATCGCGACCGATTCACCACGCAGGCGCACGAACTGGCTGGCGCAGGCATCGCGAGACTCCAGCAGGAAGGTGACCTGCTCCTGACGCTCCTCGGTGGGCGCGTAGTGCACGGCGAGCGCCTGGCTCGTGTTCGGCTGCAGCACGAGGTCTTCCATCGAGCCGAGGGTGATGGCGCTCGACGTCGAGACGTAGGCGCCGATGGCGAGCGTGCGCACCTCGTTGGTGTCGTTGCGCACGACGATGCGACCGTCAGCGCGCTCACCGATGGCGAGCCGGCCAAAGTCGAGGTCAGCGCCCTGCGAGATGGTGGCGCAGTCGGTTCGGTAGGTGCGGCCGATGAGCGTGAGCGCGCGTCGCTCCTTGCGGCCGTTCTGCAGGTCGAGCGCGAGCTCGATGACCGAGGTCTGCGTGGAGCCGCTCGCATCGGGCAGGTAGGTGACGGGAATCTCGAAGGCGCCGCCGCGCTCGATGAGCGTGCCCGCGATGGAGCCGATCGCGAAGACAGTGCCGGGAAGCCGGGTTGCGTCGAGCTGAACGAGCGCTCCCGAGGTCGCGGTCACGCCTTCGATGATGAGCCGGCCGTTGCCGACGTTCTGAACGGTGAAGCGACCCGTCACCACCTGCCCTGGCGCGCCGACCATTCGCAGCGTGTCGGACTCGACCAGCACGCCGCCTTCCGAGACGAGCACCCGCGCCTCTCCGGGGAATCCGGGCTCGGTGATGGTCGGGCCACAGAGACAGCTGCTCGAGACGACGACCGCGGTCAGCAGCACCGCACGCATACGAACGTCATGACGCACTGCGCTTCGCGGGTCAACTCACCGCCGCTCGACGCGCGGCCGAGCCGATGGCGGCACAGCGAAACAGGCTGTCGTAAGGCCCACGATTGCCGTTCGTCACGATGGCGATGGCGAGGTCGTGATCAGGATCAGCCCAGCCCAGCGCGCTGAAGGCTCCCGCGTGACCGAAGCAATTCTGCGTGCCCCACCAGCCGTAGATGGAGGGCGTTCGGGTGCCGAGCAGAAACCCCCGAGCCATGCGGAGCGGCAGCCGATTACTGCGGTCGAACGCGAGCGACGCTCCGGTGGTGTAGCGCCGCAACGTCGCCTCCGAGAGCAACCGCTTCCCCGAGGCGCACACGCCACCGCGCAGCAGCACCTCGTAAAACCCGGCCAGCGTGGTCGCGTCGCAGATGATGCCGGCTGCAGGCACGAACGCCGTCAACGCCTCGGGCAGGTTGTTGTCGTGCTCGAAGGTCGGCGTCAGGTCGCGCCCGGCCACCATCACCGGGCCCGTGCCGAGCCAGTACGTTCGCGCGAGGGTTGGAAGCTCGTCGTGCGTCGCGCCGAAACGCAGCCCGGGGAGCGCCGCGGGGCCCGCAATCTCGTCACGCACGAAGTCGTCGAGTCGCCGACCCGAGGCCGCGCGGAAGACCTCGGCCAGAATCCACCCGTACTCGTACGGCAGATACGCCAGCGTTCCCCTCGGCCAGCGTGGCGTCGCGGCGACGAGCGCGGCGTGCACACGGTCTTCGTGGGGCCAGTCGCGAGGGTTGGCGTCGAGCTCGGGCGTGAAGACTCCGGCGCGATGCGTGAGCACGTCGAGCACCGTCAGCTCACCTTTCCCGTTCGCAGCGAAGTCGGGAACGTAACGGGCCACCGGAGCCGCGACGTCGAGCACGCCCCGGTCCTCCAGCATGGCCACTGCCAGCGCCACGACCGCCTTGCTCGCCGAGAAGACCGAGAACCGCGTCTGCGTCGTGACAGCGATGGGAGCGATTCCCTCGCTCTCCCGAAAGCCGCGCGCGACACCAACGGCGACCGAGAGCACCTCGCGCCCTTTATGGCGAATGACGAGCTGGCCTCCGGGAAAACGCCCTTTCGCCTGCTGACCGCGAAACACCTCAGCGACGCGTTCGAGCACGGTCAGTCTCCGAGTTCGTCGGTCATCATGCCGAGCGTCGAGGCTCCCGCGGCCTTCGCGCCGTCGAGCGCCGCCACCACCCGGCCATAGTTCGCGCGCCCATCGGCGGTGACGAACACCAGCTTCGTGGTCCGCCCCTCGAGCGCCGCCTTCAGCGTCGCCACGTACTGCTCCACCGCCACCGGCTGCTGATTGAGCGTGAACGTTCCATCAGCGGCCACCGCCACCACCAACTGCGTCTCGGTCACCTGCGGCGCGTCGACCTTCTCGGTCTGCGGCACCGCCACCGTCAGGTCCTTCTCGAGCAGCGGCGTGAGCACCATGAAGATGATGAGCAACACCAGCACCACGTCGACGAGCGGCGTGACGTTGATCTCCGACGACAGCGACATCGCCGGCTTGATGACGCGCACCTTCATTTCGCCACCGCCTCGACGCCGAGCGCCACCGACTTCGCGCCCGCCTCGCGCGCCAGTCGCATCACGCGCCGCACGTCATCGAAGGCGAGCCGCTCGTCACCCTTGAGCAGCACGCGCCGCCCCGGAGCCACCTTCAGCGCCTGCGCCACCACCGCCACGAAGCCGTCGTCGTCGAAGCGCCGGTTCTCGACCCACAGCTCCTTCTCGACCGTCACCGACACGATGAGCGGGTTCGTCGCGCTCTCGGACTCGACCTGCGTCGCCTTCGGCAGCATCACGTTCTTCCCGCGCTGCAACAGCGGCGTCACCACCATGAAGATGATGAGCAGCACCAGCACCACGTCGACGAGCGGCGTGACGTTGATTTCACTCTTGAGCCCCTTGCCGGAGCCGAGCCCCATCGCCATCAGCGCGGCTTCGCCAGCGAGCGGGAGACGTGGTCGAGCAGCTCGTTCGACGACTCGGCGATGTCGACCGCGCGCGCCTCGACCCACTGCGAGAGGAAGTTGAACGCCACGACGGCGGGAATCGCGACGAGCAACCCGAACGCCGTCGTCACCAGCGCCTCGGCGATGCCGGCCGACACCGCGCCCAGGCCTCCGGAGTTCGTCTTCGCCATCGACTCGAACGAGTTCACGATGCCCATCACCGTGCCGAGCAGCCCGACGAACGGCGCCGTCGAGCCCACCGTCGCGAGCACCGACAAACCGCGCTTCAGCGTCTGCAGCTCACGCGTCGCCTGCCGCTCGAGCGCGCGCGCCACCGACTCCACCTTCACCTCACGCTCATCGGGCGCCGTGTGAAACGCTTTCAACCCCGCGTGCAGCACCGCGCCGAGGTAGCCGCCTCCGGGCTTCGACTCGGCTGCCACCTTCGCCACGTCTCCATCAGCGAGCTGCTTCGCGAGCGTCTCGGCGAACCGTCGTGACAAGCCACCCGAAGTCACGAACGCGAACACGCGCTCGAACGCCACCACGAGCGACACGAGTGACATGAACAGCAACGTCACCACGATGCCGCGCGCGAAGGGGCCCATCGCGGCCCACAACGACGTCAGGCTGAAGTCCATCGCACCTGGTTGCACTCGGTTTCCCCTCTCGCCACCGTCACCGCGGCATCACCAGCCGGATGTTGAAGAAATAGTCGATGTTCACCGGCCGCCCCTGGAACGTCGCGGGTGAACACTTCCATTTTTGAATCTGCGCCAGCGCCACCTCGGTCATGAAGGGCATGCCTTTGATGGGCTGACAGTTCTGTACACTGCCATCGACGCGAATCGTGCAGCGAATGATGAGCAGGCCTTCGACCTTCGCCTCGATGGCTTCACGCGTGTACTCGATGGGCGCGAGCGAGCGGTCACACTCGGGGCGCGTCATGCCTTCACCGAACGGCAACACGGCGCCTTTGCCACCACCACCACCGGCTCCGCTGCCCTCGGTGCCCTGGCCAGGACCGTCGCCAGACCCTGTGCCTGGGCCGCTCGGCGTCGAGTCGGAGCCGCCCGCTGCCGTGTCGCCAGGCTCGGTCGGTTCGGGTGTCACCGGCTCCTCCGGCACGACCTCGGGCTGTGGCGACGGCTCGGGCACTGCGTCGGGAATCTCTCTCGGCGCGACGACCTCGACGCGCTTCACCTTCGGCGCCGGCGTAGCGGGTTTGGGAGCCGCGGGCTCGGGCGTCACGGCTGGCGCTGGCGTCGAGGGCGTGGGCGAGAAGAACGTCACCTGGGGCGCGTTCACGTTCGAAGCGCTCACCGGCCGCAGCCCGGCCTGCCACGCGATGACGCCCGCGACCGCGACGCCATGGAGCCCGAGCGCGAGCAGGGCCACCATCGTCCACCGTGCTGTGTCGCGCTGAGGAGCGGCCCGAACGGAATCGAACATCGACCGCCGAGGTGTAGCACCCATGTCGATACGCTCCCGGTGGAAGCACGCGCGCATTGCATCAACATGAGAGCGGGCCCTCATTGACAGGGGGTGCTCCGCCGCTACGGTGCGCCGCCGCCCACGTGCCCGGCCGGAGGGGACATGCTGAACACCACGTCATCGAAGACGCTCGCCATCGCGACACTGCTGGCTGCGTCACTCGCCTTCGCGCAGGGCAACTCGGTCATCACCGGCACCGTCACCGACGCGGCGACGAACAAGCCCATCGGCGACCTCGTCATCACTGCGACGTCACCGGCGCTGCAGGGCGAGCGCATCGTCGTCACCGACGCGGCGGGCATTTACCGCCTCTCTCAGCTCCCTCCCGGCACGTACACGCTTCGGCTCTCGCGCGAGGCGTACAAGCCCTTCACGCGTGGCGACGTGCAGGTTCGCGTCGACCGCACCATTCGCGTCAACGTGCAGCTGCAGCCCGAGTCGCTGCAGTCGGAAGAGATTCTCGTCGTCGGCAAGGCGCCCACCGTCGACGTCGGCAGCGCGACCCAGGGCATCAGCATCACGAAGGACTTCGTCGACCGCGTCGCCTTCATTCGCCCCGGCGCCACTGGCCAGCGCAGCTTCGAAGACCTCGCACAGGCCGCGCCGCAGGTGACGGCCGACCGCTACGGCTACGGCTTCAACGGCGGCCAGAGCCCCGAGAACCTGTACCTCGTCGACGGCGTGCAGGTGAACGACCCGACGTACGGCTCGCTGCGCACCAACATGGGCGTGGGTGGAGCGCTGCTGCCCCTCGAGTTCGTCGAAGAGGTGAACGTCATCACCGGCGGGTACATGCCCGAGTTCGGTCGCGCGGGCGGTGGCGTGCTCAACGTCGTGACGAAGTCGGGCTCCAATGACTTTCACGGCTCGGTGTGGGGCAACTGGTGGCCGGGCGCGTTGACCGCGAACCCCAGCACCGTGCGCAACGAAGGCAGCTCGCTCGAGACGACGACGAAGCGCCACAACACGGGCGACTTCGGCGCAGACCTCGGCGGCGCCCTCATCAAGGACAAGCTCTGGTTCTACGGCGGCGTCGCGCAGTCGTACGACCGGCAGCGCGTGACGCGTGGCGTGCGGCGCTTTCTGCTCAACGACGACGCGAGCGACTTCCTCTACGACGACGCCGGCAACATTCGCACCGAGGGCGTCACCAGCAACTCGCGCTTCGACGACCGCCGCGCCTTCACCTGGTTCGGCAAGCTGACGTGGCTCATCGACGGCAACAACTCGCTCGCGCTCTCGGTGACGGGCAGCCCGCAGCAGCGCGTGGCGCCGGTGTTCGCGCCGCTCGCCTACGGCGCCGACCTCGACACCACCAACTCGACGACGGCCTCGCTCAAGTACACGGGCAGCTTCCTCGACAAGCACCTGCTGGTCGACGCCACGGCTGGGTGGAACCGTACCGAGCAGGCGCGCCTGCCGAACGATGGCTCGAAGCCGGGCCAGACGACGGGCTTCGCCGGAGTTCCGCAGACGCAGTTCCGCCGCAACCCGCCGCTGTCGATTCGTGACTTCGAAGAGCTGCCCGCCGGAGTCGCCGACCTCTGCGAGCCCGCCGGCTTCATCGCCACGAAGCGCGTGCCGTACAAAGGCCTCAACCGCTTCGTCATGGCGTGCCCTGTCACCGGCGGTGGCGCGACGTACAACATTGGCGGCCGAGGCTTCATGTCGGAGTCCGAAGCCGACCGCCTGCAGGCGCGGGTGAACGTCTCGTATCTCTTCCAGTTGCTCGGTCATCACATCGCGCGCGCAGGCGCCGACGTGGAGTGGACGCAGTACCGCGTGAACAAGTCGTACTCGGGCGGCGTGAGCCTCATCGACCTGCCCGCGGCTCCGGGCGCCGACTTCCTCGGCCAGCGCGACCAGTCGTACCTCGCGAACCCCGACGACCGCGTGCCGCTGCTCAACGTGCGCACCACGCCGAGCCAGTTCACCACCGGCCTCTACCTGCAGGACAGCTGGACGATTCTCGACGCCGTCACGCTCAACGGCGGCCTTCGCTACGACACGCAGCAGCTCTTCGCATCGAACGGCGACCTGGGCCTGTCGCTCAACAACATGCTCTCGCCGCGCGTGGGCATCATCTACGACTTCACCCAGCAGGGCCGCTCGAAGGTGTTCGCGAACTACGCGGTGTACCACCAGAACATCCCGCTCCAGATGGCCGACCGCGCGCTCACCGGCGAGTACCAAACCTATACGTATAATTCTGCGGCGGGCTGTGACCCGATTGGAAATGGCGGCAAGGGCTGCACCGACAAGGCGAACGCGGTGGCGCTCAATGAAGACCCGCTGGCGCCGTCGCCCAACTACGTGCGCTTCGCCGCCGGCCGCACGATGGTCGACCCGAACCTGCAGCCCACGGCCAAGGGCGAGATCACGGCCGGCCTCGAGTACGAGGTCATCTCGAACCTGCGCGTCGGCCTCATCGGCACGCACAACTGGCTCTTCAACGCCGTCGAAGACATGTCGAACGACGAAGGCGCCACGTACTTCATCGGCAACCCCGGCTCGGGTCTCGCGAAGGCGTTCCCCAAAGCCGAGCGCAAGTACTTCGCGGGCACGCTCTACGCATCGAAGGCCTTCACCGACGGCTGGCTCGTGCAGGGCAGCTACACGCTGTCGAGCCTGTACGGGAACTACTCGGGCCTCTTCCGCCCCGAGACGGGCCAGCTCGACCCGGGCATCTCGAGCGACTTCGACCTGAAGTCGCTGCTCGTCAACCGCACGGGCTTCCTGCCTTCGGACCGCACGCACCAGGTGAAGGCGTACGTCGCGAAAGACTTCGAGCTCTCGCCCACGCTCTCGATTCTCGCGGGCCTCTCGTACGAGGGCTTCTCGGGCACGCCCATCAACTACCTCGCGCGCCACCCGCTCTACGGCAACGACGAGACCTTCGTGCTGCCGCGTGGCTCGGCGGGCCGCACTCCGTGGACGCACAACGTGAACGTGCGCGGTGGCCTGAATTGGAAGGTGTCGAAGGAGCAGACGGTGCAGGTGACGCTCGACCTCTTCAACCTGCTCAACCTGCAGGAGGCCACCGAGGTCTCGCAGCGGCTGTCGACGGTCGAGATTCTTCCGGCCTCCGTCCCCGAGGGGAAAGACCCCGCCGAGGCCGCGTGTCTGTCGGGCAACGTCCCCACGTGCCAGACGATTCTGCAGAAGAAGGTCAGCGGCGCGACGGTGCCGGTGGCCTCGACCGACCTCAACGGCAACTTCAAACAACCCACCGCCTACCAGCAGCCGTTCTCGGTGCGGCTCGGCGTGAAGCTGTCGTTCTAACGAGAGGAGCCACCCATGTTCCGCACCATCTCGTTCGCGCTGACCACTTCCTTCCTCGCCGGGCTCGCCGTGTCGGGCTGCTTCGCCGCGCAGCCTCCTCCGCAGTGCCAGACGGTCTCGACGCAGGACTTCAACGGCAACCCGCCGTACCTCGCGTTGCTGAAGCAGACCTCGGCGACGGCCGCGTGCAGTGATGACCAGAAGCTCGCGTCGATGCTCGTCGGCGTGCAGGACTACATTCCACCCGGTGGAGGCGCCGCGCAGCTCGTGCTCCGCCCCGGCCGCCTCGTCGACCTCGCGCAGGGCAACGTCTTCTCGGCCGACATCGACGCGAAGAACAACTGCCAGGCGAAGAAGGGCTGCGACAGCTGCGGCCCCGACGGTGGCAACCCGTGCCTCTTCGTCGACGACCCGGTCACGCGCAGCGACCCGGCCGACCCCGACGGCAAGAAGCTGAACGCGCTGGGTGGTTTCTCCCGCGCGCCCAGCAACGGAATCTGCGCCGCACCGGAGCCGCTCGTCGCCACGCAGAACTTCGAGGCCCGCACGCTCGCGCTCATCGACGGAGGCACGGCCACCCTGCCCGCCCTGCCCGCGACGTTCTCGTTCAGCGACGTGAAGGTCATCACCACCTTCGAGGTACCGGGCACCGCCTTCACCGCGAAGCTGTCGCAGACCGAAGGCGCCTGCGTGGCTGCCTACGACGTCGTCGCCTTCTACCCGTCGATTGCCTGTGAAGCCGACGTCGACTGCGACCCGAACACCGACCTCGACGCGGGCCGCACCACCGGCTCGGGCATCAACCCCGACTTCGCGCCGAAGTGCGACACCGACCTCGGTTACTGCGTGCCCACCGTCGACGTGACGAAGCCCGGCCTGCCGAAGCTGCCGTAGCGCTGCACACCGGTGTGCAAGCGCCTGCACACCTCGGTCGCGAAGTCGGCTGCAAGGGCTCGCATCTCCACTTGGCCCCGAAGCTGCTCAGCCGGGTGCCATGCGAACCCTGCTCTCCTGTCTCGTCGTCGTTCTCAGCGCGTGTGGCGGAACCTGGCTGCCCGACGTTCCACCGCCGGCCGCGCGTCAGTCGCCCACGGCTCCACTCGAGGTCGTCTTCCAGCCGTCGAAGGCGCAGCTCGCGGCGCTGTGGAGCAGCACCCTCGAGCACACCGCCTGGCTGGCTGACGGGCAGGTGCACTGGTTGAGCGCGTCGGGCCGTGGCTCGCTCCCCGTACCCTCGACGCCATTGTGGGACGTGGATGCAGTCGATGGGCAGGGCTGGGTGCTGACGTCGCAGCTCGAGCTCGTGCGCCTGCCTGACCTGGTCGCGGTGCCCACGCCGCCTGCTCCGCTCCGCCACGGCAGCCGGGTGCACGCGTTCGAGCGCGACGTGCTCATCGTCATCACGCCGTTCAGGAGCGAATCTGAGAAGGCGAGCGTTTGCGTGTTTCGCGCGGCGCAGTGGAGCTGCTTCGAGCACGCCAGCACGGACACCCCGGTGTTCCCCGACGGGCGCGACCCGGGCTCGCCGAACGACTTCCTCTTCCACGAGCTCGACGGCGTCACCCGCGTGGACTTCCGTTTCGAGCTGTCGACCGGGCGCATCACCCGACTCGGCTCGCCTTCCAGTGCGCGGGCGCTCGAGAGCGGCGTGATGGTGCCGCGCGAAGGCCGGCCTCCGCTCCTCGTGACGTGGAAGGTGACGCAGGTGCGCGTCGGCTGCTTCGACGCTGGCGACAGGCTGCTGCCGGTGTGTACGCGCGAGGGGCCGGTCACCGAGCTGGTGTTCTCAGAGGTCGACGGCGAGGTCGGGCGCGAAGTGGCTCACGCCCACGTCGACGCCAACGTGAAGACGCTGCGTCGCCACGGCGCCTTCCTCGTGTCGTTCGACATCCACCACGGCGCCATCATCACCCTGCCCTGAACGGCGGCCACCTCGACTGGCCCGCACTTCGGGTCTATGGCCCTCGTCCCCGTGACGTCTCGCCAGCACCTGCTCGAACAGCTCAGCCGCCGCTCTGCCGAGGAGCAGGGCGCGTTGCGAAAGAGCGCCGCGCTCAAGGTCGCGATGACGTACCCGAGCCCGTACCACGTCGGCATGTCGAGCCTCGGCTTCCAGGCCATCGCGCGCGAGGTGCACCTGCACGAGGGCGCCTGCGCCGAGCGCGTCTTCCTGCCCGATGACGTCGACGCGTGGAAGCAGGCGAAGCTGCCTCCCGTCTCGGAAGAGAACCACCGGCCGCTGAATGACTTCGACGTCATCGCCTTCTCGGTCGCGTACGAGCTCGAGGTCACCGGCCTCTTCTCGCTGCTCGAGCTCGCGGGCCTTCCCGTGAAGCGTGAGGACCGCAACGAGCGCCACCCGCTCATCATCGCAGGCGGCCCGCTCACCTTCTCGAACCCCGACCCGCTCGAGCCCTTCGTCGACGTCATCGTGCAGGGTGAAGCCGACGACACGATTCATCAGCTGCTGAACGAGGTGCAGGGCGCGACCTCGAGAGAGTCGCTGCTGCAACGCCTCGCGTTGATGCCCGGCTTCCGCGTGCCGGGGCGCTCGGCCGAGGCGACGCGTTACTTCGTGGCGAAGGCCTCTGATGAGCGGCTGCCCGCGCGCACCAGCATCGTCACGCCGAACACCGAGCTGCGGTCGATGTTCCTCATCGAGCCCGAGCGAGGCTGCTCGCGTGGCTGTCACTACTGCGTGATGCGCCGCACGACGAACGGCGGCATGCGCACGATTCCGCCCGAGCGCGTGCTCGAGCTCATTCCTTCCACCGCGAAGCGCGTGGGCCTGGTTGGCGCTGCCGTCACCGACCACCCACGCATCGTCGAGCTGCTCGAGACCATCGTGAACGCCGGGCGTGAAGTCGGCGTCTCGTCGCTGCGGGCAGACCGGCTCACGCTGCGGCTCGTGCAGGCCCTCAAGAAGGGCGGCGCGCAGGGCCTCACCGTCGCCTCCGATGGGCCGAGCCAGAAGCTGCGTGACTTCGTCGACCGCAAACACTCCGAGGCGCAGATCGTCAACGCCGCGAAGCTGGCGAAGGAGGCCGGGCTGCGGCGGCTCAAGGTCTACAACGTCATCGGGCTGCCGCACGAGACGCCAGAGGACATCGACGAGCTGGCGCGCTTCACCGTCGAGCTCTCGCGCATTCTGCCGCTCTCACTGGGCGTTGCGCCGTTCGCCGCCAAGCGCAACACGCCGCTCGATGGAGCCCCGTTCGCAGGCATCGACGTGGTGGAGCAGCGACTCCAACGACTGCGCAAAGGGCTGAAGGGCCGGGCCGAGGTGCGGCCGACGAGCGCGCGGTGGGCGTGGGTCGAGTACATGCTGGCGCAGTGCGGGCCCGAGGGTGGCCTCGCGGCGTACGTCGCGCATCAGAATGGTGGAACGTTCGCGGCGTGGAAGCGCGCGTTCGATGAGGTCGGCTGCGTGCCGTACGAGGCGCGCCGCACCATCGATGGCCGGCGCAACGCGACGGTCTGGCCGTCAGTCGGGCCTCGCGCGGCCTGATGGTGAACGCCAGCGCGGAACCTGAGCGGAGCACAAAGAGGAAGGGCTGGAGCTTCCGCAAGGGAAGACTCCAGCCCAACCGTCACGTCAGCGGAGTGACCTGCTCAGGGGCAGCTGCAGGGAGCGCCAGCCGGTGAGCCGGCGTTGCGCGGCGTGGGCGCCACGGCCGTGAAGTCGGCCGAGTTGTTCTGGGTGTCGACGCAGCCAGCCCCGGCGCGAACCACCGACGTGGTGTTCGATGGAGCAGGAGCCGATGCCCCTTCGGTGCACACCTGCGTCGGCGCACCGAAGCTGACGAGGTCGACGATGCCAGACGTCGGGCACTGCGCACCGAGCGCACTGGTGCCCGAGACGAGGGCGACCTTGCCGACCGTGCCGCTGAGGTTCTGCGGAGAGGCGGTCACCACGAGATCGGCCGTGGGCAGCGCCACGCCGTTCGCGCCGCCAGCGAGCTGCACGAGGAAGTAGCCATTCGCCGGAATCGAGCCCGTCAGCGTCGCAGAGACGTTCCACGTGGTGCCCGTCGACGACTGGTACTGCAGCGAGAGGCCCGCGAGGTTGACCGGGTTGGCCGTTCGGTTGCGCAGCTCGACGAAGTCGTTCGTGTACGGCGCGCCCGTATTGCCACCACCGCCGTAGACCTGGCTGATGGTGACGGCCGGGCTGCAGGTGCCCGTGCTGAAGCCCGTGAACTGCGACGAGCTGTTCGCAGCGTTCAGCATGAGGCCACGCGTGTCGGTGAGCGCCGTGCCGCAGTTCACCTGGTACGCCGCTCCGTTCATCGTGGTCGTGGTGACGGTGGCTTCACGCGCGCTCGACAACACCGCGGCCGAGGGCGTCAGCGCGGCGCCGCCGTCGAGCGAGACGAAGGTGAACTGCGCCGGCGCGACGGTGGCAGGCGCGATGTTGCGGTCGAAGGACACGACGACCGTGGTGGCCGTATCGGCCCGCGCCGACAAGACGCGCGGAGCGGGGCACACCGAGCCCGTCAGGTTCGCGGCGTAGAACGCAGACGGCTGCGCAGCGGTGTTGAAGCGCCAGAAGATGCCGTTGGTGAGGCTGATGGTGCAGTTCTCCTGCAGGTCCTCAGCGTCTGCGAGGGGGACGGGCAGGCGCAGGCGAAGGGCCGTGCCGGCATCTGCAGGCGTGCCCATGGTCGTGACGTTCATCGCGCGATAGCCAGTACCGGCGGCGCTCCCAAGCTGGGTCACCGTGGCGTTCATCGAGATGAGCCGGCTCTCCCAGTCGTTGGTGTTCAGAGCGTCTCTGAAGTCGACCGCGTTGATGCTCTGCATGTAGTTGGAGACGGGGTTGCCCGCGCTGCTGCGAACGAAGCCGGTGTAGGCCGTGACCTGGCGAAGGCCCGAGTTCCGCCCCGCAGCGGTGACGGTGAAGCTGACCAGATCGCCAGCCGCGACGCCGTTCACCGCAGGCGACACCGCGACGAACATCGCAGGGCCCGTGGGCGTGGCCTGAACGAAGAAGCCCTCGGGCTCGACGAGCACGCCAGCGCCTGCATCGACGGCAGGCT
>JBEOKA010000121.1:0-10176 GCA_040275325.1 Myxococcaceae bacterium | reverse complement strand
GCATGGCCTTGAGCTCGGCGTGCGCGGTCACCACGCTCGCAGGCGCGTCACCCACAGGGTGGAGGGTGTCCAGCACCCGGGCGGAAGGGGTTTTCAGTGGACATAAATCGACTCTATAAATTTAGTCCACGAGCTGTCAAGGTGTTGAAACGGGCGGGGCTTCCCGACCTCGCGGGCGCTGCGGTCGATGGCGCTGGCCTTCCTCGACGCGCAGCTCAACGGTGACGCAGAGGCTCGCGCCTGGCTCGACTCGACCAACGCCCGCACGCTCGCTGGCGACGCGTCGTGGGAGCACAAGGAGGGTTGATCAGCGGCCCGCGTCGAACTCGACGACGCCTCCGTCGGCATGTCGCCAGGGCCGTGAAGCCAGTCGCATCGCACAGCGTGGCGCCGCCTCAAACCAGGCCGTCGGCGGAGTGTTCGCTCGCTCGAGGTCACGCCCACCGTCGGCCTGGGAGCGCAGCCGAAGCCAGACCGTCTCAGCGCAGCGGGACTCGACGAGCTGCGCGAGCCAGGTGAACTGCCCGTCGGCTCCGAGCTCGAGACAGAGGTCGCTCGGCGAGCCGCAGGAGGTCGCATCGTTCTCAGGCTGGGCCTCGACCGACAGCAGACCTGGCAGGCGTGCGTAGTCGGCGATCAGTGCCTGCACATCGATGATGGGTCTGAAGTCGATGTCTGCCCAGACCTGGCCGTTGTTCAGCACAGTGACCGAAGGACGACCGCCGTAGGCCTCGTTCAAACACGACCAGTCTCTGTATCCGCCGTCCGCAGCGAGCGCGCCAGCGTCTGGTGCGAGCCTCAGGAACAGCGCATTTCTGGAAGCTGCAAGAAGGCCGAGAACAGTCTTGCCAGCATCGACCGCCTGAAGCGCAAGAAGCTCAGATGCTGCCCGTGCGTATGTCGCGTTGTCTGCAACGAACTGGTCACCGCTCTCGATGATGGCGAACTCGGCAAGCCGGTTCGGACGCGGTGAACGAGAGAGGGCTTCTCGCGTGGCGAAGCGCGGACCGGGACAGCCACCGTCTGGAAGACGAGCGATGCTTGGAAGCGAACCTGCGTCTCGGTCGGTGACGCCTGCGTCGACGCTCGCCGGGCCCGGCTCGATGGCTCCACCGATGCCGGTGCGGCCACACGAGGCGACGACGAAGATGATCAGAAGGCGCCGCATGGGTGATCAGGCGAAGTCCATGAACTCCCAGACGGTGAAGCCGTTGAAGTTCAGCGCGCCGTGCTCCTTCTTCGTGGCGGCGTAGTGCTTCGGAACGTGGCCGTAGACCTTCTCGGCCTCGAGGAAGCCGGCGTGCTGGGCGAGCCACACGTCGACGGGTCCGTTCACGCAGAGAAACGGCGTGTCGTCGGTGTCGATGGTCATCACGGTGTACTCGCCGTGCGCATCGGCCTCGCCCAGGTACATGAAGCGGCGGGAGTCGGCTCCCCAGCCCTCGAAGAGGACGATGGGTTTCGGCAGCACCGCGGCGACCTCGGCGTAGCTCTCGACCTCGTGCTCACCGAACTCGGAGCGCAGCATCTCGGGCAGCGTCTGCGGCTTTCCGAGCGTGAACGTCTTCGCATCGGCCGCGAGCCAGGCCCTGAGGGCAGGAGAGAGCGGGCGCCCGCCCAGCGTCATCGCGTCGAGCTTCTTCGCGGGTACGCCGACCAGCTTCTCGCCCTTCTTCGCGCGGAACTGCATGACGGCATCGACGAGCGCGACGCCAGGGAGGAGTTCCTTTTGCGGCTTCTTCGCGGCCTTCTTCTTCGTCGCCATGGTCGCGGGTTTTAGCGCAGTCACCTGACTCAGGCGGGCGCTGCCTTGAAGCGCGTCACGATGTCGTCCCAGGCACGAACCCGCTCGTCATCGGCGCCCATCGTCCCGACCATCAGCTGTCGAACCCGATGAACGTCGAGCGCCGTGCTGGTCTCGACGAGGCGCTCGAGATCGAGCAGGTCCTTCGGCCGATAGAAGAGCAACTTGAAGCAGCTCAGCAGCTCGGCCGACAAGAACCAGGTTGGCTGTCCCTGAATGGGAATCGACACTCGCGTGCGGAGTGCCTCCCAGGCCAGGTCGATACTCGGCAGGAACACATCGATTCTCGTGTTGCCCGACCATGTGAAGAACACCCCGTCACGGAGTCCCTCGGTGCGTGCCGTCGCCTGATCGACCGAGACACCGTTCGCCGTCAGCACTTCGAGCAGGCGGTCGAGCTCCGCGGGCTTGACGAACACATTCACGTCAACGTCTTGAGTCGAGCGGCTGACACCGTGGACTCCGAGCGCGAGGGCACCCCCGATGGCGTAGGGCAACCCTGCCGCGTCGAGGACGCGACCCAGCTCGACCGCCAGCGACAATGCGTCAGTGCTCTGCACGCCAGGACGCCTGTTCTCGTAGCCGGCGAAGTGCCCTGACCGACGACTCGGGCAGCGGGTCTCTCTGCGCGAGCGCCTTCGCTCTCGCCTCAGGCGTCATCGCCGCGAGGACCTTCTGGGCCGTGACGCACGCGGCGCGCAGCGCCTCGACCCGCTCGGCCTGTGACATGGCGCGCACCCGAGCAGCCTCTTCTCGATCAGCACGCTCGTGCGCTGTCTTCATTCGCTCGAGCCACTCGTGAATCGGCATGCTCACGGTGGTGAATTTATCCCGACCGGCCAGCCCTGTCAGTGGCGGCCACCGAGGAACAGGCTGAAGAACCACGAGACCCCGACGCACATCGTGGCGACGATGAGGAACCCGACTCCGAACAGGGCGCGGCTGCCCATGATTCGGCTCATCACCGTGAGCGGCACCGTGTCGGCCATCGGGTCGGGTCTGGGCTGAATGCCAGCCCCGACACTGCCGAGAATGACCGCGACGTCTTCTGCCGCGAAGCCCTCGGCCACCAGCGTCTCGCGAATCGACTCCGCGCTCTGCCCGCTGGCGTGAAGCGCGCGCGCTCGCTCGAACAGGGTCTGGCTCACCACCACGCTCGAACGGCTTCGGCGAACGGGCCCGCCAGCCGCGCACACTTCTCGTCACCAATCGCCATCTGGGCGAACGGCGTCCACGGGTCGGCGAGCAGGTCGCGGCGAACCTCGACACACAGCACGCGCCCCGGCCACTTCGTCACGTGCGCGAAGGCGAGCGTGCTCGGGTGCATCGGGTAGCTCTCTCCATCGGCGAGCTGCACGTTCACGCCGCTGAGGCCCTGCTTCAGCGCCTCGACCACCTTCACCGGCGCGAGTGATTGTCCCTCGACCGTCTTGTGAATGACGTCGACCTCGGGGCGCAGCGGCCAGGTCGGCTCCTTCTCGGGCGTGTACGCGGCGTGGAGTGACGGCACGATGTTCAGGTCGACCTCGACGCCGACCGAGCGCGGCGCGTAGGTGTGGAGCAGCAGCATCGCTCCGCCTCGCGGCATCACCTCGGCGACGGCGTCATCGACGGCCCTCACGTACGCGCGGTACCTGCCGAGCAGCAGCTCGCGGTCGGCGTCGGTCGTCACCCACGGCATCAGGCCCGGCGTCACCTTGCCCGCCTTGAACTCCGAGGGGTCGGCGTCGATGCGGCGGTTGCAGTCGATGAACGTGCGCGGAATGCGACAGCGCAGAATCGCGACCGACTTCGTCGGATCCATCGTCACGAAGCGGTGCGCGAGCGCGACGGCGAGCTCGGGCGCTCCGGTGTCGGTGTTCACGTGGAAGAAGTCGCTCAGCTTCGGCGGCAGCGGGCTGGTGAGCGCCTCTTCGACGGCGGTGAAGTCGGCCGTGCGCGTCGCGCCGTGGGGAATCTCGATGATCAGATCGGGCGTGGGCTTCGACTGCGTGCCGTTGATGCGAAGAACGTCGATGACGTGCGGAGTGGTCTGCGGAGCAGGCATGGCGCGGCATCGTGTCATGAAGTGTTCGCGCGAACGTGCCTGTTGCGCGAGACGTGGAGGGGTCGTTACACACGCGCGGGTGACTCCGGCGCTACTCGCGATGTTCCTGCTGGCCGCCGATGAAGCGCCGCGTGAGGTCGACCGCACCAGCCCCGGGCGCGAGTCAGTCTCACGAGCGACACCGATCACAGCTGGCTTCGTCGCATCATCTGAGCGCGACAGTGCCGGGCCCGACTCAGCTCCAGGAACGACACTGCTCACGCGCGCCGCGACCAACTCAAGCGATGGCCTCGGCGCAGCCCCTCCGCTGGCAAGCGGCGACGACCCGAACGCTGGCGAAGAAGCGACGAGGACCGCGACCAACTCGAGCGCTGGTCTGGGCGCACCACGAACGCTGGCGAGCGGCGGCGACCCGAACGCTGACGACGAAGCGACGAGGACCGCGACCAACTCGAGCGATGGCCTCGGCGCAGCCCCTCCGCTGGCGAGCGGCGGCGACCCGAACGCTGACGAAGAAGCGACGAGGACCGCGCCGGGCGCACCACGAACGCTGGCGAGCAGCGGCGACACGAACGCTGGCGAAGGAGCGACGAGGACCGCCAACTCAAACAACGGCCCGGGCGCACCACGAACGCTCGCGAGCAGCGGCGGCACGAACGCTGGCGAAGGAGCGACGCTGCCGACCGAATCAGGTGTTGGCCCCAGCGCACCAGCTTCGCTCGCAAGCAGCGCGGTCGACACGCGAGCCGCGTCGCTCCGCTCGGCGCCGACTCCACTCGCGAGCGCAGCCTTCTTCACCACCGCGATCCTCACCGCCGCGGCGACGACCACGCTCTCGGTCATCGCCGCCGGAGCCATCACCGGCGCTCCCGTCGACGCGACCGGCAGACCGAGCCCCATCATCTCGACGCTCGGTGTCGCCGTCGGCGTCGGCCTCAACTTCGGCGCTCTTCACCTCACGCTGCCGCTGCTCACGCGCTTCGTCGACGGAGACGTCTCGGCAGCTCGTGCAGGCGGGTGGCGGCTCTCGCGCTGGGGCCTCGTTGCACAGGGCGCTGGCGTGCTGGCGATGGCCATCGGCTCGGGCCTCGAAGCGCGCGAGTTCGGCAGTGGGCAGGCGCTGCTGCTCTCGGGAATCGTCACCGCGCTGCTCGGTGCGCTCGCGGTCGATGTGCTCGAGCTCGTCGGCGTCTGGCAGGGAGCACACCCATGACGTCCTCAGGGCGAGCTGGCTCCGACGTGAGGTTCGATGGGGGCAGGCGGATCGACGCATCACGAGGAGCCGCATGAAGCTCACCCGTCGCTTCACGCTCGGCGCACTCGCGGCGGCCGGGTGCAACGCGCTCCCGAGTGAAGAGGGCCCGCGCAGCGCTCAGTTCCCCTACGGCGTCGCGGTCGGCGACCCGTCCTCGACCGGCGGCCTGCTGTGGACGCGCTACCTCGGCGCCGATTCGCTGCGCGTCGACGTGTGGCCGAAGGACCAGCCGCTGAACGTGCGCTCGCTCGACGCGACGGTGATGGAGCACGGCATCAGCCTCGTGCCCGTCGACGGCCTCTCGAGCGGGCAGTGGTACTCGTACGCGTTCGTCGCGCATCGCGCGGGCGTCGAGGTCGACCGCAGCGATGAAGGCCGGTTCCGCACGGCGCTCGCTGCCGGTGTCCTGGCCCCGCTGCGCTTTGGCGTGTCGTCGTGTTCTCGGCAGAGCTACCCGCTGACGCCGCTCACGCGCATTTCGCAGGAGTTCGAGTGCGACGCCTTCCTCTTCCTCGGCGACACCGTCTACGCCGACGGTGCGACCGACCTGCCTGGCTACCGCGAGAAGTGGGGCGAGGCGCTGACGCGGCGGCCGCAGCGGTTGTTGCGCCAGAGCACCGGCATCATCAGCACGTGGGACGACCACGAAATCATCAACGACGCCTCGTCCGAGAAGGTCTCGCCCCTGCGCCTCGAGGCCGCGCGGCGAGCGACGTTCGAGCACCAGCCGTGGCGCGCCGACATGCAGGCGCCCGAGCGGCTCTGGCGCTCACTGAGGTTCGGCGCGACGGCCGAGGTCTTCGTGCTCGACTGCCGCTCCGAGCGCAGCCGTGCGAAGAACGAGTACCTCTCGCGCACCCAGCTCGACTGGCTGAAGGCGGGCCTCGCCAGCAGCACCGCGACGTTCAAGCTGGTGCTCAACTCGGTGCCCATCACCAGCTACCCGGGAGCGTTCTTTCAGCTCTTCGCGCCAGACCGGTGGGAGGGCTTTCCTGATCAGCGGCGCGAAGTGCTCGAGTTCATCGACGCGACTCCCGTCTCAGGCGTGCTCTGGCTCACCGGTGATTTTCACATGGGCGTCGCAGGCCGCGTGTCGCGTGACGGCGTGGGCGCGAACCAGCTCGAGCTCGCCGCCGGGCCGGCTGGGCAGTTCTCGAACCCGTCGCTCTCGTATCCCTCT
Source organism: Myxococcaceae bacterium (assembly GCA_040275325.1). Taxonomy (GTDB): domain Bacteria; phylum Myxococcota; class Myxococcia; order Myxococcales; family Myxococcaceae; genus Xiheimicrobium. Next base: position 3,890 of record JBEOKA010000121.1, on the reverse strand, counting down.
GGGCCGCAGTTCGACTTCGCGACTGCGGTGAACAACGCCGTGGTGCTCGACCTCGACCCTGCGGATCGCGCGGTGCGAGTTCGGTTCCTCGATGGTGGAACCCGCACGCTCTTCGAGAAGACGTACACGCTCGGCTGAAACGCACCTCAGTCGCGAACGTCGAGCGTGATGCTGCCTTCGACGCCCGCGCGTTCGACGACCAGCACGATGCGCGGCGCTGCTTTGAGCTTCGAGTACGCGTCGAGCGCGGCCGAGGGGTCTTCGAACGAGAACCCGTTCGCGCTGCGCAGCACGTCGCTGGTGCACAGCCCGGCCTTCTCGGCGGGTGAGCCCGGCGTCACGTTCAGCACCTTGAACCCGCGCATGACGCCGCCGACGAGCTCGGGCACCACGTGCGTCATCGGGTCGAGGCGGTCGCCGAAGTCCGAGCGGTGCACCACGAGCGTTCCGCCCAGCGCGCCACACGGCGTCGGCTTCGGCTCGGTGAACGCGGCGCCTTCGACGGTGACGCGCTCGACGACGTCGTCTCCCTCGTTCAGGTCATCGGCGCCGACGGAGCGCACCTCGACGGTGTCTCCGCTCGCCGAGATGGTGAACGACTGCGCCCACGCGTCGACCGTCTTCTCTTCGGGCAGGCCGAGGTCTTCGAGCCGCACCGGGAACCCGGGCCGCGCCTTCTTCTGCTCGACCACCAGCGCCAGCAGCGCCTTCGCCCGGCGGCGCGTGGTGAGTGGCTTGAGCTGCTCGAGCACCCGCACCAGCCCCGAGACCTCGAGGTGCAGCGGCACCTTCGCGTCGAGCTCGGCGAAGGCGGTGCGTTGCTGCTCCGACAACGACTTCCACAGCAGCGCGCCGCGGCGCTCATGGTCTTCGAGCGTGGTGGCCGCGCCGTTGACGATTTTCTCGAGCTTGTCGCGCAAGAGCTCCTGCTGAACCCAGAACGTCAGCTTCCCGAGCGGGTCCGTCTGCTGTGACTCGAGCTGCGAGAGGTACTCGTCGACGCTGCCGAGGGTGTGGCTCTTCGCCTCTCGCTCGCGGTGCGCGGTGAGAAAGTGGCCCAGCACGTCGGCGAGCTGCCCAGCCTCGACGCCTGCCTCGTCGAGCCGCGCCGCGCTGGCCGCATACGCCTCGGGCTTCTCGAGCGTCGCGTCGGTCGGGTACCGCAGGCACGGCCGCTCGCCCGTGTGAAACTTCGCCGCCATCGTGTCGGGGTCGACGCCGGCGCGCTGCTCGAGCAGCTGTCGCTTTCGCAGCTGCGCCCTCACGACGAACGTCACGGCGGCGAAGAGAAAGACGAGCGCGAGCAGGACGACGGCGGGCCGCTTCATCGCGTCACTCGCCCGCTTCGAAGCAGAACGCCATGCCCATGCCCGCGCCCGACTTCTGCACGCACGCCACCTGCCGGCTGGTCCACTTCTCGGTGATGCATCGGTCGAGCAGCCCTTCGTCCTGGGTCGGCCCTTCTCCGAACGCCTCGGTGCACGCCCGTCGTTGGTCTCGGCAGGCCGAGAGGGTCATCAGGCAGAGCACGAGCATCGGGAGCGAACGCATCGCGCCTGCTTGCATCAATCACCGCCTGGCGACAACGCCAGACGCGACGGCTCGGGGAGAGCGGCCCACCACGCTGGTGAAGTCGCGCGTGAAGTGCGCCTGGTCGGCGTAGCCAAGCTCGGCAGCGAGTCGCGCCAGAGACGTCTTCGGAGTCTGCGTCAGCCGCGCGGCGGCCTCGTGCAGCCGGTACCGCGCCAGCACCCACTTCGGCGTGACGCCCACGTGCCGGCGAAAGAGCCGCTGCAACGTTCGCACGTCGACGCCCGCGACCGCCGCGGCCTGCTCCACCCGCACCAGGGCGCGGTCTGCCTCGAGGCGCTCCACCACGTCACGCACGAGCGCTGCATCGTCAGCGAGCGCGGGCAGCACGAAGAAGTTCTCGGCCGCGTCGACGCACGCCTCCATCGAGGTCGCCTTCGCGATGGTGCGCTCGAGCCGCGTCACGCCGCGGAACACGTCGCTCGCAGGCACGCCGCGGTTGGTGAGCGCGCGCATGTCTTCGTCGACGAGGCCCGAGAAACCAGCCGGCCTGAACTTCACGCCGAAGACGAAGCCGCGCCCCTCGAGTCGTCGCTCGAAGCGCCGCTCGGGCACGCCGTGCACCACCGCGCGCGCGGGCGGCTCGAAGATGACGTGCACCGTCGGGTGCGGCAGCGTCATCGCGACGAACGGCTCCTTCAGGTTCCACCGCACCCACCAGAAGTGCGCGACCCGGTGCGCGAGCGCGGAGCACGGCAGCACGCGGCGATGCTCGACGTCGCCGTTGGGCGCGCCGGGGACGATGCCTCTGGGGCTCTTCGGTTCGCGTCGCATGTCGGCATCAAGACTGCTGCCGCTCTCCATCGCCCAGGATGCAGGGCGAGTCGACGAGCAAGAACGCGAGGTTCCACTCGGCGTGCTGTGGTGTCCCACCGACGCGGGCTGGAGCGTCTTCTTCTGTCGATGCTCTCGAAACTTGGCGCTCGGCCGGTGCTCACCTCAGCGGCCACCCCGCAACCGAAGCGCGAGGCCACGCCGCCGCAACAGCCCGCGAACCAGCGCTACCCCGACAGCTTCTTCGCCGCGCAAGACGTCGGCGCCTCGATTCGTCGCTTCACGCAGCTGCTGGGCGACCCGCCGCTGACCACCTCGTTCGGAGCACGTGAGCAGTGGGCCGCGGTCGACGAAGCCGCACAGCCGTCGACCTCGAAGACGAAGAAGACTTCCACCGAGCGCTGATCAGCGTGTCGTGTTTCTTCAAGACCGCTGCCTCGCGACTCTCTACATCGGCCCCATGCCAACCATCTCAGGACCCTTCGACGTCACGATGCAGGGCGAGCCTCCGCTCGACGAGCGTGACGGCATCTCGCTGGGCCGCGCGCGCTTCGACAAGAAGTTTCACGGCGCGCTCGAGGCCACCAGCGTCGTGTTCATGACGAGCGCACGCACCACGATTCCCAACTCGGCCGCATACGTGGCCATCGAGCGCATCGAGGGCACGGTCGAGGGCAGGCGCGGCTCGTTCTGCGTCACGCACCTCGCCACGATGAACCGCGGCGCCGAGTCGCTCCTCATCTCGGTCGTGCCCGACTCGGGAACGGGCGAGCTCATCGGCCTTTCGGGCCAGATGAAGATTCGCATCGTCGAGCGCAAACACTTCTACGACTTCGAGTACGCGCTCCCTGCTCAGTAGATGAAGGCGTCGTTTCCGTCGGTGGTGGTGAGGTAGAGAATCGTGTCGCCTCGCACGCCGGCGTCGATTTGCGCGGCCGCGTCGAGCACTGCCTGCCTCGCCACGTCGTCGTACGCGAGCACGTGCAGAATCTGCTTTCGCCACCGCCACGGCGGGTCGACGTTGCGGGTGCTCACCTGAATGTCGCTGAACTTGCCGGTGAGCAGGGTGCGCGCGTCAGAGACCAGCAGCGGGCTGCCAGGTGGAAACTTGAACGCGCGCGCGACGCTGACGCCGACGACCTGGCCCTCGAGAGAGACGACGAGGTCGGTCTTCTTGCTGGTGCTCGGCGTGTACGTCACCTGCGTCTCGGTGGCGAAGAGCTCGGCCAGCTCGCAGCGGTGCAGCACCTCGAAGGAGAACGTCTCTGAGGCTCCCGAGCTGCCGCCCGCGTTCGGCGTGTTGAAGAGCCGAGAGCCGCCGTCGCTGAGCAGACCGGCGTCGAAGGCCGCAGTGCCGAAGGCGAGGCGGGTGTCGAAGGTCGAAGGGCCGGGTGAGGTGAGGTCCATGAGCGAGAGCGGGCCGCAGGCTCCGCTGACGGCGCCGAAGCCGGGCAGCGGCACCCTCGGGCCAGCATCCACCACGCTCGCATCGGGCACTGAGGCGTCGACCGCTCCAGCGTCGGCAT
>JBEOKA010000120.1:0-14979 GCA_040275325.1 Myxococcaceae bacterium | reverse complement strand
ACTGCGGACATTTTCGCTGGGCCGTTAGCGCGGACATTTTCGCTGGGCCTCAACAGACGTTACCCGGTCGACTTGCGCGGGGCTCCATATCGACGTACATCGATATACCGATATGGAGCTATCAGAGACCTTCCACGCCCTGGGCGACCCGACGCGGCTGCGCATTCTGCGGCTGGTGGCGGTGGCCAAGCTGAACGTGAGCGAGGTCGTCTCGCTCATCGGCGTGGCGCAGTCGTCGGTCTCGCACCACCTGGCGAAGCTCAAAGGCCTCGAGCTGATCCGCGAGGAGCGGCAGGCGGGCTTCACGTACTACTCGCTCGCCATCGACGCGTCGGACGCGCGGTGGCCGTTGATTCAGCTCGCGCAGAAGTCGGAGGACGCGCACGGAGACCAGGCCCGGCTCACCGAGCTGCTCCGCCGGCGTGAAGACCGGCACACGCTCAACGAGAAGCTGCTCGAGCCCGGCCAGTCGTGGCTGCTGTGGGCGTCGGCGCTGTCGTCGTTGCTCCCGAAGCTCGACGTGGCCGACTTCGGGTGTGGCTCGGGGGTGCTGACGCTCGAGCTCTCGGGCTGGGCGCGGCACGTCACCGCCATCGACCGCAGCGCTGCGGCGCTCGAGCAGGCGAAGGCGCGGCTCTCGAGGGAGAAGCGAGAGAACGTCTCGTTCGTCGAGGCCGACCTGCACGAGCTGCCTGCGGGCCTGCCGAAGCACGACCTCGTCGTCATCTCGCAGAGCCTGCACCACGTGAACGACCCGGCTTCGGTGCTCGCGCAGGCCGCCCAGCTGCTCAAGCCCAACGGCCGTGTCGTGGTGATGGAGCTGATGCCGCACGGCGAGGCCTGGGTGAAGGCGCGCCTGGGCCACCAGCACCTGGGCTTCGAGCCGCAGACCCTCGAAGAGGCCCTGCACGCCGCGGGCTTCACCGACGTCACCCTCACCTCGACGCCGCGCGATGGCAGCTCGCCGTTCCGCGCGTTCCTGCTCACGGCCACCCGGCCCTCACGCCCCTCGAAACGCGCCGCTCGTGAAGCGCGCGCCTGAACCGAAAGCCCCTCCATGCCCACCCCACCCAGAAGCCAGGCCCTCGAGAAGCTCTTCGCCGAACGCATCGTCGTGCTCGACGGCGCGATGGGCTCGATGGTGCAGACGTACAAGCTCGGCGAGGCCGACTACCGCGGCGAGCAGTTCAAGGCGCACCCGCACGAGCTGAAGAACAACTCCGACGTGCTGTGCATGACGAAGCCCGAGGTCATCGAGGCGATTCACCTGCAGTACCTCGAGGCCGGCGCCGACGTCGTCGAGACGAACACCTTCGGAGCCACCTCCATCGCGCAGGCCGACTTCAAGCTCGAGCCGCACGTCAAGGCGATGAACCTGGCCGCCATCGCGTGCGCCCGCCGTGCCGTCGAGAAGGCCGAAGCAAAGACGCCGGGCCGGAAGTGCTTCATCGCCGGCGCCATCGGGCCGCTCAACCGCACGCTCTCGCTCTCGCCCGACGTGAACCGCCCCGAATACCGCGCCGTGACGTGGAACCAGGTCGTCGACGCGTACACCGAGCAGATTCGCGCGCTGCTCGAAGGTGGCGTCGACGCGCTGCTCGTCGAGACCATCTTCGACACGCTGAACTCCAAGGCCGCGCTCTTCGCCATCGAAGGCGTCTTCGACGAGGTCGGCTACCGCGTGCCCGTGATGGTCTCGGTCACCATCACCGACCGCTCGGGCCGCACGCTCTCGGGCCAGACCATCACGGCCTTCTACAACTCCATTCGCCACGCGAAGCCGTTCTCGGTCGGCATCAACTGCGCGCTCGGCGGCAAAGACATGCGCCCCTACGTCGAAGAGCTCGCGCAGGTCGCCGAGTGTTACGTGAGCTGTTACCCGAACGCCGGCCTGCCCAACGCGTTCGGCGGCTACGACGAGACGCCGGCCGACATGGCCAACGTGCTCGGCGACTTCGCGAAGCAGGGCTGGCTCAACCTGGTCGGTGGCTGCTGCGGCTCGACGCCTGCGCACATCGCGGCCATCGCGGCGGCGGTGAAGAGCCAGAAGCCCCACGTCCTCGGCGCACCGCACACCGTGCAGCGCCTCTCGGGCCTCGAGCCCCTTACCATTCGCTGAATCGAACCCACTCCAATGACCACCTCAGCCAGCCAGTTCATCGTCATCGGTGAGCGCACCAACATCACCGGGTCTCCGAAGTTTGCGAAGGCGCTCAAGGAGGGCGACTGGAACACCTGCGTCGCCATCGCGCGGCAGCAGGTCGAGAGCGGCGCCAACGTCATCGACGTGAACGTCGACGAGGGCCTCATCGACTCCGAAGCGACGATGACGAAGTTCCTGAACCTCATGGCGTCGGAGCCGGAGATTTCGCGCGTTCCGGTGATGATCGACTCCTCGAAGTGGAGCGTGCTCGAGGCCGGCCTGCGGTGCCTGCAGGGCAAGGGCATCGTCAACTCCATCTCGCTCAAGGACGGTGAGGCCGAGTTCCTGCGGCGGGCGAAGCTGCTGCGGCGCTACGGCGCGGCGGCGGTGGTGATGGCGTTCGATGAGCAGGGCCAGGCCGCGAGCCGCGACGAGAAGGTGCGCATCTGCACGCGCGCGTACCATCTGCTCGTCGAGAAGGCCGGCTTCCCGCCCGAAGACATCATCTTCGACCCCAACATCCTCACCGTCGCGACGGGCATCGAGGAGCACAACAACTACGCCGTCGATTTCTTCGAGGCGACGCGCATCATCAAGAAGACGCTGCCGGGCGCGAAGGTGTCGGGCGGCGTGTCGAACGTGTCGTTCTCGTTCCGCGGCAACAACCCCGTGCGCGAGGCGATGCACACCGCGTTTCTGTACCACGCGGTGAAGGCCGGCATGGACATGGCCATCGTGAACGCCGGCATGCTGGGCGTGTACGCCGAGATCCCCAAAGACCTGCTCGAGCGCATCGAAGACGTGCTGCTCAACCGCCGGCCCGACGCGACCGAGCGGCTCATTCAGATGGCCGAGTCGCTGAAGGCCGAGCACGGCGGCGCCTCGAAGGGCGAGGTGAAAGAAGACCTCGCGTGGCGGCAGCAGAGCGTGACGGAGCGCCTCAAGCACGCCCTCGTGAAGGGTATCGACGCCTTCATCGATGCCGACACCGAAGAGGCGCGCAAACAACTGCCCCGCCCGCTCGACGTCATCGAGGGCCCGCTGATGGACGGCATGCGCGTCGTCGGCGACCTCTTCGGCGCGGGGAAGATGTTCCTCCCTCAGGTGGTGAAGTCGGCGCGCGTGATGAAGCGCGCGGTCGCGTGGCTCACGCCCTTCATGGAGGAGGAGAAACGTCAGGCCATCGCGAAGGGTGGCGCGGCGCGCGCGCAGGGCAAGGTGCTGCTCGCCACGGTGAAGGGCGACGTGCACGACATCGGCAAGAACATCGTCGGCGTGGTGCTGGCCTGTAACAACTACGAGGTGACCGACCTCGGCGTGATGGTGTCGGCCGAGAAGATTCTCTCGACCGCGAAGGAACAGGGCGCCGACGTCATCGGGCTCTCGGGCCTCATCACGCCCTCGCTCGACGAGATGGTGCACGTCGCGAAGGAGATGACGCGCCAGGGCTTCACGGTGCCGCTGCTCATCGGTGGCGCGACGACGTCGCCGGCGCACACGGCGGTGAAGGTGGCTCCGGAGTACCAGCACGGCGTGGCTCACGTGCTCGACGCCTCGCGCGTGGTGAACGTGGTGAGCGCGCTGTTGTCGCCCGAGCAGAAGCCGAAGTTCCTCGCCGAGACGAACGAGAAGCAGCAGGCGCTGCGCGTCGACTTCGCCGAGCGGCAGAACACCCGCAAGCTGCTCAGCCTCGACGAGGCCCGCAAACGCCGCTTCACGTGCGACTGGGCGAAGGCCGACCTCGCGACGCCGGAGTTCTTCGGCACCCGCAGCTTCGACGTGCCGGTGGAAGACATCGTGCCCTTCATCGACTGGGGCCCGTTCTTCTCGGCGTGGGAGCTGCACGGCGCCTTCCCCCGCATTCTCGAAGACGCGGTCGTGGGCGGAGAGGCCCGGAAGCTGTTCGCTGACGCGAAGAAGCTGCTCGCGCAGATTGCGCAGGAGAAGCGCTTCACGCCGAAGGCCATCGTCGGCTTCTGGCCCGCGAACTCGGTCGGTGACGACGTCGAGCTCTACGCCGACGCCTCGCGCGCGAAGGTCGTCTCGAAGTTCTCGATGCTGCGCCAGCAGGGCGAGAAGCAGCAGAACGAGCAGAACCTGTCGCTCGCCGACTTCGTCGCGCCGAAGGACTCGGGCCGCGTCGACGCGATGGGCGGCTTCGTCGTCACCGCGGGCCCGGGCGTCGAGACGTTCGCGAACGAGTTCAAGGCGAAGCTCGACGACTACTCCGCCATCATGGTGCAGGCGCTGGGCGACCGGCTCGCCGAAGGCCTCGCCGAGCTGATGCACAAACGCGCGCGTGAGTGGTGCGGCTTCGGCAAGGGCGAGAAACTGACCACCGACGAGCTCATTCGCGAGCGCTACCGCGGCATTCGCCCTGCGCCCGGCTACCCCGCGTGCCCCGACCACACCGAGAAGCCCGCGCTGTTCTCGTTGCTCGAGGCGACGAAGGCCACTGGCGTGTCACTCACCGAGTCGATGGCGATGCTGCCCGCGAGCAGCGTGTCGGGCTGGTACTTCAACCACCCCGAGGCGCGGTACTTCGGCATCGGCAAGCTCGGCAAAGACCAGGTCGAGGACTACGCGAAGCGCAAGGGCATGACGGTCGACGCGGTGGAGCGCTGGCTCGGCCCCAACCTCGGCTACGACGCGCGCGCCTGACGCATGGTCATTTTGCCGAGCACGCCCTGAAGGCGGCGGGGGTTCGATAGACCGCAGGGCATGCGCTTCGTCTTCGCTCTGCTCTGCTGCTCTTCCCTCACCGCGCTCGGCCAGGCCGTTCAGCTCGCCGACCTCAACACCACTCCAGCAGGCTCGCAGGTTCGTCACCTGAGCGCCGCCGAGGGTCGAGCCTTCTTCACGGCCGTCAACGCCCTGGGCGGCCGCGAGCCCTTCACCTCGAACGGAGTGGCCACCGGCCGCATCGTCGACTTCACGACCGGCCCTGATTCTTCGACCATCGACTGGACCTATGCGGTCTCGTCGACGCGCGCGTACCTCAAGCTCAACGGGGCGCTGACGACGACGAACGGCACCACCGTCAGCGTGCTGTTGCCAGACGTCGTGCAGCCGTTGGGCCACGCCGGCAGCGTCTTCTACTTCACGCGCGGGTCTTCGACGGCGCTCGAGCTGTGGAGAAGCGACGGCACGGCAGGCGGTACGGCGAGCATCTCGGTGCCTGCCTCGACGGCGCTCATTGCCGGCGGTGTCGTCGGCTCGCGCTTCTACTTCTTCCGAAACGGCACCAGCCTCTGGCGCACTGACGGCAGCACCGCCACGCAGCTGTCCACCGTCGGGACGGCGGACGAGGTGATGTTCGCGAGCAGCAGCACCACGGGCATCGTGGGCATGGGCGGCGGCGTGTTCCGTTTCAACCCCGTGACCGAACAGCTCACCGCGCTCGGCGCCTTCGTCGACGCCCGCTCGGCCGTGATGCTTGGCGACACCGCCTACTTCTTCGGGAACAACGGCGTCACCGGGCTCGAGCTCTGGAGACTGCTGCCCGGAGGCGCGCCCACGCTGTCCCGGGAGTTCACCACGGGAAGTCAGAGCACCCAGCTGTCGAACCTCGTCGTCTCGAACGGCCGGGCCTTCGTGCGCACCGGCGGCAGCTCGCAGAACCTGTGGGCAACCGACACCACAGCGTTCACGCTGCTCGGGTCGTTCTCGACTTCAGTCGCGCTTGGGCCCATCGCCCTGCCAGGAGCGAATCGGGTGATGATGGTCGCCGACCAGACCCTCGTCATCACGGACGGCACCACTGCGGGGACGACGACGGTGGCCCTTGGCCAGCGACCCATCGCCCTCGTCGGCGCCGACACGAACGCGTACCTGGTCGGCAGCGACGGCGACCTCTGGCTGGTGACGACCACCGGCACCACCACCAGGCTGACGTTCACCTACTCGGGCACCCTGCCGACGACGGTGACGACCTGGCTCGCCAACGCCGACGAGTCGCGTGGCTTCATCGGAGGCGGTGGCGGGGTGCTCATCACGGGCGCGCCGGGCGAAGTCTTCTTCACCAGCGGCCTGACACCGGTCGCGTCGCGAGGCCCAGGCTTTCTGGTGTCGTTCTTTTCGGAAGCGCGCTTGCTCGGCCCGGACGGCGGCGTCGCGGCGCTCGCAGACATCACGCCCTCGCAGGCCACCCAGTTCGGCGCCGCCATCGACCTCGGGCCGGTCACGCTCTTCACCGCCAACGCCTTCGGTTCCACTGACCGCGAGCTCTACCGAACCGACGGCACCTTTGGAGGGACGACGCGGCTCCTCGACCTGAACCCGGGCTCCTCCTCCTCCAACATCACGGCCTTCGCTGCGAGAGCCGGCCTCGCCTGGTTCCCAGCCGACGACGGCGTGTCGGGGCAAGAGCTCTGGGTCTCGGACGGCACGGTGATGGGGACGAGGCGGGTCGCTGACGTGGTGCCGGGTCTGGCCAGCAGCAGCCCCTCGAACCTCACCACCGTCTTCGACGGGCTGCTCTTCACGGCCGTCACGCCGACGACGGGCCGTGAGGTCTGGTTCTCTGATGGGACGGCCGCCGGCACGGTGCAGCTGGTCGACTCCAACGCGGGAGCAGGTGATGGCGTTGACGGCTCGTTCGCGGGCTTCTGCGAAGCGGCGGGCCTCGGCGCCTTCTTCGTCGCGAACGGAACGCTCTACCGCACCAACGGGACGAGCGCCGGAACCACCATGGTGGGCCCCGCCCCCGACCAGTTCGCCTGCACGCCTGACCGCCTGGTGACGCTTCGCGACGGCGGCGTCGAGACCTTCGACGGCACGGCGACCCGTGGCCTCACCCCGACCGGCGTCTCCAACGGGTTCCGCGCGCTGGGGCTCACCACCGAGGGAACTTCGCTGTTCGTTCACGCGCGCACGACCTTCTACGGCCGCGAGCTGTGGAAGTCGGCCCTCGTCGACGGTGGCGTGGGGCTCGTCGCAGACATCGCGCCGTTCAACCAGTCTGGCGTCAACGACCTGCGCACCCTGCGCCTGCGCGACCGCCTCGTCTTCCTCGCCGCCAACGACGGCATCGACACCGAACCGTGGGTGCACCCGCTCGACGGCACGCGCCCCACCATCACGCCCTCGGTGATGGGCCCGCAGGGGCTGTCGGGCTGGTACACGGGAGACGTCACCGTCTCGTTCGTGGTGACCGAGCCCGAGTCGAGGCTCGTGCAGGTCGGCTGCAGCCCGCTCGTCATCACCACCGACACGCCGGCCCGAACCGTCACCTGTCGAGCTTTCTCCGAGGGTGGTGAGGCCACGAGCGCGGTCACCATCAAGCGAGACAGCACCGCACCGGCGGCTCCCACCATCACCGCCCCGATGGCTTCAGCGGCGACGAACCAGCGCCGCCCGGTGATGAGCGCCTCGACGAGTGAAGCAGGAACGATGACGGTCAGGGCCGGCGGCCAGGCAGTGTGCACCGTCGTCGCGACCATGGCGGGCCCGCAAACCTGTACGCCCACCAGCGACCTGCCGGCGGGCCCCACGACGCTCTCGTTCACGCTGACCGACGAGGCCGGCAACGTCTCGACGCCCAGCACGACCTCGGTCGAGGTCGACCTCACCGCGCCCCAGCCGCCGACCATCACCCGCCCTGCGAACGGTGACACGCGCAACACCATCGACGTCGGCGGCACCGCTGAGCCCGGCGCGACCGTCACGGTCTTCGACAGCGCGAACCAGCAGGTGTGTACGGCGACAGCGAACGCGAGCGGCGACTTTGGCTGTGTGGCCAGCGCGCCCGGCGCCGACCGCACCGTGACGCTCGAGGCGAAACAAGACGACCGCGCCGGCAACGCCTCGGCGAGGTCGACGCCAGTCACCTTCACGCTCGACACGACGGCACCGCTCGCGCCGACACTCACCGCGCCGATGGCGCTGGCCCTGCTCGGCACCGCCACACCGCTCGTCCAGGGCACCGCAGAAGCGGGAGCGCGCGTGCAGATCTTCTTCGATGGCGCCCCGACGGCGGCCTGCGAAGCGCCGGTGATGCTGGGCACCTTCTCATGTCAGCCCACCACGCCACTCACCGACGGCGGGCACTCGGTGGTCGCCATTGCCCGTGATGCCGCGAGCAATGCGTCGGCCCCCAGCAACCCCGTCACGTTCACGGTGTCGACGAGCCGGCCAATGGTGCCGGTGCTGCTGGCGCCGACCGAGGGCAGCACACTTGCCTCGAGCCGCCCCACCTTCTCGGGCACGAGCGACGCCGCGCAGGTGCGCCTCATCGTCGACCAGGCCTCGACGCCGACCTGCGTCGCGACGCCCTCGCTCGGCGCCTTCTCATGCAGCGCCACTTCGCCTCTGAGCGAAGGGCCGCACACCGTCGTCGCCATCGCGGTGTCGCCGGCCATGCTCGAATCGGCGCCTTCTGCGACGGTGCGCTTCACCCTCGACGCCACGCCTCCCGCAGCGCCCCTCTTCCTCACACCGATGGCAGCGGGCACGACGGGGCTGCGACCTGCGTTCACGGGCACGGCCGAAGCGGGCGTCACCGTGAGCGTCTTCATCGACGCGGCGACGCAGGCCGCGTGTACGGCGACGGCCTCAGCCACCGGCACGTGGAGCTGCGTGATGATGGCCGACCTCTCGCCCGGCCAACACACCGCCCAGGGTCGTGCCCGTGACGCTGCTGGCAACGACTCGCCTCCATCGGGCGTGCTGCTCTTCACGACCCAGTCGAGCATCGACACGCGCGCGCCCGAGCTGACGTGCCCGAACGACATCGAGGCGCAAGCCACGGCCAGCGGAAGCGCCATCGTCAACTTCCAGGCCACCGTGCGTGACGACGTCGACCCCGCACCAGCGCTGCGCTACTCGCAGGCCCCTGGCACCGACTACCTCGAAGGAGACACCACGGTCGTCGTCACAGCGACCGACGCCTCGGGCAACACGGCGCAGTGCGGGTTCGTCATCAAGGTCGTCCCATCGAGCGAGCGCAACACCGTGCGCACCGGCTGCAGGTGCTCGGGCACGGGGGCAGACGCCTTCCTCTTCCTCTCGGGACTGCTCTGGTTGGCCACCCGTCGACGCACGCCCAGGGCTCCGAGGCTCGACCCCCTCGAGCCGACGTGAGCCGTCGACACCAGGACACGTGGGAGTTGTCAGCATGGCCACAGAGGCGAATGCTGGCACCATGACGCGCGCACTCGTCAGTGTCCTCGTGGTGACCGGAGCGACGGCCATGGCCCAACCCCTGAAGGCGCAGCTCGAGACGGTGTCGACGAAGCGGGTGCTGTTCGCGCACCAGTCGGTGGGCATGAACGTGCTCGCCGGCCTCGAGGTGCTCGCGAAAGAAGAGGGCGTGTCACTGACGGTCAAGGAGTTCACGCCCGGCGCCCCGCTGTCTCCCGGCCTCACGCACTTCTTCGTCGGTGAGAACGAGCACCCGGCGGGAAAGCTCGAGCACTTCGCAGCGACGCTCGAGAAGACACCCGGCGTCGAGCTCGCGGTGCTCAAGCTCTGCTACGTCGACATCTCGGCCGACACCGACGTCACCGCGCTCTTCGCGAAGTACCAGGTCACCCACGCCGCGCTGAAGGCGAAGTTCCCCTCGGTGGAGTTCGTGCACGTCACGGCGCCGCTCACCGTCGTGCAGACCGGCCTCAAGGCGTTCGCGAAGAAGCTCACCGGCTCGGCGCCGTGGGGCGCGAGAGAGAACGTGAAGCGCCACCAGTTCAACGAGCTGCTCCGAAAGACGTACGGCTCCACCCGCCTCTTCGACCTCGCGGCCGTGGAGTCCACCGGAGCCGATGCCTGCACCTTCGAGCGCGACGGAAAGACCTGGCCGTGTCTGCGCTCCTCGTGGACCGACGACGGCGGGCACCTGAACGCGACCGGCCAGCGAGCGGTGGCGCGCGCCTTCGTCGAAGCGCTCACGACGCGGTGAGCAGGCTGCGCGCGAGGGACAACAACGCGTCCGACTCCCACGGCTTCTCGATGCTCTTCACGCCGGAACGAGACGCTTCATCGAGCTGCTCCATGGCGTCGGTCGGGTAGCCAGACGCGATGATGATGGGCACCGTCGAGCCGCTGCGACGAATCGTCTGAATCAGCTGCGCGCCGTTCAGCTCGGGCATCACCAGGTCCGTCACGACGAGCTGAAAGGACTGCTCCGAGAACTTCTGCAGCCCCAGCGCGCCGTTCTCGACGTCGACGACCTCGAAGCCCGCGCCACTGAAGAGCCGAACGAGCGCGCGCCGCAGCGGCGCCGTGTCTTCACAGATGAGCACGCGCCCGGTGAACGCGGTCTGCCGAGGCGCTGGAGCCGACATGGCCAACGGCGCGGCGTCCTGGCGAACCGGGAACAGCAGCGAAATGGTGGTGCCCGCCTCGGAGGTACTGACGACGATGCCCGCCTGCGCCCGCGTCGCGATGCCGTGCACCACCGCGAGCCCCATGCCGGTGCCCTTGCCGTGCTCCTTCGTGGTGAAGAACGGCTCGAACGCGCGAGAGAGCGTCTGCGGCTCCATGCCCTTGCCGGTGTCGCTGACCGCAAGCTCGACGAACGGCCCTTGCCCGCACGGCACCACCACGTGCCCAGCGGGTGGAGCGTCGAGCCGCCGCGTCTTCACCCTGATGGTGCCGCGCGCACCCATCGCCTCTTGCGCGTTGACGACGAGGTTCAGCAGCACCTGGTCGAGGTGCCCCGCGCCGAGCTGCACGCTGGCGCCCGCCGCTTCACACGAGAGCTCGAGCACCACGTCGGGCAGCAGCAACCGCACCAGCATCGGGTGCACGCGCCGCAGCCCCTCGTCGAGCGCGATGACGTCGGCGCTGCTCTCTTTCCCGAAGACGAGGAACCGGCGCGTCAACCGGCGCCCGGCATCGAGGCCCTCCTGCATCTCGGCGACGATGGCCTGCGAGCCCGGCAGCTTGCGCACCTCTTCGAGCTCGAGCTGGAGCGCGGCGAGCACGTTGTTGAAGTCGTGCGCGACGCCGGCCGCCAGTCGACCCAGGGCCTCGAGCCGCTGCGCGTTCGTGGTGCGCGTCAGCATCGCTTCACGTTCGCGGGCCGCTTCGCGCTCGGCCGTGACGTCGACCGCCGCGACCACCACGCGCGAGGCGTCTGCGCCGAGCCGCGCCTGCTTGACGCGCACGACCCGCAGTTTCGCCGTCGAGGTGAAGAGCGACAATTCGAGCTCTGCCGGTTCGGGCACGTCGAGCCAGCGCGCGAAGCGAGCGGCCTCGACAGGGTCGGCGATGGGCAGCGAGACGGGAATTCCGGGCGCCTCGAGCAGGGCGATGGCCGCGGGGTTCAGGCTGACGAGGGCGCCCGACTGGAACGTGAGCAGGGGCGCGGGAGAGCCGTCGAACAGCGTCTTGTACACCTCGTCCCGTTCGCGCTGGGCGGCGGCGCTCCGTTCGCGGGCCTCGAGCGCCTGCGCCAGCGCGCGGTTGCGGCTCGCCAGCACCCGAAACGCGCCGAGCACCGCGAGCACCAGCACGGTCGCCAGCGCGAGGCGCGACGAGGTGCGCTCCCAGAAACGTGGCGCGATGGTGAAGTGCAGCGTTGCCGACGGCGGCAGCGTCTTCGAGATGCCTTCGGGGCGAACCTCGAACGTCCACGCGCCGGGGTCGAGCTCGACGTACCTGGCCTCGAGGCCGCCCGTCGTCTCGTGCGCCACCACGCCGTCGAGCTTCAGCGTCTGCAGCACGCGGAGTGGGCCGGAGCGGAAGGCGTCGGGAGGCGTGCTCAGCCGCACCTCGAAGTTGCGGTGCGCGGGCGACGAGGTGACGTGGCCTTCGAGCACGGGCTGGCCGCCGAGGGTTGCGCGCTCGATGAAGACGTTCGGCGGCGGCTGCAGCGCCGGCACCTCGCTCGGGCGCACCAGCGCGACGCCTTCGACGGTGGGAAACGCCAGCCCGCCACTCGAGAGCAGGCCGCCCGCGTGGTGGCCGCCGCCGTTCCCTTCTCCAGACAGCAACAGCTGCCCCGCGAGCGGCGCCTCGCCGCGCACGAATGCCCGCAGCGACGCGTCTGACACGCGGTAGAGCCCGCTGTTGCTGTTGATCCACCACTGGCCGTCGAGCGGAATCAGCCGTGAGAGCTCGTTGCTGAAGAAGCCCTCGGCCGTTCCGAACCAGTGCGCGGCGCGGCGGCCGCGGCCGGGCTCGACGTACGCGAGGCCCTCTCCGTAGGTGGCGAGCCACACCGCGCCCGAGGGCTCGACGACGATGTCGCGAACGATGGCCGCGCGGTCGTCTGACTCGCGAAGGAAACGCTCGACCCGGCCGTCGACGAGCGAGGCGATGCCGCGAGTGGTGCCGACGAGCAGGCCGCCATCGGCGCCGGGCGCCAGCGCCACGACGAGGTCTCCGGGCAGGCCCTCGTGTCGGGTGAAGGAGTGAACGCGCGTCAGCGCGGCGCCGCGCCACTGCAGCTGCCAGAGCCCCTGCGAGGTGCCCAGCCACACGTCGGCGCCAAGTTCGAGCACGACCTTGAACTCGGGGCGCTCGTCTTCGGGAGCCGGGTCAGACTCGAACAGCGTCGTGAACGTCGCGCCGTCGAACCTCGACAACACGCCCGCGCGACCGACCCACGTCGAGCCATCGCGGGCCGGCGTGAGAGAGAAGATGCAGGCGTCGCGCTCGACGGCCTTGACGCGGGTGAGCGTCGCTTCGTCACTGGCCAGCGAGAGCAGACCGCCGCAGTAGCCCGCCACCAGCGCACCGCCGTCGGCGACGGGCGCCGTGAGCGCGGCGGAGGCGGGTGTGTCGTCGGGCAGCGCGACGTGGTGCAGGTGCCGGTCTCGTACGCGGAACAGCCCGGCGTTGTCGGTGCCCACCCACAACGTGCCCTGCCGGTCGACGAAGAGCACGTGCACGGTGGTGCGCCAATCGTCGCCGGGCTTCGACTGCCCGCGCGGCGGCGGGAGGAAGACGCGCTCGGTTCGTTCGGGCGTCTGCGCGAGCAACCCGAAGCCCACCGTCAACCAGCGCCGCGACGCTGCGCCATCGAAGAGGCCACGGCTGATGGGCCAGTGGGCGCGGTGCACGAGGCCCTCGGGCTGCACCACGAAGAGGCCCTCGGCGTTCGAGACGCCCACGTTCCCGTCGAGCTCGAGCCACAGGTCGCCCGGCGTTCGAATGGGCACCGCCGTCCCCGGCGCGCAGCCGGCGACGCACGCGATGCGGTCGGAGCGCAGCACCCAGACGGCGCCCCGAGGCGTCTCGACGACACGCAGCGCAGACCCCGGGTCGAGCTTCGTCACGGTCTCGCCCACCGAGAACGTGCCGCCATGGCCCGCCGCCACCAGCACGCCGCCGCGCCGGGCGGTCAGCTGCCAGATGGGCTCCGAGACGCCCTGCCCAAGGGGAATGCGAACCGGCGCGGCGCGGCCCCAGTCATCGAGGCGGAACAGCGCGCCGTCTTGCGTGCCGACCCACACGGTGGAGCCAGTGCACGTGACCGCGGTGAAGCGCTGCCCGCCGGCTTCACCCATGCCGACGCCGAAGCGTTCGAAGGTGTCGCCGTCGAACCGAACGAGGCCGCCGAAGGTGGTGAGCCAGAGAAACCCGCGCTCGTCCTGCGCGATGGCGGTGATGCTGGTCTGCGGCAGGCCCTCGGCGACGGCCCAGTTCGCGACGTCGTAGCGGCTGCTCCATGGAAGCTCGCTGCCATCACTGGCTGCCAGCACTGCCAGCAGAAGCGCGCCCCCAAGCACACGTCGAGTGTAACGGGCCCGGGGCGCATTACACGGAAACGGCTGGCTTCCTGGTTCGAACTCGCCTTCGCGAGCCAATGTCGCCGCGGCGTGGGTCCGCAGTCATCGATGGAGCCGCCGCTCGTCAGCTCAGCCCAGCGAGCGTGTCGTGGGCTTCCCGCGCGAGGTCTTCGACGATGGCGCCGATGGGCTTGATGGCGTGAATGAGGCCGACGCCCTGCCCTGCGCTCCAGATGTCTTTCCACCGCTTCGCACCTTCGGGAGAGCGGTCGGCGGTGAAGTTCTCGGGCACGGTGGCCTTGAGGAAGTTGGCGTGAATGCCCGAGACGGCGTCGGTGTACACCACGTCTTCGGGGCCGGCCGAGACGACCATCTGCTTGTACCCGTCGACCGCGCCGCACTCGTCAGAGGCGATGAAGCGCGTGCCCAGGTAGCAGAGCTGCGCCCCGAGACTGAGCGAGGCGACGACCTGGCGGCCGTCGGAGATGCAGCCGGCCGCGATGATGGGCACCTTGAGCTCTTCCGCGAGCCACGGCACGAGCACGAACGGAGAGATGCGGCCGGCGTGACCACCGGCTCCGGCCCCGACGGCGATGATGGCGTCGACTCCCGCGGCGACGGCTTTCTTCCCGTGGTGCAGCGAGATGACATCGTGGAAGACGAGGCGCTGCTTCTCGTGCGCGCGCTTCACGACTTCGGTCGGGTTGCCGTAGCTGGTGAGAATGACGGGCACGTCGAACTCGAGGCACGCGGTGAGGTCGGCGTCGATGCGCTCGGGTGGAGTGAGGCCGATGGTGAGGTTGATGCCGATGGGCTTGTCGGTCTTCGAGCGAATCCACGCGAGGTCGTCACGAAACGCCTGAGGCGTGCGCGCGTTCAGCGACGGCATGCAGCCGAGAATTCCGGCCTCGGCGCAGGCGACGAGCATCTCTTTGTTCGAGATGAGGAACATCGGCGCGGCGACGAAGGGGTACTTCAGGCCGAGCTTCTTGGAGAGGGTGGTCTCGAGGCGCATGCGCGCACCCAAAACCCCGAGGGCGGTTTGCGCAAGGCGAAAGTCAGGCACACTTTGAAACATGAGCCCGTGGGAAGGCCTGAGCCCAGCGACATGTCTGCCCGACGCCTGCTTCTGTGAAGCCGTCGGCGACGGGCTCGTTCGTCAGC
>JBEOKA010000119.1:0-6240 GCA_040275325.1 Myxococcaceae bacterium | reverse complement strand
GGCGGCGCGCACCTCGTCGACCAGATGAACTACACGAGCGACATCGACCTCTTCCGCGAGTGGGCGCGGGTGGCGACGTGGCGCTCGTTCGAGGCGCACCTGCCGCGCAAGTACAACGTCGGCATCGTCTTCAAGCGCGCGCTCGGTCAGGGCCGCATCACGCGCATCACGGGCCTCAACGACTGGCTGCGTGAGGCGGGGCCGTGGTGCGTCGAAGAGAAGCTCTTCCGCCCGGGGCAGCAGCGCCGCAACTGGAAGAACACGCTGCTCTCCGATGGCCACGTCGTGGTGCGCCACCCCGACTGGGACGAGGCGTACCGGCTCTCGTTCGCCGCCGCGACCGACATCACGCTCTTCGCGCAGTAGCCGTCACTTCTCCGAGAGCAGCAGCGAGAGCCCTTCCATCGCGGGCAGGCTCAGCTTCTCGTCGAAGGCCTGGCCCAGCTTTCCCTCGGGCCGCTTCTTCGCGATGACAGCGAAGCGCACGAGGTCGGCGGCCATGGCCTGCGTCGTCGTCGCCTTCTGCGCCGAGTCGAGGAAGGTGCCGGCGCGCGCGTCGGCCTGCGCCCGCAGCAGGTTGTAGACGGTCGAGGTCGCGCTCGAGAAGTACGCCGACTTCAGCTCTCCAGCGGTGGGCGGCTTCACGTTCACGGGGCTCAGCTTCGCGCGCTCGACGAAGCCGTGGCCCACGCGCTCATCACTGGCGCGCACCGGCTGCTTCTTCGGCGCGTCGTTGCCCTGCTTGATGGTCAACGTGCCCGAGAGCGCGCCGACGTACTTCGTCGCCTCGTAGGGGACGTCGGTCATCGCGAACGCGGGCTCCTCCTTCTTGATGGTCTGCAGCCGCTCGTGGCACCACTTCACGTCTCTCTGGTTGCTGGCGAGGCCCAGACACCAGGAGTCTCTCGGGCCGTTCCGTCTGCAGTTGTCGAGGGCGTGGTCGACTCGCCCCTGCGCGCGGTCGCAGTCCTTCTTCTTCTCGGCCCATTCGTGGCGAATCTTCGTGCCGCGCTGCTCCTTCACCTCGGTGTGGAGGACGATTTTCTCGGAGTCGCTGGAGAACTCGGGCGCCGTCAGCTCGAGGGAGAGCGAGAGGTCGCCGGCTCCCTCAGTCACTGCGAGGCCCGCGCCCAGCCCGCCCGTCTTGAGCCGCGTGATGACCTCGGCTGCGAGCCCGTCACCTGAGAACGACACCGTCAGCACCTCTTTGATGCCAGCCTTCGCGACGAGCGCCTTGGCGTTGGTGAGGTTCTTCTGGCGGCGAGCGTCATCGCGGGCGACCTGTGCGAGGCGAGCGGCCGACGCGAGGTACAGCGCTGCTGCAGCGGGCTCGGCCGACAGCTTCGCGGCTTCGGCTTCGTAGAGCGACGCGATGGCCGGCGGGAGCGACGTCACCACGACGCCGAGCCGCTGGGCCTGGGCGCTGTTGAGACAGCCCGTCGTCGACAGCTTGAGCGTCGTCGTCTGCTTGTAGAGTTCGACGTGTTTGCCGGCCTGCGCGGCCGCTTCGACCTCGGCGAGACACGCTTCGGTCGTCGGCTGCAGGGCCGCGCGGTTTCCCTCGTCAGTCTTGTCGGCGCTGAGCCACTTCGCGCTCTTCTTCAGCTGAAAGAAGTACCCGTCGAGCTTCACGAGGCACTGGAGCCCACCGAGCGCCTTCGCCTCGGTCGTCACCTGCGTCAGCTCTGCGGCGGTCTGCTTCTCGAACTCGACACACGCCTGCTGCTGAACGGGAATCAAGCCGAGCTGCTCTGGTGTCGAGCCTTCGAAGGTCTCGACGGTGCGGCACATGGCCTGGAGCGTCGCGCCGTCCTGCTTCTGCACGGCAGTGGTGAGCCGCTCCTGCTGGCGGCGGAGCAGCAGGGCCTTCGCCTCGACGCAGGCCTGCTCGGTGACGTCCTTGATGGGAGCGAAGCAGCAGCTGCTGCCGCGGCCGCCGCTCACCCGGTACTCTTTGGGCTTGAGGCACATCTCGACGAGCGTCGAGTACTCACTCTTCGTCTTCGCGCGCTCGAGGCGCTCGGTCTGCTCGATGATGGCCTCGCGGGGAATGCAGCCGACGGTCGAGAGCACCAGCGTCACCAGCAGCGAAACGTTCGAGCGAAAGACGTGCATCGCGCAGGAGTACCAACCGGCGGCGCGACGGGAATTCGTAATGATTACGAGTCGCGGTGCGTGAAGGTGTGCGCGACGAGCTCCTGCAGGCTGTGCACGCCCAGCTTCTTCTTCACGTTCTCGAGGTGGCAGTAGACGGTGGACGCGGCGAGGCCGAGCTTCGCGGCGACCTCCTTGGGGGCGTGGCAGCTGGCCAGTGCGCGGTACACCTCGTACTCACGGGCGCTGAGCTTCGAGCGAACGCCGTCTTGTCGCGGCGGTGGCGGCTGGCCCGCGTGCACGCGCCTGAGCGTGTCGTCGAGCACGTCGAGCGGCGCGGCCTTGTCGAGGAAGCACGAGGCGCCGGCGTCGAGCAGCGAGCGCACGTACTGGTCGAGGCCGCGCGCCGAGAAGAGCACCACGCGGCAGCGGTCGGTGAGCGCTGCCACCTGCTCGGGCGTGGTGAGCACCTCGAGCTGCACGTCGACGAGCGCCACGTCGACCGGCTCGGTGACGGCCAGCGCCTGCTCCATCGTGGTGACGCTGGCGATGACAGAGAACCCCTCGGTCGCGCGGAAGCGGCTCACCAGGCCCTCGGCCACGATGGGGTGGTCGTCGACGAAGAGCAGCCGAATCACGCGCGCTCCCGTCTGGGCCAGGTGACCGCGACGCGCAGGCCGGTCTCGGCTTCTCCCAGCTCGAGGGCGCCGCCGAGCTGCTGTGCGCGCTCCCGCATGCCGCGTACGCCATGCCCTTCTCGCAGCGTCGTGCTGCGACCGCCGCCGTTGTCGACGATGAGCAGCGACACCTCGTCTCCATGCGCCTGCACCGAGACGGTGGCCTCGCTCGCGCGCGCGTGCCGTACGGCGTTCGTCAACGCCTCGCGTGCGACCGATACCACGACATGCGCGTCGGCCGTCGGCGCCTGCGCCACCCAGCCTTCATCGAGCAGCAGGTCGACCGACAGCCCCAGGCCCTCGAAGTCGCGCTGCACCAGCAGCAGCTCGTCCTTCAGCGGGCCGTGCGCGGCCGGGGCGCGCAGCTGGTCGAGCATGACGTGCGCGCGCTCCGAGAGCTCATCGAGCAGCGACGAGAGCCGGTCGACCTGGTCGTCCTTCGCGCCCCGTCGCGTCACGGTGTCGAGCTGAAACCTGGCACCGGTGATGATCTGCGCGACGTCGTCATGCAGCTGGCGGGCGAGTGAGGCGCGAAGCTCTCCGCCGCCGGCGTGCAGGCGCTCCTCGAGTCGCGACGCCGCCGCTTCGACGCGCGCGAGGTCGGTGAAGCTCTGCACCTCGAGGCGGTACACCCACTGGCCCAGCCCGGCCGCGATGCCGCTGATGGTGAGCAGGTACACGAGCGGCACGTGCGCCATCGGGTAGTCGAAGAGGTCGGGGCGGCGCAGCCAGTAGGTGAGCGTGAAGGCCGCCGAGGTGGCCAGCGTCGCGGCGAGCCGGTGCGGCAGCTTGAGCAGCATCGCGATGAAGATGGGTGGCGCGGTGTAGCAGCCGTAGAACCACGGCCCGTCGAAGCCGCCGAACTGCGCGACGTGCGCGCCTCCGAGCGCTGCCGACAGCACGATGCTCGAGCTGAAGATGACGGCCGCGGCACTGGGCGGAGCCACCCACCGCACGATGGGCACCATCACGAACGACGACAGACACTGCAGCACCATGAAGCCGTGGTTGCGCAGGGTGCCCATCGCCAGCACGTCGCCCACGCCACCGACGAGGTACGTCACGCCGAAGGCCAACCCGAGGAACTGTGCGCGTGAGGCGTTGGCGTGGTGAACACGCTCGCGAACCTGCGTCTCGATGAGGTTCGCGCCGGCCACCACGCGTCGACTGTAGTGCGAATGGCCTCGCGCTCAGCCCTCGTTCTCGCCTGCGTTCAGCCTCAACGGAACGTCGAGGTGCGCACGTCACCGACACGAACGAAGTGATGGACGAGGCCCGGCCTCTCAGGGGCAAACTCCCGCCGTGGATTACCGCATTCGAAGTGGCGACACGCTCTCTGCACTCGCGAAGCAGTTCAACACCACGGTGGAGCGGCTCGCCCGCGCCAACGGCATCGACGACCCCGACCGCATCAAGGCTGGCGCGACGCTCAAGGTGCCCGATGGCTTCGAGGCTGATGAACCCGAGCCGGTCGACCAGCCCGACTTGAACGGCTGGCAGCACACGCCCATCGACCTCGGGCCGCGGCCACCACCTCCGCCACCTGGAGGCACCACCGACGTCGCGGGCCTCGGCACGCTGTCGGCGAAGTACGAATCGAACGGCGACCCCGGCACCGTCTCAGGTGGGCGCGGCGACCCGGGCGGCGTCAGCTATGGCGCGTACCAGTTCTCGACGAACCGCGGCTCGGCGCGCTCGTTCTCGGCGTGGCTGCAGCGCACCGACCCCGCGCTCGGCCGGCCGCTCGCGGGCCTCACGCCGGGCACCACTGCGTTCTCGAACGCGTGGAAGGCGATTGCGCGGCAGCACCCGTCGGCCTTTCAGGCTGCGCAGCACCGCTTCGTCGGCGAGCGCTACTACGACGTCTCACGCAGCCAGCTCGAGGCGCGCGTGCCGGGGCTCGACTTCTCGCAGCGCAGCCGCGCGTTGAGCGATGTGCTGTGGAGCAGCTCGGTGCACCACGGCCAGAGCGGCGCCGTCACCGTCTTCACGCGCGCGCTCGCTGGCCGTGACGTGAGGCAGATGAGCGACGCCGACATCATCAGCGCCGTCTACGCCGAGCGTGGCCGCCGCGACCGCAACGGAGAGCTCGCGTACTTCTCCTCGAGCTCGCGCGCGGTGCAGGCGGGCGTCGCGCAGCGCTTCGTCGACGAGCGCGCCGACGCGCTTCGGTCTCTGTGAGGTTCATCGCCGCAGCCTGCTTCGTGTCGTGTGCGTGCGCCCCTGCGCTGCCGGAGCCCGAGTTCGTCGGGCGGCGCGACGCCATCACCCGAACGAATGGGACGGCGCCCGGAGCCCGGTACGGCCAATCGTTGGCTTCCTGCGGGGGCAATCTGCTGGTCGGATCGCCGGGGACGATGCTCGTCTTCTCCAACGACGCGGGGCTCGCGTTTCCGATGACCCCCGGACTTGGCGACGCAGTCGACTGCGCAACAAACGGCTTCACCGCGGTCACTGCGCCAGGCGATGGGGTCGTCCTCACCACGAATGGAAACGTCGACGCCGGCAGCCTGGGTGGACAGAACTGGTCGCTGGCAGTGGGGCTCCAGGGCACGCTGCCGCAGGTGGCGCTGGGAGCTCCTGGTGACGGCTGCCTGCCCGACGCAGGGTGTGCCGGAGCGGCGGCGGTCTGGGCGATGGGCCCCAGCCTGCAGCAGCTGATGGTCGTGAGGGGCGCAGCCGGAATGGCGCTGGGAACCGACGTCGAGCTGGGGCGTTTCACTGGCTCGGTGAATGTGGCGTTCGTCGCGGCGCCGGGTGCGCGGTCGCCGTTCATCTTCGACCTTCAGGCCAAAACGAGTCACGCGATGGTGTCCGACTGGCCTCAAGTCACCTCCATCGAGTTCGCCACACTGCCGGGCGGCGTCTTTGGTCTCTACCTCGGACAACCAGCACTGAATCGCGTCGTGGCCGTAGCCCCCATGTCCTCGGCGCTTCCCGCCAATTCGACCTACACGATGAGCTTCAGCGTCGTGTGCAGCGTGCCCGGCGTGGGAGAAGTGGTGACAGCCGGCTTGCTCGACAACGACTTCGTCGACGACATCGTCTTCAGCAACCCGGCGACCAACACGGTCGCGGTTGCGCTGAGCCAGGACAACTTCCAGTGCTTGCTGGTGCCAGTCCCCTCGAGCCTTGGACCTGGAGCCGAGTTCGGCAGGTCGCTCGTGATTCGCGGGAGTGGCCCCGTGTTCGGACGAGTCGTCGTCGGCGCACCAGGTGCCATGTTCGATGGCGATGCGGTGGGCTCGGTGTTCGAGTATCGGCTCTGTGAGATTCGCGGGAACTGCGCCGCGCTGGACGCAGGCGTGACCGACGCAGGGGGAACCATCGATGCAAGCGTGACGATGGACGCGAGCGTGATGATGGACGCGAGCGTGATGATGGACGCGAGCGTGGCGATGGACGCGAGCGTGGCGATGGACGCGAGCGTGACGATGGACGCGAGCGTGACGATGGACGCGAGCGTGAC
>JBEOKA010000118.1:0-24020 GCA_040275325.1 Myxococcaceae bacterium | reverse complement strand
GGGCTCGATCGTTTCCAACGCCTGGCCGGGCCCCGGAGCGGGGTGCTCACCTTCGTCTACGGCGCCACCTCGAGCTCGGCCTTCGTCTTGCCCGAGTGGGTGCGCTGCCAGGGCGCCGACGTGCGTGCTCAGTTCCGCAGCTTCATCGGGTGGAACCTGCTCGGCAGCCCGCCCGAAGTCTACCCGCGGTGGTTGGTCGAGACCTCGTCAGACGTCTTCACGCACCTGGTCTCCTCATGAACCCGCTCCAGTGGTCGACCAGCGCGGTGTTGCTCGCTGCGCTCATCGCTCAAGCCGTGCTGCCGAGGCTTCGGCTGCTCGTCGTCACCAGCGCGGCGCTGCTGTCGGTGTGCGCCTCACTGGTATTGGGTGAGCGGCCCGCGTCAGCGCTGCTCTCTGACGTTCCGTGGGACGTGCTGGTCATCGTCGTCGTGCTGGGCCTGTTCTCGGAGTTCCTCGCCGAGTCGCGGGTCTTCAGCCTGCTCGCGCTGAAGGCGGCGCAGTGGTCGAAGGCGAAGCCGCGGGTGCTGCTGCTCGTCTTCGTCGTCGCGATGTACGTGGTGAGTGGGCTGGTGAACAACCTGACGGCGTTGTTGTTGGTGTTGCCGGTGTTGTTGGGGCTGCTCAAGCTGCTCGGCACCACACAGCGCTCCCTGACGTGGACGCTCGGGGCGCTCCTCGTCGCCTGCAACCTCGGTGGAGCGGCCACGCCCGTCGGCGACTTTCCGGCGATTCTCCTGCTGGGGCGCGGGAAGATGACGTTCGCGGACTACCTCGTGCACGCCGCGCCCCAGACGCTGGTGGCGCTCGCTGCCTTCGTGGCGCTGGTGTTCGTCGTCGACCCGACGCGCGGCTCACCGCAGAGCGCGCTGCAGCAGCGCCTCGCCCTGACGACGATGGCCGCCATGCACCGCAACATGCGCGTCGACCGCCGGCTCCTCGTTCCAGGCGTGGTGGCGCTCGTCGGCATGCTGGTGGGCTGGGTGGTGCTGCCTGCGTCGAGCGTGGGGCCCGAGGTGATTGCCTGGCTGGGCGCGGCGGCGCTGTGGTGGGCCAGGCCCGCGCTCGCCGAGGCGCTGCTTCGGCGCAGGGTCGACGTCGAAGCGGTGCTCTTCCTGTTCTCGCTCTTCGTGCTGGTCGGCGCCGTGCGCTCGGCTGGCACCTTCGAGCTCGCCGGTCGCGCGCTCGAGTCGTTGCCCGTCTCGCCCCGCCTGCAGGTGGTGGTGTTTCTGGTCTCAGCCGCGGTGCTGACGGGGCTGTTCTCTGCGGGGCCAGGCATGGCGGCGCTCCTCGAGGTGGCCGAGCGGCTCGCCCAGAAGCACCCACCGACCGCGATCTATGTCGGGCTGGCGATGTCGGTTTGTGCAGGCAGCTCGCTGTTCCTCACTGCGGCGACGTCGGGCCCTCTCACGCAGGCGTTGACCGAGCGAGCGCAGCTGCGGCTCCCTGACGGTGGCACGGCCCGGCTCGGGTTCTCCGAGTTCCTTCCAGTCGGCCTGCTCGCGTTCGTCGTGATTCTCTCGACGGGCCTGGTCTTCGTCATGGTGAGCCTGTGAGCGCGCACGAGACCGAGACCGATGAAGAGGGCAGGTCGCTCAACCGCTCGTGGGGGCGGGTGCTGAGGCTGTCGGGGAGCGTTGGCGCGCTCTCGGGGCTGGTGTGGCTGGTCGTCTCGATGCTGCGTGAGCTCGTGCACCGCTCCATCGAGGGGCTCTTCCTGCTCAGCACCCGCGAGGGCGCGCTGGCGGTGCTCGGGATCATGGCAGCGGTGGCGCTGGTGCGAGGCCTGGTGATGCGGCGGCCTGCCTGGCGCCTCGCGACTGGAGACGGCGTTCAGCTCGCCCGTGAGCGCGCACTGCACTCAGCGCTCGACGAGCCGTGGCACACCTCGCTCGGCATCTCGGGTCGAAAGCTGGTCGCCACGGTGCTCACCCTGGGCGGCGGTGGGAGCGGCGGGCTCGAGGCGCCCGTGGTGCTGGTCAGCGAAGGGCTCGGCGCCGGCTTCTCGCGCCTCACCCGTATCGACGACCGCGCCGCGCTGAGGCTCATGCAACTCTGCGCCATCTCGGCGGGCGTCAGCACGCTCCTCGGGGCGCCGTTTACGGCCGCGCTCTTCACCCTCGAGCTGCTGCACGGCGACCGCATCATCTACCGGAAGCTGGCCTACGCCCTGTGGGCCGCCGTCATTCCCTTCTGGCTCAACACCACGCTCAACGGCTACCGGCCGCTGTTCGTCGCGCCGACACACTCACCCGTCTATTCGTTGCCGGAGTACGGGGCCGCCGCGCTGGTGGCCATCGCCATCTCGGCGCCGCTCGCGGTGGGCTTCAGCGCCGTGCTGCGCTGGTCGCGACAGCTGGTCGCGAGGGTGCAGCCGGCCTGGCACGCGCTGACGACCATGCTGGTCATCGGGGTCGTGGGGCTCGGGCTGCAGCGCTTCGCGGGCCTCGAGCTGCGACATGTGCTCGGCGCAGGCGAAGACACCCTGCGCCTCGTGCTGCAGAACGACCCGTCGGTCGCGGTGTGGTGGGTGCTGTTGCTGCTCATCATCGCCAAGAGTTCGACCCTGGGCCTGACGTTGAGTGGCGGCGGCTCGGCGGGCCTGCTCTTCCCTTCGATGTTCCTCGGTGGCCTCTGTGGCGCGCTGGTGGCGAACCTGGTGACGCGGTCGGGGCTCGCCGCGCTCGACCCGGCGCTGTTCGCCGTCGTCGGCATCGCCTCGTCGCTCACCGCCGTGGTGGGCGTGCCCATCGCGGCCATGGCGCTCGTCTTCGAGGTCTTCGGCAAGGCCTATGGGCCTCCGACGATTCTGGCGTGCGGCCTCACCTTCATCGCCACCATTCGGTTCAGGCACTGGGCGCAGGAGGGTGGCCCCGAAGAAGTGCGAGCCAACGTCGAGCGCCTGCTCGGGCGGCTCACCTTTCGATCAGTACGAAAATAGTTTGATATCAAACAGAGTGGTCGATAGGGCTTCGTCATGGGAGTCATCGTCGTCACCAATCGTCTGCCCATCACGGTTCGCCAGCAGCCAGGCGAGCTGGTGGTCGAGCGCAGCAGCGGCGGGCTCGCGACGGGCCTCAAGTCGGTGCACGAGCAGGAGGGCGGGCTGTGGGTGGGGTGGCCGGGGTTCGCGGGAGAACCGGCGCCCGAACATCGTCCGGCCCTCGAGGCCCGCTATGGGGACCTGGGGGTGGTGCCGGTGCAGCTGTCGGCCGACGAGGTCGAGCGGTACTACGAGAGCGCGTGCAACGGCGTGCTGTGGCCGCTCTTCCACGGCTTTCCCGCGCAGCTGCCGCTCGAGCCGCCCGACTTCTCGCTCTACGAGGCGGTGAACCAGCGCTTCGCCGACGCCGTCGTCGAGGTGTGGCAGCCGGGCGATGTCATCTGGGTGCACGACTACCAGTTGATGCGCGTACCGAAGCTGCTGCGGCAGGCGTTGCCGGGCGCGCGCATCGGCTTCTTCCTGCACATTCCCTTTCCCGACTCCGACACGTTTCGCATTCTTCCCGCGAGAGAGTCGCTGCTCGAGGCCCTGCTCGCCTCGGACCTGGTGGGGTTTCACACCGCCGCCTACGCGCGCCACTTCGCGTCGTCGGCCCTGCACGTGCTCGGCGCCGACGCGGGCGTCGATGGCGTGACGCATGACGGGCGCCGCACGAGCCTGGGTGTCTTCCCCATGGGGGTCGACGCCCGCGCCTTCGAGGGAAGAGCGACGAGCGAGGCTGTCAGCGCCCACCAGGCAACGTTTCACCCTGACACGACCACCCGGCTGCTCGTCGGCATCGACCGCCTCGACTACACGAAGGGCATTCCGCGGCGGCTGTTGGCGTACGAGCGGCTGCTCGCGAACCACCCTGAGCTGCGGGGTCGCGTGCGGCTGGTGCAGGTGGCAGTGCCCTCGCGCACCAATGTGGAGGCGTACGCCGAGTTCCGCACCACCGTCGACTCGTTGGTGGGCCGCATCAACGGGCGCTTCGGCACGCCGAGCTGGGCGCCGGTGCACTACCTCTACCGCAACCTCTCGGAGGACGAGGTCGTCGCGCTCTACCGCGCCGCCGACGTGATGGTGGTGACGCCCATTCGTGACGGCATGAACCTGGTCGCCAAGGAGTTCGTCGCCTCGCGGCCCGACGGCCGTGGCGTGTTGCTGCTCAGTGAGTTCGCCGGCGCGGCCACCGAGCTCGCCGAGGCCGTGCACGTCAACCCGTACGACCTCGACGGCGTCGCGGCGGCACTCATGCGGGCGCTCGAGATGGGTGACGAAGAGCGGGCCATGCGCATGGCGACGCTGCGGCACCGGGTGTTCTCGTACGACGTCGCGTGGTGGGCGCGCACCTTCCTCTCCCGGCTGCAGGCGGTCACCGAGACGCCGCCCGCGCTGTCATCGACGCCCACGCCCAGACGCGCGCGCGAGGTGACGGTGACGGCGCTGCTCGAGGCGCCCGCGCTGGTGCTGTTGCTCGACTACGACGGCACCCTCGTCGGCACCAACGCGATGCCCGAGCTCGCGCGGCCCGATGGGGAGCTGCTCGAACTGCTCGGCGCCCTCGCGCAGCGCCCGCGCACCCAGGTGCATGTCGTCAGCGGCCGCTCGAGGGATTCGCTGGAGCGGTTCCTGGGCCACCTGCCCATCGGCCTGCACGCCGAGCATGGCTTCTGGTCGAAGCTCGAGGGCGGCGCGTGGGTCGGTCACCATCGCCTCGACGACGCCTGGCGGCCCCGCGCCCTCGAGGTGCTGCAGGACTTCGCCGCGAGAACGCCGGGCTCGCTCGTCGAAGAGAAGCGCTCGGGCCTCGCCTTTCACTACCGAATGGCCGACCGCGAGTTCGGCCCCCGGCAGGCCAACGAGCTCAAGCTGCACCTGGCGTCGGTCTTCTCGAACGCGCCCGTCGAGGTGCTCGCGGGCGACCAGGTCGTCGAGGTGCGGCCGCACGACGCGCACAAGGGGCAGGTGGTCGCGCGCCTGCTGCGAGAGGCTCCGCCCGGCGCGCTGTTCGCGGCCTTTGGTGACGACCGCACCGACGAAGACCTGTTCAAGGCGCTGCCCGTGGGCTCCGTCGCGGTGCACGTGGGGCCGGGCAGCAGCGTCGCCCCCATTCGCGTCGAGCGCGTTCGCGACGTGCGGGCGATGCTGCGCCGGCTGCTCGAGCCGAAGCCCCGCTGACTGGGGCATCTTGCCCGGCCAGGCAAAAGCACGGGCTGCGTTCACGGGCGCGCTATTCTCGCGCCGTGCCGACCGACGCCGAAACGCTCTCTCGTGGTGATGCGCTCGACATGCTCGCCGAGGTCTGGGCGCTCAATCACGCCATCGAGCGCGCCTCGACCCGAATGGAGACGCGGCTCGGCGTGACGGCGCAGCAGCGGCTGCTCATTCGGCTCGTCGGCCGTCACGGCTCCCTCACCGCCGGTGCGCTCGCCGCGTTGCTGTGTGTCGATGCGTCGACGGTCTCGACCTCGGTGAAGCGGCTCGAGAAGCGGAAGATGGTGCGCCGGCGGAAGGACCCGGCCGACGGGCGAAAGACGGTCATCGAGCTGCTCCCCGCGGGCAAGGCAGTCGACCGCAAGGAGCAGGCGTCGGTCGAAGCGGCGCTCGAAGCCCAGCTCGAGGCGACGGCGCCGTCGCGAGTGGCCATCGTGCGTCAGTTTCTTCGTGAACTCTGCGGCCGCGTCGACCACGTCGCCGAGTGAACTCCTGCTCGCCGCAGGTGCTCAACTCCGAGGCCGAGTTCTCGCAGGTGCACGTGACGCGGGAGCTCACGCACGGCGCCGAGCTCGAGCACGGTCGTGTTGCCGTACGACGCGCACGCCTTACGCAGCGCGACGCTGGCGGCGTCGTTGACCTCGGTCTCACGCAGCGAGCGCTCGAGCCATGCCGCACCTGTCGCGAACATCGCAGAGGCTGCGGACCCGCCCGCGTTCGACTGGCTCGGCTGGTTCATCGGCGCCAGACTTCGTCTCTCTCGTGTTCACGTCACCTCGTGCCAGTGCGAGTGCGCAACCAACGCCGATTGTGGCGACGGCAGGCGCTGCATGTACGAGCACGCGCACGACGGGAACCTCGACGTCTGTGGCGCGCCCTGCACGCCGAGTGCTCCCTTCATTGCCCTGACGCGCCTGACGGCAGCGCCTGCCTTCACTGCGCGAACGTCAGGTACGTCATGCACATCTCATCGAAGGTGCTCTCACCCCACGCGACCGCGCGCGGCGGCTGCTGAACGCCGTTGATGAAGGGCTGGTTCGCCGGGCCGTTGTCGTAGACGCAGGTGATGCGCAGCCGGTCTCCCTGCACCAGCGTGACGGGCTTCGCGAGCGAGTAGTCGCGCTGCCAGTTGAAGTCCCAGCGCGGGTTGTCGAGCAGACACACGGTCGAGCCGTCAGCCTTCACCACCTCGAGCTTCACCTGCGTGGCGAGCTGATGGGCGTGGCCCATGGCCCGGTAGATGGTGGCGTTGCGGAACGCGGCCGGCACCGGCACTTCGCTCACCTGAATCGAGTTCGAGTCGCCCGCCGCGATGGAGAGGTTGGGCTTGAGCATCGGCAGAATCTGGCCCTTGCGCAGCGTGTTCGCCGGCACCGTCTCGAGCGCGAGCTTCGTCTGGTCGAACGGTGACACCGCCGGGTCGGCGAGCGCGTTGAGGTTGTAGTGGAGCTGAATCACCAGCCGGCTTCCCGCAGGCAGCACGAGCGCGGTGTCGGCGGGCATGCGTGACGGGTACTGGCCGGGCACCCAGCCGGCGATCTGGTTTCGAATCGCGCCGGTGATGCCGACGCCGCCGGTCTGGCAGGCGTAGCCGAGCCGCTGGTCTTGCGCGTCGAGCGCCTCGAGCTGGTTCCCCTGGTCGGCGGTGACGACGTAGGCGAGCACGTGGTGCACGAGCGCGAGGTTTCCGGGCACCACCTCGTAGCCCTTCACCATGAGGTCGGTGGTGTTGCCCGGGTTCATCACGAAGCACTGGTAGTTGTCGGTCGCGTTCATCTTGCGAACGTCGAACTCGCCGCCGATGGACAACTCGAGGTCGTGCCGCACGACGGGCAGCTGTGGCGTCGGCGCGTGACGTGCCTCGCTCGGGTCACCCATGGGCGAGCCTTCGTCGACCCACGTCTTGAAGAGCGCCTTCTCGGCGTCGGTGAGGCGCGGGTCATCGACGTACGAGTTGCACGAGGTGGCCGCGAAGAAGGGCGGCATGCGGTTGCCGGCGATGGCGCTCCAGAGTGTGGGCCCCAGCGCGGTCACCTGCGCGGGCGTGTCGAAGGCGAGGGGAGCGACGCCTCCCGCGGTGTGACACGTCTTGCACGAGCGCTCGACGAGGGGCTGCACGTCACGCAGGTACGAGGTGGTCTTCGGCGCGTCGGGCGGAGGCACGGCTGGCGCTGGTTCGCAGGCGAGCGCGAACAGGCACAGCACGGTGGCAGGCAGGAGAAGGCGCATGCACTCCCAACCCGGCGGGCCAGGAGAAGTTGCGGAGCGTCAATCGCGCGCGGCGACGGCGTGCCCAGCGAGGGCCTGCACGGCCAGCTCGACGAAGTCGGTCTCGGTGACGAGGCCCACCAGCTTGCCGCCAGCGTCGACGACGGGCAGGCAGCTGATCTTGTGGTGCTTGAGCCGCTTCGCGGCGTCGGAGGCAGGCTCGTCATCACGCGCCGTCACCACCTGCGGCGTCATCACGTCAGAGACCGAGCTCGCCACGTTGCCCTGCGCCAGCGCCCGCATCACGTCGAAGCTCGAGAGCACGCCCACGACGCCACCGACGCCATCGACCACTGGCAGGTGGTTGATGTGAGCGAGGCGCATCTCGTTCGCGGCCTGCTGCAGCGGCGCCTGCGCGGTGATGGTCAACACGTCGACTGACATCAGCTCTGAGACGACCATCGTGCGAACCTCCTCGAAGGGCGCGCGGAACCTAACCTCAGCCCCTTCGTTCGACGACCGTCATCGGCGGCGACGCCACCCGAACAGCAGGGTCGAACCCATCGCACCCATCAGCGCGCTCGCGAAGAAGGCCGCACCCGGGCTCACCTGCTCCCACAGCACGCCGAAGCCGAGCCCTGCGGGAATCGCAGCCGCGCCCTTGAGGCCGTTGAGCACTCCGAAGGTGCGGCCCTTCGAGTCTGCGGTGGCGAGCGCTCCGACCATCGCCTTCTGCACGGGCTCGGCGATGCCCTGCCACGCACCCGCGACGACCGCGATGACCCACACGTGCCACGCCTGCGTCGAGACGCCGTAGCCCACCATCACCACCACGAAGAGGGCCCACGCTGTCTGGAGCAACGTCGCGCGGTCGACGCGGTCACCCATTCGTCCCCCGAGCCAGGCCCACGTCATCTTCGAGAGGTGCAGCACCGTCCACAGCACGGGAACGAGCGCAGCCGGAGTGCCCAGCGCTGCAGCGCGCAGCAGCACGAAGCCATCGGTCGCGACGCCGAGCGAGAAGATGGTGATGGGAACGAGCAGACCTCGAAGCTCTGCCGGCAGCGGCGCGGTGAGCGCTCGCTTCGATGAAGGGAGCGTCGGGGTCTCGCGAATGAAGAACAGGCTCGCCACCGAGAGCAGCCCCGGCACGAGGGCGACCAGGAAGACGAGGCGCAGGTCGACGCCGAACGCGAGCAGCCCCGCGCCCAGCAGCGGGCCCACCACCGCGCCTGCGTGGTCCATCGCCTGGTGAAACCCGAACGCGCGCGACGACTGCGACGGGTCGACCGACTGTGCCAGCAGCGTGTCTCGCGGAGAAGTGCGAAGGCCCTTGCCGACCCGGTCGATGATGCGCAGCGAGAAGACGTGCCACGGCGCGGTCGCCAGCATCAGCACCGGGCGAGTGAGGGACGAGAGCGAATAGCCGAGCAGCACGATGCCGCGCTTCTTCGGCAGCCGGTCAGACCACGCGCCGCTCAGGTACTTGAGCAACGCGGCCGTGGCGTCGGCGAAGCCCTCGAGCACTCCAAGGAACGCAGGGCCCGCGCCGATGGCCGGCAGCAACAGCGGCATCACCGAGAAGACCAGCTCGCTGCCGACGTCGGTGAAGAAGCTCGTCGCTGCCAGCGCCAGCACCGTGCGCGGCAGCGGGGACGGTGGCTTCGGGTCGCTCACGCGTCGCGCTTCTTGTCCTTCTTCTTCTTCTTCTTGTCCTTCTTTTCCTGGTCTTCGTCGCCGTCGCGCACGTCGTCCTGGTCTTCTTCGTCTTCGTCGTGCTCGTGCGCGTGGTCGAAGTCGGGCGCCGACACCGCCACGTCACGGAGCATCTTGCGCACCTCGAGCCCGTGCATCTCTTCCTGGGCGATCTGCGTGCGGGCGAACTCCTCGAGGTAGACGCTGCGGTCTTCGACGACGTCGAGGAACTCGCAGTACAGGTCGAGGGCGTCACGCTCGTGCGAGAGCGACTCCTCGAGAATGTCCTTCACCGAGTGTTTGTACGACTCGGGGATGGGGGCGATCGTGAGGGTGGGGTGGCCGCCGAGGCCCGTGAGAATCTCGCCCGCCTGCTGGGCGTGCAGCAGTGACTCGCTCGCCTGCGCCTTCATGAACGCGACGATGGGAATGCGGTTCGGGCCCGCGACCATGAGGGAGTAGTGGGTGTACCGAACGACCCCTGCGAGCTCGAACTCCATGATTCGCGACAGCAGCTTCTGGGCCTTCTTCACGTTCAGGTCACGCATCGGCATGGAGTTCCTCACGGGTGCTCGGGCTGATCAGCGGCGCGCGGTGTAGCACCAAGGTTCGCTGACGCCGTGAGCGATTCGGCGACGCTGTCTCACCCGCGATACCTTTTCGCCATGAGGAGTTGACGCGGTGGGCCGGGACCGTATCAATTGGGCGCTTCTGGCCGTTCGTTCGAACCCTCGCTCTGGATCTTCCGATGACCTCCATTCTCCGAAGCGCGCTCGTGTTGAGCGTCGGTGTTGCGTTGGCAGGCTGCCCCGGTTGTCGGCCTGACACCAAAGGCACCACCTACGGTGAGCCGCTGCTCCTCATCGAGACCGACGGCGTGAACGTCGAGACGACCGAGGTCGACTTCGGCACCGTTCCGATGACGAAGAAGGTGAACCGCACCGTCATCCTCCGCAACGTCGGCCGCGGCCCGCTGCAGCTCGACGGCTTCGTGAAGGACGGTGAGGGCGACGCGATTCAGATTGGCACGCTCGTCTCTGAGCCGAACCCGGTCTTCGGCATCGACTTCATGCCCGTCGAGGTCCCGGTCGGCGAGTCGGTCGAGCTCAGCTTCTTCTTCCAGCCGCCCGACGACCGCACGCAGGTCACGGTGCCGCACCAGGTGAAGCTCAAGCTGACGCTGCCGACGGCCGACCCGGCTGTCGCCCCGACGCTGCTCACGCTCAAGGGCACGGCGCTTCGTGGCGAGTGCGAGTTTCCCGCGATCATCGACTTCGGCGCCGTGGCGCGTGGCGACTCGTTCACCGTCGTGAACCCCATCAAGAACCGTCGCATGGTCGACTCCTTCCCCCGCGTCGGTGACGTCGTCTCGGCCGACATGGTGTTCGCGCTCTCGCCCGACTCGCCGCGCGGTGAGTTCACGCTCGCGCCCAACCGCGAGAAGAATGTCTCGCTCATCTTCACGCCGACCGAGCCGCGCGACTACTTCGCGACCATCAAGGTGCTGCCGGCCGACGGCTGCCCTGAGGTGAACGTTCGGCTCGTCGGTACGGGCGTCGACAGCGTGCTCTCGTGGACGCCTGCGACCCTCGACTTCGGCTACGTGCAGCCCGGCCTGACGGTGACGGGTGACGTCACCTTCTCGAACCAGAGCTTCCGCCCCGTCGAGCTCACCGGCCTCACCACGCGTGAAGGCGCGAACCCGAGCAACATCTACAAGGTGGCCGCGGCCAACATGGGCGACCTCACGAAGCTGACGGTTCCGGCGGCGACGCGCGACGCGTCGACCAACGCCATCGTGGCGGGCACGGCGAAGGCGACCCTGAGCTTCCGCCCCACGGTGCTCGGCCCTCGTCAGGGCACGTTCACCGGCAGCACCAACGCGCGCAACCAGGCGACCTTCAACGTCGCGCTGCGTGGCTTCGGCGGAGGCCCCGACATCGACGTGCTGCCCGCGAACACGCTCAACTTCGGCCGCATCGCGTACTTCTCGGGCTCGAGCGCCTCGGCCACCCGCCGCGTCACCGTGCGCAACGTCGGCACCCGCCCGACGCCGCCCGATCCGCGCGCGAACTTGAAGCTCGGCGCCATGGGCACGGGCCGCCCGTACTGGACCGTCACTGCGAAGAACGCCGAGTCGAGCCTCTCTGAGATCTGCGTCGGCCGCTTCGATGCGACGACGGGCTGTGCCGACGACCTGCCCGCGACTGGGCCGGGCTCGTACAACCCGTCGATCGGCCTCGAGGCCTCGGGCGCCGCCGCGACGCTCGACATTCCGATTCGCATTCAGCCCGCCAACACCATGGTCGGCGCCAACGGCAACAAGGAGTGGGAGGTCACCTTCTTCTCGAACGACCCCGACGAGCCCGAGGTGCGCATCACCGTCACCGCACGGCCCGTCACGCTGCCGCCGTGCCAGTACACGGTGACGCCGGTGAGCCTGAACTTCGGCGTCGTTACGCCGCCCTCGACGAAGGACCTCACGTTCCAGGTCTGCAACGTGGCGCCCGCGACGGCGACGAACGACATCTGTCTCATCACCAACATGGACCTCGGGGCCGGCTCGAACTCGATGTTCTCGCTGCCCGCCGGCGCGCTGATGGAGAGCGAGCTGCAACCCCAGCAGTGCATGACGGTTCAGACGCGCGCGTGGCCGCAGGGCGCGCTCCCGGCGGCGCCCACCACCGTCAACGGCACCGTCACCTTCACCATCTCGGACCCCACGCCTGGCCGGTCGCAGCCGACGGTGCAGCTGACGGCGACGCTCGCTCCGAGCTGTCTGGTCATCTCGCCCAACACGCTCGACTTCGGCACCGTGCAGCAGGGCTGCAACTCGCCCGACCGCACGTTCACCGTCTACAACGCGTGCCCGCAGCCCGTTCGCTGGGTCGGCGCCGATCTCATCTCGTCGGGCGACACCGCGATGCCGATGACGACGAACTGCTCCGGCAGCGCCCCGTGCAAGGAGTTCAACGTCGTCTCTCAGCCGGCCGTCGCCGCGCTGCCGACGTGCACCGTTGGTGGCAGCTCGGGCCCGTGTCTCAACCAGGGCGGCACGCCGCTGTCGTTCCAGATCAAGTACCGGCCCGTGAACATCAGCACCGACTCGGGCGCGTACCGCATTCAGGTCGTCCAGGGCGGCCAGCAGGTCGACT
Organism: Myxococcaceae bacterium; assembly: GCA_040275325.1. GTDB lineage: Bacteria > Myxococcota > Myxococcia > Myxococcales > Myxococcaceae > Xiheimicrobium. The sequence goes on along the minus strand of JBEOKA010000118.1, from coordinate 11,762 downwards.
ACATCGTCACCCTCACCGGCCGCGGCGACACGATGGGTCAGAACACCGACACCTTCCGCCAGGATGCGCGCCCGAAGGCCGACATTCTGCTCGTCATCGACAACTCGTGCTCGATGTCAGACGAGCAGATGGCGCTGGGCGCGAACTTCGCCAACTTCATCAAGTACGCGACGACGAGCCAGGTCGACTTCCAGATCGGTGTCACCTCGACTGACGCTGACGACGACACGAGCTGCCCCGCCTGTGAGACCGGTGACCTCTGCAGGGTCGGTGGTGTCAGCACCGGCTTCCCCTCGACCTGCACCATGGGCTCGGGCGAGCGCATCATCACGCCGTCGACGCCGATGATCGAAGACGCCTTCAACAGCCTCGTGCGCCTCGGCACGAACGGCTCGGGCACCGAGACCTGCGTGGTGCCTGCCGTCCGCGCGCTGACGGCGCCGAAGATCACCGACCCCGCGAAGAACGCCGGCTTCATTCGCCCCGACGCAGTGCTCGCCGTCGTCTGCGTCACCGACGCGCTCGAGCAGGCCGACCAGCCCATCAGCTTCTATTTGAACCAGCTGCTGAACATCAAAGGCGTGCAGCGCCCGAACCTGTTCTCGTACAACGTCATCGGCCCCTTCTCGAACCTCGGCGCGGGCTGCTCGACCGAAGGCATCGACGACGGTCGCCACATGTCGCTCGTCACCGGCAGCAACGGTCTGCGTGAAGAGATCTGCACGCCGAACTGGGCGACCGCGCTCGAGAACATCGGCAAGGGCGCGTTCGGCTTCCGCACCACCTTCTTCCTCAACGGCACGCCCGCCGCGGGCAACCAGGTCGAGGTCGCCATCGACGGGCAGATGCTGCCGCAGACCGACGCTCGTGGCGCGCGCGTGTGGCGCTACGACTCGGCCATCAACGCGGTCGTGTTCGAGCCGCTCTACGTGCCCGAGCCCGGCAAGACGCTCACCGTCAGCTACCGCGTCGCCTGCCTCTGATTCGGCGTTGGCCGTGCCTGGGTTCAGGGGCACGGCCTGCGCGATTTGCGGTGCCCCGGGTTCGGCCCGAGACTGCTCTTCGTGTCGAAGCGGCTCTTCTGGTGGTCCATCATCGCCTTCGTCTCGTGCGCCACGCCGCTGGGCCAGGGCTCGTGCCCGGCGCCGCCCGGAGGCAACTGCGAGCCGCGAAAACAGAACTGCCCTCAGGGGTACTACTGCCCGCTGACCGAGATCTGCACGCGCACCTGTGAGCAGACGAGCGACTGCTGGCTGAAGGTCGAGACGGGCTGTCGCAGCGACGCGGTGCCCTTCATGCGGCTGCCTGACGGAGGCACGTACACAGAGGAGCAGGACGAGGGCTACTGCCCCGAGTCACGGCGAATGGTGTGCCTCGACGGTTACTGCCAACGCGACGAGTGCACGACGCTCGACGGCGGCTGCGACTACGACCTGTACGGGCCGTCGCCCTTCAAGGGAAACCGAAGCGTGGGGCCCGCGCAATGAGGGCGCTGTGCCTGCTCATGCTGGTGTGGCTCGCGGCCTGCCCCAACGCGCCGACGGGAACGCGGTGCGCCCAGCACAGCGACTGCCGGGCACTGCCCGAGGGGTACTGCGCGCGCTCCGAGGTGTGCACGCGCGTGTGTGATGGCGCGCCGTGCCCCGACGGGTACCGCTGCTCGACCGAGGGCAGTCGCCGGGTCTGCGTCGGTGCCTGCGAGAGCGACATGAACTGCTTCGAGGGCTTCGTCTGCCAGGACGGCTCGGACGGCAAGGTGTGCCGGCTCGCGAAGCCGCTCGCGCAGCTGCCCGCGCAGTGAAGGGCCACGAAGGAGCCGCCACGGACTGCCGAGCCTCCACGCGGCGTCACCCACCACAGTCATGACAGAGTGGAGCCATGGCTTCTGGTCCGCTGGTCGTGCTGGCGAGGCTCAAGGGTGACGGGCGCTGGCAGGTTCGCGCAGGCGACGGCGTCGTTCCACTCGACGGTCTGGGCCTCGACCTCGGTCGGCCCGCGAAGGTGGTGTTCGACGCCGCCAGTCGCTCGATTCGCCTCGAGACGAACCGACGACTCGTCCGCCGCGACTCGGGCGACGAGCAGGCCCTGACGAAGCCCTTCACGCTCACGACCAGCGCAGGCGCCCTCGAGCTGGTCTGCTTCTGTGTCGCCGACGAGCACCACGCCGCGCCGACGCCGAACATCATGAAGGCCATCGAAGCCGTGCGTGCGGGCGACGAAGACACGACCCGCGTGGTGTTGGGTGACGTGCTGGAGGAGGCGGGCGCCATCGCCGAAGCCGAATACGTGCGTCTCGAGCTCGATCTGCAGCGCCAGAGTCCCTCGGGTGCTGGCTTCATTGAGGGCGTTCGCCGGTTGCGCACCTTGTCGAGCGTGGTGGGCCCGACCTTTCGCTATCTCGTGGGTCGTGACATCGCGGGCTGCTCCGGCGTGCGCTGGGCGTTTCGCTGCCCAACGACGTGGAACGAGCTGACGCCGACGAACATCGGGTCGGAGCGCGTGTGTCAGACCTGCCGTCAGCTGGTGGTGCAAGTCGAGAGCGAGACCGACGCGCGAAAGCTGGCGGGTGAGGGCGTCTGCACGTCGATGGCTGCGCTCGAGGTCGACTGGGTTGGAGATGTCTCCTTCGACCCCGATGAGGCGCAGTCTGCACCGGCGCCACGTCCGACCTGGGTGGGATCGGTGGCGGTTCGCGTGCCGGCGACTCCGCCGCGACCGACGCCACCTGTGACGGCGAGCGAGTCTCGGAAGAAGGCGTGGTGGAAACGTCTGCTCGAGTGACTTCGTTGAAACGAAAACGGGCGCTCCAGGTGGAGCGCCCGCTCGACTTCCCGACTCAGCTCACTTCAGAAGCAGGTCGTGGCGTAGTCGATGGTCAACGTCTGGCCCGGCTGCGGCGTGGCGTTGGGGTTGAACTTGATGCTGTTCGATGCCGCGTCGTACATGTACGTCGACGGCGGCGCAGGCTGGCCGTTGATGAGCACGTTGACCGCGTTGCCGCTCGTCGTGTCAGGCGTGTTGGTGAGGAAGAACTGGGTGCGGAAGCCGAAGGCCGTACGACCCAGCCCCTGCAGCGCGGCCGACCAGTTCGTGTTGCAGATCTCCTCTTTCACGCCGCCCGTGCGGGTGATGAGCGAGTTGTACCGCGTGGCAGAGCCGAACCCGTCGTAGATGCAGCCCGAGGGCGAGCTGGCCATGAACGGGCCGATGGTCGAGAAGCTGAAGTTCGAGAGGCGGCTGAAGCCCTTCACGTTGATGAGCAGGTTCTCGTAGTACGAGGGCGGCTGGTTCGACTGGTCCTCGGCGTCAGAGATGATGACGACGGCCAGGTTCGCGTCGGGGCGCACGAAGCCGGCGTTGGCGCCCGCGATGTTCGGCGAGGTGAGCGCGCGCGTGGCCTGCTCGAGCGGTTGCTCGAAGCCACTGCCCAGCGTGCCCACGCGCACCAGGCTCGAGAAGTGGGTCTGCACGCTCGCCGTCATGTTGGTGAGAATCTTCCCGCCTGCCGTGGTGGTTCGCAGCACGCCGTTGGTGGCCACGTCGGTGGTGACGACGCCAATCTGGTAGTCGACGTTGGCGGTGACCGCGTACTGGATGAACGAGGCGAAGTTGTTGGCGAGGTTCGTCTGCTTGTCAGACATCGAGCACGAGTCGTCGACGACGAGCAGAATGTCGGCCTTGGGCTGACGGTCTTGCATGAAGCTGTCGGTCTGGCGGCCGCCCACGTCACCACGGCCCTGCAGCGCGACGAGGTACTGCACCGTCTGACCCGACTGCACCACGTCGAGAGCGACGGCGCCGGAGTCAGTGCCGAGGTCGATGGGTGAGTAGCGCAGCTGCAGCGTCACCGGCATCGAGCCCTGAGCCAGCGTGAGGCCCGCCGCGGGAATGTTGGGGCTCTGCACGAGGAAGAACTCGGGGCACGCCTGGCTGCCCGAGCAGGCCGAGCCGCCGGGGCCCTGACCTGCGGCCGACGCCATCGACACGCCGCGAATCGTGATGGGCGACGAGCACGTGTTGTAGATGGTGACGGTCTTGTTCGGGCTCGAGCAGCGCATGCCCGGCGGAGGGACCGTCTTCACGGTGCCGAAGTCGAGCGGGTCGGGCGTCGCGGCGATGCACGACGGGCCGACCGAGGTGCGCAGGTCGATGCGGCCCTGCGGGTTGGTGGGGTTGCTGACGTCGAAGGTGACGGCGCCCGAGAGCGTGGTCAGCGTGGCGGGAGCCGGGCCGCGCGGCGAGACGCGCACGACGAGCTGCCAGTTCTCGGCGGGGCGCAGCTCCTTCTCCATCGGAGGCGTGCCGACGAAGCTGTAGGCCATGTCGCTGCCGCTCGCGAAGGCGAAGTTCGAGAGGAAGCAGCTGTCGCCGCGGCCGGTGCCGAGGTTGGTGAGGGTGATGGGCAGGTCCTTCGTGGTGCCTGCCGGCACGATGCCGAAGTTCGCGAGCTGCGGCGTGACGCGGTAGTTGCACGGGGGCAGAATCTGCACGTCGGCGGTCACCTGGAGCGTCACCGTCGGCTCGGCGCTGTCGTTCGAGTAGATGAGAATCTCGGCGGCCTTCGCGCCCGAGGTGCGCGGCAGCAGCGAGACCTGCAGGGTGACTTCATTCTGACCGGCGACGGGGCGCAGGCCCTGGCGCGAGTCGTACGAGCTGGCCAGGGCGAGCGTGAACTCTCCGGCCTGCGTGTCCATGTTGGCGGGGCGAATCTCGAACATGGGCGGCTGCGCGGCCATGCCCGTCATCGGGTCGACCTTGCCGAGCAGCAGGTTGAACGTCAGGTCGGGCATCGCGGGCGCCACGCCGACGTTCTGAACGCTGATACGGCGCGTCGCGGGCACGGGGTTGCCTGCGAAGAAGGGCACGTGGCCGAACGAGACGGCAGGGCGGGGCGTGACGCGAATCTTCGGGCCACCACCGGTGCAGTCGAGCTGAATGGCGCCACGGGGCGTCTTGCGCAGCGAGGTCTCGAAGTTCAGCGTGCCCGAGCGGTTGCCGAGCATCGCGGGCGAGCACGAGACCTTCATCTTCGTCGGCACGCCGCCACCGGGAATGGTGAGCTTCGTGTCGTCGGCGCCCATGGGCACCACGTGCGCGTAGTCCTGCGCGCTCGAGACGGCGATGTTGGTGAGCTCGACGGGCGCGTTCGCGGTGTTGGTGAAGGTGACCTCGAGCTCCTTCTCGAAGCCCGGCGAGACGAGGCCGAAGCGCAGGTTCATCGGCGTCCACGAGAGGACATCGTCGACGCCCGTGCCCTTCACGGTGATGTCGACCGACTCACACGACGGCCCGGCGCCTGCGAGCTTGATGGTCGTCTCGTACGCGCGCTGCTCGGTGGGTGAGAAGGTGAAGAGCACCTTCGTCTCGCCGCCAGCCGCGACGGCGACCTTCCCCTGGGTGGTGCCTTCTCCGTAGCCGAACGCCGACGCGTCGCCGTTCTCGAACGCGCCGACGGTGGCTTCGGTGTCCTGCTGGGTGGCGTTCTTGAAGGTGAAGGGCACCGAGAACGTGTCGCCGACCGGCACGTTACCCAGGTCGATGACGCGGGGCAGGTCGCAGCTGCCGAGGTCTCCCTTGGCGACGAGGGTGACGTCGGCCGTGTTCGCCGTGTCGAGCGCGCCGTCAGCGTAGAGGCGCAGCTTGGCGAAGTAGGCAGAGCGGCCGCCGCGGGGCGTGAAGGTCACCACGTACGGCGTCTCTTCCGAGGCGGTCAGCGTCTTGGGCGAGAACTCGGCCGAGAACGGCGCCGACGGCTGAAGGAGCGGCGCGATCGACACCTCGTCGCCGTCGATGCGGGCGATGGCCGTGAGGGTCAGCGGGCCCGTGCCGACGTTCTTCGCGACGATGACGGCCTGGCGCGACTCGCCGACGAGCGCGTAGCCAAAGTCGTACTTCGCGTCGCGGTCGACCATGCGCGCGAAGTTCTCGCCCTGCCACACGATGGCGAGCTCGCCAGCGCTGGCTTTGACGTTGTTGCCCTTGCGGCACCCCTCGCAGGCGCTGAATGCGGCGACCGTCAGCAGCAACAGAGCGAACGACTTGGTTTGCATACCGGGCTCCCTCAAGAGGTGCGCATACCTACGACAAGGTGGGGTCACTGATCCAGCCCACCCCTGATGTGCGCGGCGTCATGACCCGTGACAGCGAACGGCTGTGCAATCGCTCGCAAGGCACTGAAATAACGAGTCCTTCTGTCAGACGATCCAACCCTCCAATTCTCATCAGCCGAGAAGGAACGACGTGTCTGAGGGCAAGGCTCTGGGCTTTCGCCGAACCGCTTCGTGAACGAATCTTCGCGGGTGAACCCGGCCTTCGAGTGCCTGTCGGCGTTGTCGGTGATTCTCGACCTCGCGAACGGGCTCGCCGAGGACAAGAGCGTGCTCGCGGCGACGTTCGCGTGGGAGCTCTCGGGCGACGCGGGCCTCTCTGACGACGAGCGGTGGGCGGCGACGCTGGCGGCGCTCTTGCGGCACCTGGGCTGCACAGCGTACGCGAGCGTCGAGGCCGACCTCGCCGGTGACGACATCGCGATGCGGGGCGGGCTCCACCGTCGTGACTCGAGCAAGCCCCTCGACGTGATGAAGGCGGTGAGCGCTGCGCAGTCGAGCGTGTTCGCGAAGGGCAAAAGCGTCGTCGCGCTGGCTGCGAACGGAGCGCGCCTGAAGGCCGAGCTCACGGCCGAGGCGTGCGGCGCCGCGCGGCTGCTCTCGGAGCGCCTGCAGCTGGGCCTGGCGGTGACGCGCGCGCTCGACGAGGTGTTCGAGCGGTACGACGGCGCGGGAACGCCCCACGGGTGGAGCGGCGCGCAGCTCTCGGCACCAGGCAGCGTGGCGACGGTGGCGCACGTGGCCACGGTGTTCCTGCTCGAAGGTGGCGTCGAGCTCGCGCGGCAGGTGCTCGACGCGCGCGCGGGCACGATGCTCGAGCCCACGTTGGCGCGCCGGGCCAGGGCGCTGCTTCCCGCCCTCGCGCCTTCGGCCGCCGAGTACGTCGGGCAGCGGCACGAGGCGCTGCTGTCATTCGCGGCGAAGCACCCGTTGGTGACGACGCTCGACGACGTCGCCGAGGCGTTCGGAGACTTTGCTGACTTGCAGGCGCCGCACGCGCGTGGGCACTCCCGTGAGGTGGCGGCCCTGGCGCGGGCGACGGCGCAGCGCCTGAAGCTGTCGACCGAGGAGCAGCAGACGCTCGGGCGTGCGGCGCATCTGCACGACCTCGGGCAGGTGGCGGTGCCGACGAGCATCTGGACGACGCCGCGCGTGCATCGGCCCTCCGAGCGGGAGCGCGCGCGGGCGCACGTCTTCTTCACCGAGCGGGTGTTGGCGGCGGCACCGGCGTTGAGCGCGGTGGCGAAGGTGGCGGGCGCGCACCACGAGCGCCTCGACGGCAGCGGTTACCACCGGGGCTCGGCGGGTGGAGCGCTGCAGCGGCCTGCCCGGGTGCTGGCCGTCTCCGACGTGCTCTGCGCGCTGACGAAGGAGCGGCCGCATCGCCCCGCGAAGACGAACGCCGCCGCGGCAGCCGAGGTGCGGGCGATGGTGAAGGCCCACGCGCTCGACGAAGACGTGGTCGAGGCCGCGCTGGCGGCGATGGGCGAGCGACGGGTGAAGGCGCCGTCGTCGCAGCTGTCGGAGCGCGAGCTCGAGGTGCTGCGCCACGTCGCGCGGGGGAAGACGAACAAGGAGATCGCCTCGACACTCGGCCTCTCTGCGCGCACGGTGCAGCACCACACCATTCACATCTACGAAAAGCTGGGCGTCGACACGCGCGCAGGCGCCGCGATGGTGGCGTCTCAGCGTGGGCTACTCGAGTAGGCCATCTGGCCGATTCAGCGCCTCGCTCGCAACGGCACAGTGGGTTCATCCCTCACGGAGAACCGAACATGAGAACCCCCGCCATCTTGTCCGCGCTGCTCCTCGTCGTGACTGGCTGTGCCACGGCGCGCCCCTGCCTCGGCGCGCTGCCCAGCGTCGCCGTCGATGGTGACGTCACGCGAACGCCGTACCGGGTCGAGACGACCGAGGCGCAGTGTCTTCAGGCGTACGAGTGGAGGTCCGCAGCTCCAGCGCGCGGCGTCGTGGTGGTGGCGCATGGCCTTCGCGATCACGCGGTTCGCTACGACGCGCTCGCGACCGCGTTCGTGAAGCAGGGCTTCGTCGTCTACGGGCAGGACATGCGAGGCCACGGGCTCAGCGGTGGCGTGCGGCAGCGCTTCGACACGATGGAGGAGCTGGTCGCGCACCTCGACCTCGAGGTCGAAGAGGCGAAGAAGCGAAACCCGGGGCTGCCCGTGTTCCTCTTCGGGCACTCGCTCGGCGGGCTCGTCAGCACGACGTACGCGGTGAAGCACGGCGACAAGCTGGCTGGGCTGGTGTTGAGCGGGCCGGCGTTGAAGCTGCTGCCCGGGGTGTCCGACGGTGACAAGGCCGGAGCGCGGTTTTTCAGCGGCCTGATTCCCGGTCTCAAGGTGCAGGCGCTCGACGACTCCGAGTTCGTGCGTGACGCAGCGGCGAAGACCGAGCTTGCCAGCGATGCGCTGGTCGATCACTCCAACCTTCCCGCGCGCTCGGCGGCGATGGCGCTCGATGCCATCGACTTCATTCAGGCGCACCTGGCCGACGTAAAGGTGCCGTTCCTCGTCATGCACGGCACGATGGACAAGGCGACCAACCTCGAGGGCAGCGTCGAGCTGGCCGAGAAGGCCTCGAGCACCGACAAGACGCTCAAGAAGTGGGAGGGCACGTACCACGACCTGCTGCACGAGCCCGAGCAGCAGCAGGTGATCGACCTCGTCACGTCGTGGGTGGTCGCGCGAGTGCCGGCGAAGTGATCAGCGCGCGGCGATCTCGGTGCCGACACACACTCCCGCGGGGGCCGGCTGGGTCTTCTTGCCCAGCAGCGTGTCGGCGGGTCTGAAGGTCGCTCCCAGCTTCACGAAGACCTCTCCGCTCGCGGGGTAGATGCAGCCGACCTGATCAGCCTCTCGCCACGCTCCGCGGAACCGCGAGTCGATGGCGAAGGCGAAGAACGTCTTCTCGTTCGCGTCGGTCGAGGCGTTCTGCTGGGTCACGCGCACGCGGCGCTCCCTCGGAGCCACGCGCGCCCGCGAGAACATCGCACGCTCTTCGTCACGCGCGGCCAGCGGTTTGATCAGCGAGGTCTCGAGGCGCTTCTCGGCCGACACGACCTCGTCGGACTTCACGGGTTCTGCAGCGAAGACGAGCGACGGAACGATCAGCACCAGCAGCGCGCACTTCATGACGAGACCCTCCTCGAGAACATCGGTTGACCTGCAGAGAACGACCGCAAGGCGCTGACGGGCGAGAGCAGCTCGACGGCGAGCGCGCTGCCCAGCACCGGCACCCACAACGCGACGACGTACGCCACGTCAGGGTCGAGGCCGCCGAGCTCGAGGCCGAGCAGCATCGTGCGCGACGTCACCGCAACGCTCATCTGCGCGACCACGTGCCACATCGCGTGCCGGTGCAGCGCCAGCTCACGCCGACGGGCGTTCACCACGCCGGCGACCATGAAGACGGCGATGAGGGCTCCCGACGCGAGGAAGCCCGCGGTCACCCACGCGCCCCCCTTCGCCTCGAACGCGAGCACCGCTCCCGAGGGCACCAGGGCGAGCAACACGACGACGCCGGTCACCCGACCGAGCCATCGATGAATCGCCAGGCGCTTCTGCAGCACGTCGAGCAACAATACGATGCACGCAGGCAACGCGAAGGCCGCCGCCACCACGTGCACCTTCAGCGCGAAGAGCCACAGCGCCTCGAAGCGCAGCGTCGGCAGCTTCTCGATGACGAACTCGGGAACAAGCTCGTCATCGAAATAGCCGAGGCTCGAAGCGGTGATGAGCGCGGAGCCGACCAGCATCGCGGCGACGAAGACCCAGCGGGGAAGGGAGCGCACGTCTCCTTCAACGCCTCACCGCCGGAGCCGATCTATCAGTCGGAATTCAACGAGTTAGACGGCGCTTCAGGTCGCGCGCGAGCTGCATGGCCTTCGGGTACCGCTCGAGCACGGTCTTCGTCTGCTGCTTCGCCAGGTTCTGAAGCAGCAACGACACGGGTGGAGCCCCGATGGGTCCGATGACGCGGTTGTGGGTGGCGAACATGAACTTGTACCTCTCGTCGCCGATGAGGAAGTCGAACTCGAGATCGCCCTGCTGCTGCGAGCTGCGCATGAGCTCTTCGAGCAGCAGCCGGCCGGGCGAGTACTTTCCGTACGCGGCGTCGTAGGCGGGGATCCACCAGGTGAAGCGCCGGTCGGTGTGCGTGCCGAAGTGCGCGGCGAGCAGCGTGTCTTTCGCCCACAGACTCGACACCTTCACGATGCCGCGCGCGTGCAGCTGGCGGAAGAGCTCGACGTTGCGTGGAGCGGCGAACATGTCGCCGACGCCGGTCTCGACGTACTGCGCCGACTTCCACTTCACGCACGCGGCGAACACCTCGGGGCGCGGGTCGTCGAGCACGAACTTCAGCGCCCCGATGTCACGCTCGAGCCGCCGCCGCTGTCGCGCAGTGTCGTTGTTCTTGAGGTGCCCCGAGGCTGCGACGTGCGCGTGAAAGGCCTTCTCGTCGGCGAAGCGAGTCCAGTCGATGTACGGCGAGGGCTGCTGGCCGGGTGGCTCGACGGTGCGCTCGCTGACGAGCTGCGTGTGCACGACCGTTCGGGGGAAGTACCAGCGGTCGGTGACGGCTCCGCTGAAGCCGTCGAGCGGCTGCGGGTAGTCGTAGAAGGGCATGCGCTCGATGACGTCGCCGTCGACGACGAGCAGCTTCAGCACCCGGCCCTCGATGCGGAACACCTCGGCGCGCCACGACTGGCCGGGGAAGAACACGGCCGCTGCGGTCTCGAGGAAGGCGTCGGTGGTGAAGACGTTCACCCGCCCGCGCTTAGCGTTCGTGGCCTGCTTTGCGCCAGACTTCGTTCATGCGGCTGCTGATCCTGCTGGCGGTGGTGACGGGGGCGCCCGAGGTCGCGCTGCCCGAGAAGGAGGACGTGGCGCTGCCCGTCGGGTCGCGAGACGTCGCTGATGCCGTTCGCGCGGGCGTCAAGGCGGCGCGCGCCGACCTCGACAGGTGCCGTCTGCGCGATGGCGGCGCTGGCTGCACGTGCGCGGTGCTGAAGAAGGTTCGCTTCGACGTCGCGCTCGACGGAGGGACGGTGACCGTCACGTATCCACTCGTCGCCCACACCGGGCCGTCGTTCACCATCGACGCATCTGGGCGCGTGATCGACTGTCGGTAACGCGGTCGGAGATCTCCGTCGGCAATCATCAGGTTGAGCCGCAACGTGCTGCGCCCGAGTCGACCTTCATCGCTGCCGTCGGAGTTCGCGGCCTTCGTCGAACGCGTCCGCAGGCGCCGCTCGAGCAGCGGATGAGCGTGCAGCCGCGGGGTTGGGCTCTGCGTCGTGGCGGAAGGGAATCCACGGGGCTGCTGTTCGCCGACGCGCCGAGGCCGGGCACGAGTTGAACCACCTGCGCGGTGGTCAGAGTTGGGCTTGCTCCCGGCCCGCGACGCCGAGCACGAGCTCAACCACCTGCGCGGTGGTCAGAGTTGGGCTCGCTCCCGCGGCGACGCCGAGCACGAGTTCAACCACGTGGGTGGTGGTCAGAGTTGGGCTCGCTCCCGCCGCGACGCTGAGCACGAGTTCAACCACCTGCGCGGTGGTCAGAGTTGGGCTCGCTCCCGCCGCGACGCCGAGCACGAGTTCAACCACGTGGGTGGTGGTCAGAGTTGGGCTCGCTC
>JBEOKA010000117.1:0-7342 GCA_040275325.1 Myxococcaceae bacterium | reverse complement strand
TCTCGTCGAGGTCGCGGTCGAAGTCGGAGCGCTTCGCCCCGTCGTACGAAGCCGCAAACAGGGCCCACATCGCTTCAATCTCTGCAGCGGTGAGCGAGGCAACGCGCCGCACCCTCGCCTGCAGCCCACGCCCGGTACGGAAGAAGCCGCGCTGGCGAAGCAACGCGCGACTGACGGTTTCGTGTTGGGCCTTCGAAGACGTCACGACGTGGGCAGCATAGACGCCGCCCACGCCGAGGTTCGTCAAAAGACCTCAGGGCTGGCTGAGCTGCCCCCGAATCTCGCCGCCAGGGTTGGCCGCCGAGTGCACGTTCGCGTACCAGTTGCCGCCCGTCAGGTCGGCGAGGTTGGTGGCGGTGATGGCGGAGTCGGTGCAGCTGACGGAGCCCGTGCCGAGGACGAAGGGAATCACCACGGGCCCGTTCATGCCCGCAGCGGCCCGGTGAAGATGCGCAGCCGTCGCGGTGACGCCGGTGAAGGTGCCGAGGCAGTTCACCTTCGTCATGTCGGCCGAGACGATGACCTGCACGCCGCCGGTGGCGGTGGTGGTGACGGACGGCACTTCATTCGCGCCCGAGAGCGTGGTGCGGAAGAGCTGCTCGCCCATGCGGAGCAGCTGCCCTCGAACCTCACCGCCCGTGTTCGTCGGCGAGTGAACGTTGACGTAGTAGCGGCCGGCCTTCAGGTCGGCGACCTGGGTGGCGGTGATGGCTGCCGAGCCCATGATGGGTGAGTTCGCGCTGGTGAAGCCGAACACCACAGGGCCGTTCGCGAAGGCGAGGCCGTTGTGAATGTGAGCTGCGGTGGCTCCCGCCACCGTGTGTGTGACGGTCCACGTGATGGTGTCTTCGGCAGCGTTCAGCGTCACCGTTGCCGAGCCCGTCGCGGTGCTGGCGTTCGCAGGGTTCTCGCGCGTGCCCGAGAGCGTCGCGACGAAGGTGGTGCCCGTTGCCGCAGTGCCGCCTGCCGACGCAGTGCCGCCTGCCGACGCAGTGCCGCCTGCCGACGCAGTACCGCCTGCGCTCGAGGTCGTGCCTCCGCCAGCCGAGACAGTGCCGCCTCCTGCGCCGGCATCAACTCCGGACGACGGCGTTCCACAGGAAAAACCAGACACCACGAGCAGCGCCACGCATGACAGGACCCGACGATTCATGTGAACGACCCCCAGAGAGTGAAGACGGCGCGAACTTCTATGGAGGTTGCGCTCCGCTCACAACGCGAAGTGCAGAGCGTCAGCCGCGCCTGACAGTCGTTGTCGCGGCGAACGAAGTGCGGGAAAGCGACGGCATGCAGCCCGCAGCACCACGAGACCCGCAACGGCGAACGCTCGACTTGCCCGGCGTGACGCTCTCGTACACCGATGAAGGCAGCGGGCCCGTCGTGGTTGGGCTGTCAGGCCTGCCCGGAGCGCACCACCACTGGCGCTGGCTCGCGACGCCGCTGTTCGAGTGGGCGCGCTTCATCAGGCTCGAGCTGCCGGGGTTCGGCGAGGCGCGAATGCCGGGCGTGGTGAAGCCGCTGTCGCTGCAGGCGCGGGGAGAGTTGGTCGCGCGCGCGCTCGAGGCGCTGCAGCTCGAAACCGTGTCGCTCGTCGGTCACTCGATGGGCGGCCTCATCGCGCTCGAGACGGCCGTGCACCACGCGCGGCGCGTGAAGACGGTGACGTTGGTGGCGACTCCGGGCCCGACGGCGCACTACCCCGAGGCCGTGTGGCGGTCGTTCGCGAACGTGCTGCTCGTGCGGCCGCTGCAGCCGGTGCTCACGCGCATGGCGCGGCTCGCCTACAAACGCCTCGGCTTCTCGCTGCGCGACATGACCGACGAAGGCGCGCTGCGCACCGTCGTCGACGCGGCGTTCACCGACTTCGGGCGGCACCGCGAGAACATCGCGACGGCCAGGCACCCCGTGCTGCAGACGTGGGCCGATGACGACGCGCTGGTGCCACGGAAGTTCCACGAAGAGCTCGCGCGCACCCGCCCCGACTGGAAACAGCTTCGCTTCGCCGACGGTGGCCATGACGTGCAGAAGTTCCACGGTGTCGAGGTGGGCGCAGCGCTGCGTGCGTTGACTCAGGGCTGACAGGGCTGCTCGAGCTGCTGGGCGTGAATCGCGCCGAAGAACCAGTCGACCGGAGCTCCGATGATGGCGCGACCGCTCTCTTTCGTCTCGGCGAAGGTGCCGTCGGAGTCGCGATGCAGCCCACGCGGCCACGCGAAGTTGGCCAGCGCGACGCGCGCGAGCTCGACGGTCACGCCATTGCTGAACTCGCCGATGACGCGGCCTTCGACGTCGACTGAGAAGGTGGTGAGGCGGCCTGCGCCTCGACCGTCCTGCGCCGAGAGGGTCAGCTCGTTGCGGTTGGGGCTGCCGGTCTGAACGACGCCCTCGAGCCCTGTTCCTCCAGAGGTCAGGTCGTCACCAAAGTCGAAGCGGAGCGACTGCGGGTTGGTGGCGTTGACGGGGTTGAAGGTGGAGGACTGCGTCACAGTGTCGAGGCGTCCCTGCGGGTCGAAGGTCAGATTGCCCGAGGCGATCTCCGACGGGACGCCCGACGTTCCACCTGTCAGCGCCGCGCCATTGGGAACGAGCGCGCGCCAGTCCCACGCGCCGGGAGCGGTGCGGTTGAAATACACCGTCACGTCGTGCATCGCGCCCACCGAGTCGTAGATGGTGACGCTCGCGTTGAAGTTGGCGGTGTTGAACGGGTCGAGCGGGTCGAAGGTGATGATGGTGGCGTTGGGGTCGAGCGTCGCATCGAACCGCACCGTGCTCGTGGCCTGGGCCAGCACCTTCGCCGCGCGAACCCGCAGCGGCGTCAACGCCTTTTCGGGGGACAACCCCTGAACCCGATAGCCCTCGGCCGACGCGAAATCGCCATCTGGGGTGAAGATGAACTGGCCCCAGCGCGTGAAGCGCAGCCCCCGCGGTGTCGAGAGCACGAAGAACCCGCTCCCGCTGATGGCGAGCGAGGTGCGAGAGGGACTCGAGAAGAGCTCGCCCTGAAGCATCGGGTCGTCACATCGGGACGGCGTTCGCGGAGTGAGCGGCGCCTCATGCGGCGTCGCGGCGGAGCCAACCTGGCACTCGACCGGCGCAGACGGTGTTGGCTTCAGTGCCTCGGGCACCGACACCTCGCCGCCGCACCCCATCATCGCCAACACCGCCAGTGACAGCCCCTTGTGCATGACGCCTCCCGTGCCGATGCGCTCTCAGCAAGCGCAGGGCCGCTTCCGGAATTCCGGAGGGTGGGCGGCGTGTGTCAGGACTCTGGCGTCAGGCCGGTGACTGGTCAGCCCGCTTGAACGGGTCGATGTCGGGCGCCGGCTCGTGACGAACGAGGTCGACGAGCCCACGCGTGAGCGCGTTCACGACGGGCACGCGATGGCGAACCCACATGAACGTATCGACGGGCTTCGCGCCCATGCGGGCCTTCGGCTCGAGCGCGGTGCGTCCGAGCACCACGCGTTGACACCTTCGCGCGAGCCCCACCTCGACGGTGGTGTGGAGCAGCCGCAGGTACAGCGGCAGCTCCTTCGCAGCGTCACGGTCAAAGCCAATCTGCGCCGCGTGCGCTTCGTCACCGTCGACCTGCACGAGCAGGAAGCCGAGCACCTCGTCGCCGCGCATCACCGCGTTGAACACGCACGCGTCTTCGAGCTTCGCCATCACGGGCCAGTAGTCACTCGACACGGTGACGGGGCGAACGTTCGCGTTGTCCTGCACGGCGAGGTGGAGCGCCTGCAGACGTTCGGCGTAGCGCTGTACCTCATCGGGCCCGAGCCGCACGACACGGCAGCCGGCCTCAGTGATGGGCGCGTACACCTTGCGCTTCACGGCGCTGCGGTACTTCGAGAGCATGCTCGCGAGGTAGTCGTCGTGCTTCGTCCACTCGGGCTCGAGGGTGAGCACCATCGTCGCGCCGCCCTCCATCGGTCGATACGAGAGGCCCTCGAGCGCGCGGCTCGAGCTGCGCTGCGAGGCAGAGAGGTCTTTCACGACGACCAGGTTCGGGTGGCCATTGAGCTTCTCAGCGCGGCGAACGCGGTACAGCACCTCGCCGACCGCCCGCCAGCCGAGGTCTTCGTCGAGGCCATCGGCGAACGCGACGCCGTCGAGCCCTGATGAGAGCAGGTTGCCGCAGACGAGCACGCGCTGGCGCACGGACTGTTCGAGCGCGTCGGTGTCGAGGCCTTCGATGACGTGCTTCGAGGCTGGGCGCAGGCGGTCGATGCCGACGTCGAGCAACTGCATGGCCATGGCGAGCACGGGTCGCGCTCCATCGAAGCCGAGGGCGTAGCGGTGTTCGACGTTCGGCGTGCGCGCAGCCTCGAGGGCCTCGAGGTAGCGGCGCGACAGCATGAGTCCACGGGAGCGCGTCACCTCATCCCAGGCAAGTCCATTCAGCGCCGAGAGCTGATCAGCGAACGCGAACCGGAGTCCCGTTGGCGCACGAAGGGCCTGGCGCCGCTCGAGACCGGCGAGCGCGTCACGAAGCGGCAACGGGAGCATCGAGTCGAAGCGGGGCAGCACGTCGGTGGGCATGCCGGTCGAAACGACGAACGGGCAGGCGCATTCCGGAGCGTCAGGGTTGCGCAAGAGCGTGCGCAGCGAGCGGGCTCGAGTCAGGCGTTTCGAAGGACGCGCTCGGGCAGCAGCGCGTGGCGTGATGTCAGGTCGCGTTCGACGCCGGGCAGCGGGTTCTCGACACCCGCCCAGTCAGCGATGTCTGCGACGAGCGCTCTCGCAGACTGAACGAAGCGTGCGTTCGACGCGACGAGCGGCCAGTTCAACGTTTGCAGCGCGGCGGCTCCGTGTTTGCTCTCCCGATACGTGGAGTCGCCGGGTGAGCCATTGCCGCTGAGGAACTTGAGGTATCGCTTGGGGTGGCGGTGTCGCAGCGCGCCACCACGTGCCCAGTCGTCCTTGTCAGTGGTGTCAGGCGGGCCAGTGAAGCGCTCATCGAGCACCGAGAAATGCTCGACGTCGGTGCTCCCGGCGTCAAACTTCGATTGCGACCTTGCCCCCGCTCGCCCCAGCGCTGCGAGGTCGCCAAAGAAGTAGGCCTCGACCATTGGGATCAGCAGATGAAACGAGCAGCGCTCCATCACCTGAGCGGTCAACCGCTCTCGACGTTTCATCGCAGGAGGCTCATCGAGGACGCGACGAACGCTGTCGCAGACGAGCTTGATCTGTCGCTCGGGGTTCGGCTCCGCCTCCTGATCATCGACTCCAACGACCAGTGTCTGGTCGTCGCCATCGACCTTCTCGACGAGCTTGGCTGCGAACTTGAAGGCCGTATCGAGAACACCCGACTTCGGAGGATCGGTGATTGGGGTCGACGTGAACGACTCGAGACGAAGGGGTCGCAGAAATTCGAGCGTGGGGAACAACTGGGCGACGGAGTGATGCAGCGCGAGCTCTTCGCATCGGCCGGTCACCACGAACTGGACCTTCATGGGCTCGAGGCACCCACCTCGAGGTGACTGTAGAGGTCGCCCAACGAGAAGTGCTGGAGCCAATCTCGCTGCTTCAGTTGGTCGAGTTGAACCGGTTGCTGCTCGTGCCCAGGCTGCATGACGAACACCTTCTCTGGCTCGTCCCGGAACTGGTCGAGGACGACGGGTGAGTGCGTCGCGAGCACGACCGTCGTCGCCTGCGTTCGGGACCACTCGCGCATCAACTCGACGAGGCGGTTGATCAGCTCGGGGTGAAGGGAGTTCTCGGGCTCATCGATCGCCACGAGCCCCTGATCGACCGACGCGATCGCGCAGAGGTGCGCGAGCGAAGTGAAAAAGCCATCTGACCAGTCGCTGGGAAGCAACTTCTCGCCGTTGGTGGCGGGAAGCTGGGCTCCCTGTCGTGGTCCCCAGTTCTCGAAGTCCAGCCGACGAAACCAGGGGAACAGTTCCTTCATGGAGTCGTCGACGAACCTGAAGCGAAACTCGTGCTCGCTCTTGTCTCGCCAGTTGCGCAACACCGCGAACAGGTTCCTCGCGTGCACCTCGAGGACGACGTCATTCGAAGAAGTCGAGCCTTCGCCTCGCAGCAAGCCCAGGTCGGGCCTCGAAAACACCCTCGAGCGCGACATCAACTCGCACAGCCCGGTCAAGTCGGGGTCGAGACGTCCCCGGAGTTGGCGAAGGAGCAACTGATTGCTCTTGTTGTCCTCTCCCCACTGCGTGCCTTCCGAGCTTCGAACCTGGGTCGTCGCTCCGTTCCCGCGAGTGAAGAGTTCGTGCTCCATTCGTGATGCGCTCTCGAAAGGAACGGTCGAACGATCGAGGCGGAGCTTCCAGGTCACAGCGCCAAACCGCAATGAGACCTGTGCCACACCGACGCGTGACTCCAGATTCGTGAGTGGGCCAGCGCCAAAGACGCGCAGGCCATCGTCGTAGCCAACCTCGAGGGAGTTCTGGATCGACTGGATGATCCGCAGTGCGGTCGACTTGCCAGCGCCGTTCGGGCCGACGAGCGCACACACTCCGCTGGGGTTCCATTCGAACTTTTTGAGAGCCTTCAGCCCTTCCGCGCGAATCGTCAACGACATGAAGCGACTGTGCCATGCGGTGGTCGCTTCGGCCAACGCACGACTCAGCAGGGAATCACGCGCGTTGCTTCAGTCACATCGTCGAGCCTGACACCGCCCGTCGACACACTGCAGGCCGAACTCGCACGGGCAGGCGGATCCTACGAAGCCCTCGGCGACACACACGGCGTTCACGCACTTCGACCCGCGGGCGCACGTCGCCGTACAGGCCTCGCCCAGGCGCGGCTCGGAGACACACCGCAGGTCTCGGCCGCACATCGCACCGACGACACAGCCGTTGAAGTCGCGCTCGCACGACTGGCCGAGGGGAATGAGGTCGTCACAACGACCGCTCGACTGGCCGGCCACCGCTCGGCAGCCGAGGCCGCGCTGACATCGCTGGCTCAGGTCGCACGCGGCGCCGCGGGGCTGCAGCAGAGAACGGGCGGGCTCACAGCGCCCTGGCCCACCATCGAATGGGAACGTGCAGGTGTCGGTCGGCGACTGGCATGCGGTGCCAAAGACGCTCTCGTTGGCCGCCCTGCAGATGGCTCCAGAAGGCAGCGGAGCCTGGCACCGCCACCCACCGTCGGGCTGTTCGACGGCGGCGTGGTCGCGCGCACACCCCAGCGGGTCGGGCACCACGTCGCCGGGTCGGCCGAGGGTCGAGCACCGGCCGGGACAGGTCGAGGTGCGGTCGCACCACGCGCCGGTGACACACTCGGGGCCCGCGAAGCACTCGGCGCCCAGCGCCTGCCGACCCGTGAAGACCCGCTCGCACGCCGGCACCGGGGCCGCCGAGAAGCAGGCGCGCGC
>JBEOKA010000116.1:0-11780 GCA_040275325.1 Myxococcaceae bacterium | reverse complement strand
CAGCGGTGGAGCGCCCGACGCTTGCCCTCGTTCGACTCCGCAGAGAACGAACAGTCTTTCGGCAGCGTGATGGAGCGCCGCAGTGGCTGGCCGAAGGCTGCGGTCGACAGCGTCAACAGCACGAGGGCGAGCTTCACAGCGGGTACCTCAAGGTGGCGCCGAGCACCGTCACCAGCACCAACACGAGCGGCGCGAGCACGAGGAACACCAGGAACGTGTAGCCCATCACGTCACGCGCCTTCAGCCCGAACAGGCCCAGCACCGGCAACATCCAGAACGGCTGCAGCAGGTTCGCGAGCGCTTCACCCAGGTCGTAGACCGCCACCATCCACCCCAGGTGCACCTTCAAGTCGTGCGCGGCCTGCATCACGTAGGGCGCTTCGATGACCCACTTCGAGCCTCCGCTCGGCACGAAGACACCCAGCACCGCCGAGTACACCGCGATGAGCGCGGGGAACGTCTCGGGCGTCGAGATGCTCACGAACCAGCCGGCGATGTGCTCGTTCAGCTGCGTCTTCACGATGAGCGCCGCGATGCCGGCGTAGAGCGGGAACTGCAGCAGCACGCCCCAGATGCCCGGCGTGGCGTCTTTCACCGCCCGCATCAGCCGCGCCGGCGTCGCGTGCAGCGCGACCCCGAGCGTGAGGAAGAACAGGTTCAGCGTGTTGAGGTTGAGCGCGTTCAATGGCTCGCTCGCCTTCACGAAGGTCGAGACGAGGAACACTCCGGCCAGCGCGACGAAGGCGACGCTCAGGTACGGCTTGTGCTCGAGCCACTCGCCTGGCGTGCCGCGGCTGACCGGGTCGGGCGCGTCGAGCGGTGAGGCGCCCAGGTCGACGCCCAGCTCCTTCGCGCTCTTCGCCCGGCTCGTCGGCGCCGCGAAGAACATGAGCGCGGTGACGACCACGACCTCGATGAGAACCGAGAGAAGGCTCTGCCAGAGGAAGATGGTGTGCGTCAGCGGAATGATGCCGTCGGGCACCGCGCCGTTCGCGCTCACGATGGAGCGAATCGCCGGCTGCAACGACGACGGCGTCGCCATCTGCAACGCGGCCGAGCCCGAGAGCCCCTGCGCCCAGATGCTGCCGAGCCCGAGGAACGCGCTCGCGCACAGGGCGCGGTAGTCGACGCGCTCCATGCGGCGGGCCACCTCACGCGCCAGCATCGCGCTGAAGATGAGCGAGAAGCCCCAGTTGAACCACGACGAGGCCATCGCGAAGAAGGCCACCCACGCCACCGCGCCGCGCGGCGTCTTCGGCACCGCCGCGAGCCACGCGATGAGCCGGTACACCGGCCGCGTCGTCGCCACCACCGAGCCCGTGATGATGACGAGGGCCATCTGCAGCGTGAAGGGCAACAGCTCCCAGAAGCCGCCGCCCCACAGCTGCACCACCTCGAGCGCTGCGTCGCCAGCGGCCTTCCTTCCGCTCAACACCACGAACGCGGCGATGACGACGAGCAGCGTCGCCACCAGCGCGAAGACATAGGCGTCGGGAATCCACCGCTCGGCCCACGCGGTGAACCGTGCTGCCAGCCTCGCGAGCCGACCGTCTTCAGGCGGCGCTGACGAACCGTGAACGTCGGCCATGCGCGCGTTCTGTCACGCTACGGGCGGGCGAGCAGCGCATCTCGCTCGGCGACGAGCTCGGCGCGGGTGGAATCGCCGCGCGGTAACATCTTCACCCACGCATCGAGCCCGTCAGCCACCACCGGCGCCAGTGACGGTGAGCGCGTGCGCCCGAAGCGTTCGCGCAGCGCCGCGCCCGCCTCGAAGGCCCGCTCGCGAAGCTCTGCCTCGGCCTGGAAGAGCCCCGTCTTCACCAGCGCCGTGAGACACGCCGCGATGATGCCGTCGACCGGTGGCGCACGCTCTCCGACGACGAGGGCTGCTTCGATGGCCATCACCTCGGCCTGGACCCTGGCGTGTGACGGCGCGGCGAGCCGCCGGAAGCGCCCGATGGCCAACAGCGCCTGCGCGAGGAGCGTACGAAGGCCCGCGTCGACGTCGTCACCCACCAGCAGCGCCAGCGAGCGCAGCCCGTGCTCTGCAGCAGGCGAGGCATGGCGCTGCTCGAGCGCTGCTCCGCCTGCCTCGAGCTCGACGATGGCGAGCCACGCCTCGGCCAGCGCCTGACGCGAGCCGCCCCCGCCCTCGACGACGGCCCGCGCTGCTTCCAACTGCTCCCGCCAGTCGGCTGGCAGCCCCACGGCCACCCGTGGGAGCTGATGGTCGCACTCCACCGACATGTCGCGTCAGCTGCCGAGGTGTGGCGAGAGCGTTCGCCCCACGCGCGGCACGGCCTCTTCCACGTGCTTCTTCGCCTGCGGGCGCAGCTTCTCGTACGCGCCCTTGAGCGTCGCGTTCTTCGCCTTCTTCGCGCGGTCGTCGGTGATGCCCAGCAGCGCATCGGCGACTTCACCGGGGCGGCGGTTGAGCGTGTCTCCGAACTGCGCGGGGCTCGCGCCAGCCTTGCGGTGGTCGGCGTAGAACGGCTCGAGGCGCTTCACGAAGTCGTCGAGCAGCATGTCCATCGACTCGCGAATGATGCCCGGCTTCACCGCACAGACGACCTTGTAGGCCGCCTTGATGGCGAGGCCCGAGAGGCCGCCCTTCGACGAGACCTCGTCGTCGATGAGCCGCTCGCAGTCGGTCAGAATGCGCGGGCGCTTGGCCTTGTCGTCGATGAGCCTGGCACTGAGGGTGTCAGCAGGAGTGGTCGCGTCGGTCATGGCGCGCGCGGTTTCTCACTGTCTCGTCACGAGGTCCACCAACTCGCGCGCGGCGGGCCCCACCGAGCCCCGGGTGGCCAGGTAGGGGGTGAAGGCGTGGGTCGCGCCTTCTTTGAGCGGCAGCGCCACGAGGGTGCCCCGCTCGAGCTCGGCCTCGATGAGCCACTCGGGCAGCCAGCCGAAGCCCAGACCCGAGAGAATGGCCGACTTCTTCGAGTGAAAGTCGGGCAGGTGCACCGTCGACTGCTGGTCGAGGGAGCGCGTCGCCAGCTGCAGCCGCGGGTCGCTGCCCCGCACCGTGAGCAGCACCTGGCCCGCGAGGTCGGTCGTCGACACCTTCTCGCGTTTCGCCAGCGGGTGGCTCTTGTGCGCGACGAGCCGGGCCTTGAGCCGTGGCAGCGCGCGTGTCTCGAGGTCGGGCAGCGTCGGCGGCAGCACCGTGAGCATCACCGTGGCCTGCTCGGCCTCGAAGCGCTCCTCGACCGCGCCCAGGGAGTCGACGCTGATCAACACCCGCGTCGGCGCCTCGACCTGCTTGAGCCTGCGCACGACCTCGAGCACCGGCTCGATGGGAAAGATGGCGTCGACGACGACCTTCAGCACCGGCTCCCAGCCGCTCTTCAGCTCGGCGCAGGTGGCGACCAGCTCACGCTCGGCGTCGAGCATGCGGCGCGCGCGAGAGAGCACCTGTTCGCCGCTCGGCGTCAGCTTCGTGCGGTAGCCCGAGCGGTCGAACAGCTCGAGGCCCGTCTGCGTCTCGAGTTGCTTGAGCGCGTAGAGCACCGCCGTGTGCACCTTGTGCAGCTCCTTCGCGGCCGCCTGGAAGGTGCCGGTGCGGGCGAAGGCGTCGAGCGCGCGAGCCTGGTCGAGGGTGACGTGCATGGCGACAGTGTGCAGCGGCTGCACCATGAAGAGCCAGCGCTTGTCTCGTGCCCGGCAGGCTGACCCCCATCAACGCGAGGCCTGATCAGTCCCCGTGTCCGTGCCAGCTGACAGCCGATGGGGTCACCGTTTGCACGGGGTCGCTCCATGACGGACGCGCGCACCCAGCTGATGCAAAGGATGCGGGAACGTGCGCTGCTGCGCTCGACGAGCGCATTGCTTTCCTGGGACGAGGCCACGGGCATGCCGGTCGGGGGGGCACGGCACCGGGCTGATCAACAGGCGCTGCTCGCAGGCATGGCGCGAGACCTCGCTGCGGATCCACAGGTGGGTGAGTGGCTCACCGCGTGCGCCGACGACGCAGACGTGAAGCACTGGCGTCGCGTTCACCAGCGGGCGGTGCGCGTGCCTCGGCGCCTGGTGGAGTCGCTCGCGAAGACCTGCACCCTCGCGCGTGAAGCCTGGGCCTCGGCGCGCGACGCGAACGACGGCCGTGTCTTCAAGGCGCAGCTGGCGAAGGTGGTGAACCTCAAACGTGAAGAGGCCGACGCGTTGGCGAACGGCGGCAGCCGCTACGAGGCGCTGCTCGACGAGTTCGAGCCCTTCGTCTCGGCCGGCACCATCGTGCCGCTCGTCGAGTCGCTCGCCCACGAACTCTTGCGCCGCGCGACGGCCTGGGAGAGCGGCCCACCTGAGAAGCAGCCCGGCCCCGTGCCCGATTCCGGCCAGCTCTCGCTGCTGCTGACGCTCGCGAAGACGATGGGCTTCGCCGACCGCCGCGGCCGCATCGACACCGGCACGCACGGCTCGGCCATCGCCATCGGCCCCGGAGACGTGCGCGTCACCACCCGCTTCTCGAAGGTCGACGTCACCGGCCCGGTGCTGCGTACGCTGCACGAGCTCGGGCACTGGTTCATGGACGATGGGCTGCCCGAGAACGCGTGGGGCACGCCGCGGGGAGAGCAGTCGTCTCACTCACTCCACGAGTCGCAGGCCCGCTTCTTCGAGAACCACGTCGGCCGCAGCGACGCCTTCTGGGAGTGGCTGTTCCCGAAGGCGAAGGTGGCCTGGGCGCCGTTCTTCGACTCGTCCTCTTCTCTAACGGTGCGCAGGCACCTGCGGCGCGTGCACCGGGGCCTCCTGCGCTCCTGGGCCGACGAGGTGACGTCAGACCTGCACATCGTGATGCGAATGCGGCTCGAGCGCGCGCTCATCGAGGGCACGCTTCAGGTCGACGACCTGCCCGCCGCGTGGAGCGACGCCTCGGCGTACTGGTTCGGCACGCGCCCGCGCAACGACCTCGAGGGCTGGCTGCAGGACGGCCACTGGAGCGCCGGCAAGTTCGGCTTCTTCCCGACGTACACGCTGGGCAACCTCGCGGCCGCGCAGCTCGCCGAAGCGCTCAAGCGCGACCGGCCCGAGTTCGAGCACGAGCTGGGGCGAGGTGAGTTCGCGCCCGCGCTCAACTGGCTGAGGGCGCGCGTGCACCGCCATGGCAGCGAAGGAAACGTGTTCGAGCGTGTGCAGGCCGCGACGGGCAGGCCGCTGACGGCGGAGTCGTTCCTTCGTCACCTCGACGCCCGCTACGCGAACGGGCGCCGGTGAACGTCAGGCGGTCTGCGGTGCCTCGCCGTCGAAGATGACGCCCACCCGGTTGAGCACCTTCGAGAACGGCGGCATCTCGACCTCGACGAGCGCGGTGCGGGTGACGACGAGGCCGGGGTTGCTGCGCGCGGCGTGCATCGGCGGCAGCGCCTCGAGCTCGGTCGCGGTGAAGGCGCGCTCCACCGACTGCCTGCGCACGAAGGTGCCGCGCTTGAAGAACGGCGGGTAGTCGTTCCAGTTCACGCCCTTCTTGAACAACAGCTCGTGCATCTCTGCGTTGCCGCGGTCGACGACTTCGCTGTGCGGGTAGTACGCGCGCGTGGCCATGCTGACCGAGTTCTTCGTCGCGTCGAGCTCGCGCCAGAGCAGCACGTTCGCGGCTTCGTCCTTCGAGGGCACGGCCCAGACGCGGCAGTCGAAGAGCGCCAGCGCGTCGGCCCGCTCGGGGATGGCGGCGGCCAGGTGCTTGTTGAAGAAGGCCGTCGTCATCGACGCGAGAATCGAGGTCAGCTTCTGCACGCGGCGGTCGAGAAAGGTCTGCGCCTTCGGGTCGTCGTCGAACCACACCAGGCTGATTTCGTCTGACTGCGTGTAGCCGATGCGCGCGACCGTCTCGTCGACGAGGTGCTTGGTGGTCTCGACCATCAGCCTCGAGAGGCGCACGTCATAGGGGCGTGGCAGGCCCTCGGTGAACTTCGAGAAGCGCTTGCCGTCGATGCGCGCGCAGATGGGAAGACGTGGCATGAGGCGCGCTCCGGCCTCGGCCATTTCGTATTCCTTCATCCTGTTGCCCAGCTCGTCCTTCATGGCTTCTCCGATACCACCCGTGCGGCTCTTCCTCGACGCGAACGTCATCTTCTCTGCGGCGCTCGGCGGCGAGAGCTTCACCCAGCTGTGGAGCCTGCGCACCGACGGCCGCGTCACCTTCTGCACGAGCCCGCAGTGTGTCGACGAGGCGCGCCGCAACCTGACGCTCAAGAAGCCGCACGCGCTTGCGCGGCTCGAGACGGTCTTCCTCGACGTCGAGCTGGTGGACCCGCCACTCGCGCCGTTGCCGTGGGCTGACGGAAAGCTGCCCGAAGACGATGCGAGCGTCGTGGCCGCTGCCGTGGGGTGCGGAGCCAACGTCTTGCTCACCGGCAACACGCGCCACTTCGGGTGGATGATGACGAGGGACGACTTGCCGATTCGCGTGTGCACCGTGCGGGTGTGGCTCGACGCGCCTCAGTGCGACTGAGCGCAGCGAGGCATCACGCCTTCGTGAGCGTCGACGAGCGGTCGTGATGGGCGTGGCGCTGGCGAACAGGCGCGAGACCGACAGCTCGAATCCCGGGCTCGCCGTCGACAGGCTCCACCGACAGCCACGGCGCCGCAGTCAGCGGAGTGCGAGGCTCGCTGGCAATGCACGGCGGAACCGGGAGCGCAACCCTCGGCGCACGGCTCGCCAACCTCACGTGGCTGCTGCCTCAGATGCCGAGCATGCTCGCGAGCAGCTGATCATCGAAGTCGTGCGCTCGGTGTCGAGTACGTTGCGCCGCATGGCTTCCGTCGATTCCCACCGCGCGCTGCTCGTCGCCAAAGAGCTCAACCTTCCCGTCGCGGGTGTCACCAGCACGCTCGCGCTCCTCGCCGAAGGCGCGACCGTTCCCTTCATCTCGCGCTATCGCAAAGAGGCGACCGGCGGACTCGACGACGAAGCCATCTCTCGCATCGCCGCGCACGCGAAGGTCGTCGACACGCGAGAGGACCGCCGCGAGAGCATTCTCTCGAGTCTCAAAGAGCAGGGCGTGCTGACGCCCGCGCTCGAGCAGGCCGTGAAGAGCGCTCCCTCTCTGAGCGTGCTCGAGGACCTCTATCTTCCCTTCCGCCCGAAGCGCCGCACGCGCGCCATGACGGCGAAGGAGCGCGGGCTGCAGCCGCTCGCCGACGTGTTGCTCGCGCAGGCGCCGTCGTCACTCTCACGTGAGGCGCTGGCCACGCCGTATCTCTCGAAGGAGTTGCCCGACGTCGACGCGGTCTGGGCCGGCGCGAGAGACATCGTCGCCGAGCACGTCGCAGAGCGGCCCGAGCTGCGCGCCACGATTCGCCAGCGCTTCGTCGATGACGCGCAGTTGGTCGTCGAGGCCGCGCGTGGAAAGTCGAAGGCGCCTGAGCTGGCGAAGTTCGCCGACCACGTGGGCCGAAAGGAGCGTGCCTCTCAAGCGCCGTCTCACCGCCTGCTCGCCGCCGAGCGTGGTGAAGCAGAAGGACTCTTGAAGGTCTCGCTCGAGCTCGAAGAGGCGCCGCTGCGTGGGGTGCTCCGCCAGGCGGTGGTGAAGCGCGGCGCCGCGCCCGTGTTGCAGAAGGAACTCGATGAGGCGCTCGACGACGCGCTCACCCGGCTGCTGCTCCCAGCGCTGGAGCGTGACCGTCGCCGTGAGCTCAAGGAGCGCGCCGACCTCGACGCCATCACCGTCTTCGCGAAGAACCTCACCGACCTGCTCCTCGCTCCGCCGCTCGGTGGAAAGCCCGTCGTCGCCATCGACCCCGGCCTGCGCACCGGCTGCAAGGTCGTCGCGCTCGATGCCCGCGGCGGCGTCGAGGCGCAGCTCACCATCTACCCGCACACGGGCCACGAGGCCGAAGCCGGCGCGCAGCTCGCGGCGTTCGTCACGAAGGCGAAGCCCGTCGCCATCGCCATCGGCAACGGAACCGCGGGCCGTGAGACCGAGCTGTTCGTGAAGAAGCTGCAGAGCAACGGCTTCATCGCGAAGGAGCTCAAGGTCGTGAGCGTGAGCGAGGCGGGCGCGTCGGTGTACTCGGCGTCAGAGGTCGCGCGCGAAGAGCTGCCGACGCTCGACGTGACGCTGCGCGGAGCCGTCTCCATCGGCCGTCGCCTGCAAGACCCGCTCGCCGAGTTGGTGAAAATCGACCCGAAGAGCATCGGCGTCGGCCAGTACCAGCACGACGTCGACCAGACGGCGCTGGCGGAGTCGCTCGAGCGCGTGGTCGAGACCGTCGTGAATCGTGTCGGCGTCGACTTGAACACCGCGTCGCCAACCCTGCTGCGCGCCATCGCCGGGCTCGGGCCGCAGCTCGCGCAGGCCATCGTCGCCTACCGCTCGGAGCACGGCGCCTTCGAGACACGTGCCCAGCTGAAGAAGGTGCCTCGCCTCGGCGCGCGCGCGTTCGAACAGTGCGCCGGGTTCTTGCGCGTGTCGGGCAAGGAGCCGCTCGACGCCAGCGCCGTTCACCCCGAGCGCTACGACGTCGTGAATCGCATGGCGAAAGACCTCGGCGTCACGCGGCAGGCGCTGGTGGGCAACGCATCACTCGCGCGGAGAATCGAGGTGCAGCGCTACCTCGACCCCGAGAACGGGCTGGGCCTGCCGACCCTCAACGACATCATCGCCGAGCTCGAGAAGCCGGGCCGCGACCCACGCGCCGAGTTCGTCGAGGTGGGCTTCGACCCGAACATCACCGAGCTCTCCCACGTGAAGCCGGGCCAGGTGCTCAACGGCGTCGTCACCAACGTCGCGGCCTTCGGCGCCTTCGTCGACGTCGGCGTTCACCAGGACGGCCTCGTGCACGTGAGCGAGCTGGCCAACCGCTTCGTGAAGGACCCCGCCGAGGTGGTGAAGGTGGGCCAACGCGTGAAGGTGAAGGTGCTGCAGGTCGACGAGGCGCGCCGCCGCATCGCACTCTCGCTCAAGGCCCTGCAGCCTGCTGCAGCCCCCACTTCTTCGCCGACGTCGAAGTTCGGCAACATGCCCAGGTTCGCGCCGCTGAAGTGAGCCGACGTTCAGGGACACCAACGTCGGCCGGCCACTCACCGGCTCTCGAAGAGGTGAGGTGTGGACCGCTTCGCGCCCGCGAGGAGCGGAGCGACGCCGCAGAGGCGGGACTTGGGCGGTCGGTGACTCGCCCTCACGCGTGCGTTGGGAGGTTCGGCGACGCCGCAGAGGCGGGACGTGGGCGGTCGGTGACTCGCCCGCACGCGTGCGTTGGGAGTCCAGCCGTGCGACGTGACCGCTGAGTTCGGTGACGCCGCAGAGGCGGAACTCCGGCGGTCGGTGACTCTGATGCTGACGTTGGAAGCCCAGCCGTGAAGTGCGCCGCGGAGGTGAGCGAGCCCCCACGCTCAGAAGGTACCGACCGTCACCAGTGAGGTCGCATCGACCGCAGCAGGCCTCGTCGAGTCGATGAGGGCGCGGCGCTCGGCCAGCAGCGCATCGCGGTGGTGTTCGCGGTGTCTCGTGTACGCGCCGGCCGCGAGACAGACCGCGACGCCCACCGCGGCGATGGCCCAGCCCCAGACCGGCACCACCAGCAGCGCCGACGCAAAGCCAAGCGGGAAGGTCACCATCGAGAAGACGAGCGTGAGGGCCGACAGCTTCGCCAACTCGACGACCATCACGACGCCCATGACCGCGGCGTAGAGGAGGGGCGTGGAGGCCGCGACGCCACCGACGACGCCGATGACCTGCGACGGCAACGTGCTGAAGCCGGCAAGCTCGTCGTCGATGGCGCGAACCCGCTCGAGCTGCTCGGTCGTCAGCAGCTTCGCGGTGCGGCCCTCGGCGCTCACCATCGGCGGCGTCGGCCAGGCCTCGGGCGAGGCCACGGTCGGCACCGCGACAGACGTCGCGGGGCCTGACACTTCGACCGTGCGGCGCGGCGAGAGGTCGAGGTCGGCGGGCGCGAAGGCGAGCGAGAGGGCGATGAGTGAGGTGAGCATGCGGCTGCGTTGAGCACGGCTCGCGCCACCCAGTGGCGGGGGGAGATCAGCAGGTTGCCGCGCCTGGACGAGTCGGTGGCGTGCACGCCTGTGCGAGCGTTTGCACACGTTCGAAACGCCGTGCCGGGGCCGCGCTCAGGGCGTCCACTCCGAGAAGACGAACTCGCGGTCCTTCTTCGCTTCGTGACAGGTGTGGCAGCCGGCCTTCGCATCGAGCTCGAGCGGCTTCCCGGCAGGGTCGAACGCGCCGTAGCGCCAGCCGCCCGTGTCGGTGGCCGTCTTGTCGCGCTTCATCACCGCCACCTTGAGCAGCGCGCCCTGCGAGACGGCGCCGCCGCCGTCGACGACCTCGTAGAAGGGCACCACCAACGTCGCGCCCTCGGCGTAGCCCTTGCCCTTCTGGTACGCCGCCAGCGCTTTGGGGTGCACGTAGACGTGGTGAAAGCCGTACAGGCCGTGCGCCTTGTCGGGAATCACCATGGACTTCACGTGCTGCCAGCTGCGCCAGTCAGCGGGGTACGAGAGGCCGGCACCGGCGAACGCGAGGCATGAGACGACCATTGCGGCGACCGCCGCGAACGAGACACTGCGCTTCATGGGAACGACTCCTGGGAGAGGGCCTGGTGAAGGCCCGGTGAATCGGCGCGGGTCGCGCCGAAGGTTGGGTCAGCGGTTGAAGGCGCTCCAGGCCGCCTCGAGCTCGGGCGGCGGCGCTTCGTCATGGTCGGAGCACTCGAGCCGCAGGTGCCGGGCGCCCATCGGCGCGTCGATGAAGGCGCAGTGGTGAGGCAGGCTGGCGTCGCGGTGGGCGTTGGGTCTGAAGTGCCGGCACGTCAGGCACATCTGGCTGATGGGAATCTGCTGCTCGCGCTGCAGCGTGGCGATCATCTTCACCAGCCCCCGCCAGAACGCCTCCTGCTCGGCCTCGCCCAGCACCTCGACGGCGCCCGCAAGAAAGTCGGGCCAGCCCGCCGCCGCGCGCGCCTCGAGCTTTCCCTTCGGCGTCAGCACCACGAGGCTGACCCTCGCGTCCTGCTCGTCGGCGCGGCGCTCGACGAAGCCCTTCGCCGTCAGCGTCTTCACCGAGTCAGAGATGGTGGGCGCGCTCACCGCCAGGCGCTCGGCGATGACCGAAGGCTTGAGCCCCCGCCGCGCCGTCGTCAGCATCGCCAGAATCTGCCCCTGCAGCGGAGAGAGCCCCCGCTCCCCTGCTGCCCGAAAGCCCTGGAACTTGAGCGCGAGGCCCACCTTGTTGAGCCCCACGGCGATTCGCTGCGGCAGCGGCTCACTCTCGACGTCAAACCGGGTCTTCGACATTGTTCGGACTCCTTAATGATAGGAGTCCGAAGTGTCAAGCCGAGGGCCAGTTGGGCGGTGACGCGACGGGCGGGGTGTGGTCGGCTTGCCGCCGAAGATGCGCGCGAAGGACACATGCCCGTCGTGTGGCGCGAAGGTGTCGCCCGACGACCTGCTCTGCGCGAACTGCGAGTTGATCCTCGACGCGAACCTCATTCCCGACAAGCCGTCGAACGGCGACTTCAGCGTCGTGCGGCGCATGCTCGAGGTGCCGCAGCCCGGCCTCCCTTCTGCTCGCCCCGCGAAGCCACCTGCGCCGCCGGCGACGAAGGGCAACGAGGGGCCGACGCGCGTCTTCGCTCTGGGCCGCACGCGCGGCATTCCGATGGTGGTGGCCTCGCTCACGAAGCGGGCGGCGGCGCTGAGCGAGCTCGAGGCCTTCGTGGTGTCGTTCATCGACGGTGAGAGCGACCTCGACACGCTCGCCGAGCGCGCGGGCCTCAGGTCGTTCGAGCTGGGCGTCGTGCTGCAGGCGCTCAACGACAAGATG
>JBEOKA010000115.1:0-3826 GCA_040275325.1 Myxococcaceae bacterium | reverse complement strand
CAAAGAAGAACACGGCGGCGGAGCGAGTGGCGCTGGCGGCAAAGGTGGCCTCGGCCCGCTCGTGAAGATCAGCGACTTCGTCATTCACCTGCGCAACCCCGAGATCGATCGCTACGCGCGGCTCTCGTTCGACGTCGAGGTGATCGCCGACTCCGACAAGGACTCGCTCAACGCGCACATGCCGCGAGTTCGTGACGCCTTCATCAGCTACCTGTCGGATCGCACGCTCGAGGAGCTGCAGGGCGCCGAGGGCCTGGGCCGTACGAAAGAGGCGCTCCAGTCGAGGCTGCGCGACCTCGTGCCCGAGGCCCGCGTTCGCAACCTCTACATCTCAGACTTCGTCGTGCAGTGACTCGAGGGCACCATGGCCGGCGCGCTGCTGAACCCGGATGAAATCAATGCGCTGATGACGGCCATTCAGGACGGCCGCGTCGCGCCCGAGTCACCGAAGAGCCGTGGCGCCGCGGTCAACTACGACCTGACGAGCACCGATCGCGTCATTCACCGGCAGATGCCGACGCTCGACGCGATCAACGAACAGATCGCGACGATGTTCGGCATGGGCATCGCCGGCCGCACGCGCCTCACCGTGCGCGTCACCTCGGGGCCGGCCTCGCTGCTGCGCTTTGGCGACTTCAACTCGCTGCTCGCTCCGCCCGCGACCGTCTCGGTGATGTCGCTCGGCAAGGCGGGCGCGCAGGCGCTGCTGGTGCTCGAGCCCGGCCTGGCCGACACGATGATCGCGGCGGCGCTCGGCGACAAGCGCGGCCGCCCCGATGAGCCGACGCCGGTGAGCGGTGGTGGTGGCGGGGCCGACACACGCCGCGACTTCACGACCGTCGAGCGCAACGTGCTGCGCCGCCTGCTGGCCGTCTTCACCGATGCCATGCAGCACGCCTGGGCGCCGGTGCTGCCGTTTCGCCCCGAGGTGGTGCGCTTCGAGACTGACCCGCGCCTCGCCGTGATCTCTCCCGGCAACGAGGCCGCCGTGCTCTGCAGCTTCGAGATCGAGGGCGCCATTCGCGGCGTGATTCAGCTCGCCCTGCCCTACACGGCCATCGAGCCCGCGAAGAAGGCGCTGATGTCGCCGCCAAAGCTGAACAACGTCTCTGACGATCGCTTCGCCATGGCGCTGCGCGACGAGATCAACCAGGTCGAGGTCGGCATGGCGGCGCTGCTGGGCAAGGCGCGCATGACGGTTCGGCAGATCCTCGATCTCGAGCCCGGCGCCGTGATGATGCTCGGCACCAGCGAGGGCGCGTCGCTGCCGCTGTTCATTCAGGGCAAGGCGAAGTTCACCGGCCAGCCGAAGGTCGTCGGTGGAGCGCTCGCCCTCGAGATCGACAACGGGCCGGTCTCCGAGCTGCGCCGCCCGTTCGATCACGAAACCCACGACGAAGCCGAGCCGAACACCAAAGCCGCCTGAGGAGCCGCCATGTCGGAAGCCGCCGCCGAAAACGAAGACGTCTCGACCCGAAGGCTCGACCTGCTGCTCGACGTGCCGCTCGACGTCACGGTGGAGCTGGGCCGCTCGCGCATGTCGATTCAGGAGCTGCTGGGGCTCTCTCCCGGCAGCGTGATCGAGCTCGACAAGATCGCCGGAGAGCCGCTCGACATCGTCGTCAACGAGCGCCTCATCGCGCGCGGTGAAGCGGTCGTCGTGAACGACAAGTTCGGCATTCGCATCACCGACATCGTCAGCAAGACCGAGCGCATCGCCCGCCTTCGCTGAAGTCGTGTCGTGCCGTGTTCTTCCCTGGGGAGGGAATCATGAAGTTCGCACTGCTGACGCTGCTCGTCGCGACTGCCTCGACTGCCGAGGAGGGCTCCGCTGCCAACCCGCCGCCGCCTGCCCCTCCGTCGGCAGCCGATTCCGTCGTCGCCGCCGCCTTCCAGAAAGACATCGGCACGAAGGTGGCCGAAGTTCAGAGCGCGACGTCGTCGTGGAGCTCGCTGGCCGCTCCGGGTCTCGCCCTCGTGGCCCTCGCCGCCCTCGCCTTCGCGCTCACCCGCAAACGTGCGCGCTCGAGCCGCAACATCACGCTCATCGAGTCGGCCGCGCTGGGCCCGAAGCGCACGCTGGTGATCGCCGATGTCATGGGTGAGCGCCTGGTGCTCGGGGTCTCGGAGGCGGGCATCGCGGTGCTGTCGGCCCGGCCCGCTCCACAGCCAGAGCCTGCGCCGTTCGTGATTCCTCCCGCGATGATCGTTCCGCCGGCCGTCGTCGCAGCGCCGGCAGAGAAGATGAACTTCCTCGATCGCATGCTGGGCCGGGTGCCGCAGGCCCAGACCGCTCCGGTGAACTTCGACGAAGCGCTGCGTGACTCGCTCGAGGATCAAGAGCTGCGCGCGAAGCTCGCCCTCGGGCAGCGGAGCGTCGTTCCATGAACTGGCTCGTGCTCGGCGCAACGGAGGCCCCACTGCAGGTGTCGGTGGGCGGCGGCTCGTCGGCAGTGAAGCTGTTTCTGCTGCTGACGGCCCTCTCGTTCGCGACGGGCGCGCTCATCTCGATCACCAGCTTCACCCGCATCGTGATCGTGATGTCGTTCCTCCGACAGGCGCTCGGCACGCCGCAGCTGCCGCCGAACCAGGTGATCATGGCGCTCTCGCTGGCGCTCACCGCGTTCGTGATGGCACCGACGTTCTCGAAGGTTCACACCGAGGCCATTGGCCCGTACCTCGACGATCAGATCAGCGGCAAAGAGGCCTACGACCGCGGCAGTGGGCCGGTGCTGCAGTTCCTCTTGAAGCAGACGCGGCCTGACGATCTGCGGCTCTTCTACGAGATGTCGGGAACCGAGCGCCCCACGCGCGCCGACGAAGTGCCGCTCACCATCGCGGTGCCGGCGTTCATGGTGTCTGAGCTCACCACGGCCTTCCGCATGGGCCTGTTCCTCTTCATTCCGCTGCTGCTCGTCGACCTGCTGGTCTCGGCGATTCTCATGTCGCTTGGCTTGATGATGGTGCCGCCGACACTCGTGTCGTTGCCGCTGAAGGTGGGCATCTTCCTGCTCGCTGATGGCTGGCACCTGCTCGTGCAGTCGCTCGTGAGGAGCTTCTCGTGAGCCCCGACGCCCTGCCCGCGCTGTTCCGTGAAGGCCTGCAGCTGATGGGCGTGGTCGGTGGCCCGCTCTTCGCGGCGCTCATGATCGTCAGCCTCGTCGTCGGCGTGCTGCAAAGCGTGACGCAGGTGCAGGAGCCCGCGGTCGGTGCGGTGCCTCGCCTGGCGACGGTGGTGCTCGTGGTGATGCTCGGCGGCGGGTGGATGATGGAGCGCATGGCCGGGTTCCTGCGCTCGGCCATCGAGCGGCTCGGCGATCGAGGGTTCTGACCCGTGGATCTCTCGCTTCCCGTGGTGTTGGGCTTCGCGCTGGTGCTGACCCGCACCGGAGCCCTGCTGGGGGTGGCGCCGATTCTGGGTTCTCGCTCGGTGCCCATGCGACTGCGCGTCTCGCTGGTCGTGGTGGTCGCGATCGTCACCTGGCTCGCCGCGAACGCGCCCAGAGTTCCAGTGCCAGAGAACTTCGTGTCGCTTGCGGCACTCGTCGTCAGCGAGGTCGCGCTGGGGCTCGCAGCGGGGCTGTCGTCGAAGGTGCTGATCGACGCGGCGCAGGCCGGCGGTCAGGCCGCGGCGAATGCCATGGGCTTCGGCTTCGGGCAGATGATCGACCCGCACAGCAGCGCGGAGTCGTCGACGCTCGGAGAGCTCTTCATGGCGCTCGCGCTCGCGGCAGCGCTCGTGTTTCGCCTGCCGCAGGAGGCCATCGGCTGGCTGGTGCGCTCGGTGCGCGAAGTGCCTCCGGGAGGAACGGTCGAGGTCGTCGGG
>JBEOKA010000114.1:0-5951 GCA_040275325.1 Myxococcaceae bacterium | reverse complement strand
CCGCTGAATGACGAGCACGTCTTCGCCCAGGCCGAGCGACTCGGTGGCGATGCGCTCGTCGTCGACCCAGCACGCCGCGCAGTCCCACACGTCGCTCTGGGTCATCCACGTCAGGTCGGGCTCTTTGCCTTCGAGCCACGTCTTCACGTCGAGCGCGCCCACGATGCCGAGCGGGTGCCACACCCAGCCCGTGCTCGCGAGCCGCTGCCGGTTGGGCGATCGCTCCAGCGCGCCGAAGAAGTAGTCGAGCTTCGTCTGCTCGGGGTTCGGGTCGAGGCGCGTGAGCGTGCGGCAGTCGGTGAGCCCCAGCTGATTCCACTCGACCGCGTGTACCAGCCGGCGATCGTCGAGGAAGCGAATCGGGAACGTGCAGTGCTCGGGGTGGTAGTCGCCCCGCCGAAGCTCGAGCACCACCTTGCCGGTGGAGACGTCGAAGACCACGCCCTCGAGCCCGCGCCGCTGCGCCACCGCGACGAAGCGCCCGTCATCTGACGGCGCCATGGTGATCGCCAGCCACGCCGGGTTGCGATCGCCCACGATGGCCGAGAAGGGCAGGCGCGCCTCGAAGAACCGCTCGCCCGTCGAGAGATCGGCGCCGATCAGCAGCCCGTCGGTGGTGGCGAAGAACCACCGTGGCGAGTCGTCGAGGCTCGCGAAACACGCTCCAGCAAGCCCTGCTTCGAGGGCAGGGGCTCTTGCTGGCCGCTCCCGCCACCCATCAACCGAGTGAGACACCGACACGCTGACGCAGGCGGAAGAAGTCGT
The DNA here is from genome assembly GCA_040275325.1 of Myxococcaceae bacterium. Taxonomy (GTDB): domain Bacteria; phylum Myxococcota; class Myxococcia; order Myxococcales; family Myxococcaceae; genus Xiheimicrobium. The sequence goes on along the minus strand of JBEOKA010000114.1, from coordinate 5,186 downwards.
CTGACAGCGCGAAGCCCATCAGCTCGCGCAGATCGGGCCGCGTGCCCAGCGACTGCGTGATCACGTCGGTCGACTCGGCCTTCGGCGCGTTGGGTCCGGCCTCTTCCTTCAGCAGCAGCGACAGGCCGGCAGCGACGTCGGCGCAGACGAGCAGGCCGGCGCGATCCATCGAGAAGAGCAGCCCCTGCACGAAGGGCTCGATGGGCACGGTGTTGGTGCTGGCCATCGCGCCCGCGGGCTCCTCGAGCAGCTTGAGCGACTTGCGGGAGTACGCCTTGCGCAGCGCCTTCGATTGCTCCTCGTTCTTCCGGCCCAGGCCGACCCAGTTCGGCTGGTGAATACGAATGGAGTTGCCCAGCACGTCGGCGAACTCGCCCATCGACAACTTGCGCACCAGCGCGGCCTTGTCGACGAGACCCAGCGCGGCGCGGCCGAAGAGGAAGCGCTGCTCGCGAATGTTGAAGCGGCGCACGACGTCGGGGCCGACCAGCAGGGCCAGCGGCTCGCCCGTCTCGAGGTACACGAGGCCGCGGCGCGCCTGGTACGCCTCGAACTCGGCGCCTCCGAAGAGCTGCAGCACCGACGACATGGCCTTCACCACGGCGTGGTCGGTCTTCAGGCGATCGGCGCGGCGATCGATGCCCTGGCTCTCGAGGTTCGGCGGGTTCAGCTTGACGAACTGATCGCCCACCGCGCGCAGCACGTCGACGAGCGCGTTCCGCGTGCTGGGGTGGTGCACCATCATCAGCTCGGGCGGCCCGAGCGAGTTGCGGAAGTCCGACGGCAGGCGGTTTCGGCCCTCGGCGTAGAAGGCCAGCTCGACCTCGTTCGCCGCCTTGAGGAAGACGAGCAGGCTCGCGGCGCAGAAGGCCTTGTCGAGCTGCTTGAGCGACTCCCACATGCGGAAGAGGGCTCGCAGCGACTCGATGCGGGCGGGCTCGAGCTTGAGCAGCGTGCGGTGCGTCTCGATGGCCATCGAGATCGACGCCGTGTCTCGCGAGAACAGCTCGGCCAGCGCCACATGAGCCGGAACGAACTGGGGATCCATCTCGGTCACCTGGCGGAAGGTCGCCATCGCCCGCTGCGGATCGTCGAGGTTCTTCGCCTGAATGGCGCCGATGCGCATGCGCAGCGCGATGGCCCGCTTCGTGTCGGGCGCCTGCTGCACCTGCTGCTCGAGCACCGACACCAGCTCGCTCATCGCGCCAGTGCGCTCGTACAGAGCGACGAGCCGATCGAGCGTCGCGGAGTCACCGGGCACCAGCTCGAGCGCCTTGCGGTACAGCGTGATGGCCTGGCCCACGTCGCCGAAGCCCTCGTCGGTGATGCGGGCCAGCATGGTGGTGTGCCGGGCGCGCGAGGCGACGGCGTTGTCGAGCTCGAGCAGCCGGCGCAGACAGTCGGCGGCGCCGGTCCAGTTGCGGCTGGCCGAGTGAATGGTGGCGAGTCGCTCGAGGGCTTCGGTCGAGCTCGCGTCGGCGGCGAGGGCGGTCTGCAGGTGGGCCGCGGCGCGCGTCTGATCGGAGAGGTGGTCGTGGTACAGCGCGCCGAGCCGCAGGTGCACGCGGGCGAGGGTGAGCGGGTCTCCGCCCTGCTGCACGCGAACGGCGAGCGCCGCGGCCGCCTCGGCATAGCTCTGGGATTCGATGGCGAGGGTGGCCTTGAGCTCGAGGGCGTCGGGCAGCGTGGGCATCGCCATCAGCGCGCGATCGAGGGCCGCCATGGCCTTCTCGCGGTTCTTCACGCCGTCGATCCAGATGCGGGCGCCGTGGTGGAACTCGCGGGCCGCGCTGAACAGATCCTTCTGGGCCAGCTTCGCCTCGCCGCGCTTCTCGTGGAGCATCGCGAGATCGGCCGCGCCTCCCTTGCGGGCGAGCAGCTCTTCCAGCGCCGGGCCGGCCTCGGGGTGCAGCGCGTCTCGCTCGAGCACCTTCTGGTAGTAGCTGCCGGCGAGCTCGTCGTTCTTCAGCGTGTCGCGCGCGATCTTCGCCGCGTCCATCAGGGCCTGCACGATGGTGTTCTGATCGCGGGCCGTCGCGGCGACCTGATCGAGCACCTTCGCGGCGTCGGCCGGGCCACCCGAACGAAGCAGACAGCGCGTGAGGCCCATGAGGGCAGGGTAGAAGTCGGGCGCCGACTGGAGCGCGGTCTCGAACGCCTGCCGCGCCTTCGGCAGATCGCGCAGCCGGGTCTCGTGCAGATCGGCGATGCGCAGGCTCAGCTGCAGCATGTCGGCCGAGTCGGTGGTGGTGGCGCGGCGGCGCTCATACAGCTCGACGAGCCCCTCGGCGTCACCGGCCTTCTGGAGCGCACGCTCGAGCGTGAGGCCGAGCGACTCGTCGGTGGGGTCGGCGGAGTAGGCGCGCTTCAACTGGTCGAGCACCACCGCGTCTGGCGTGGTCGATCCGGCGCCCTCCATCGACGACAGCTTCATCGCGGCCGACAGCTTCTCGTCACCCAGCACCTCGGCGATGCGGGCGCGCAGCTCGGTGCGGCGGGGCTTGTCGTTGCTCTTGATGCGCTCGAGCAGCCGCAGCGCCGAGAGGTTCTGGGGCTCGATGGCGAGGGCGGCCTCACACGCGGCGGCCGCGCGCGACGTCTCGTTGAGGCGATCGAGATAGAGCCGCGCCAGCTTGAGCGAGGCGCCGACCTTCACGTGCGGCGAGCCGCCCTGCACCTGACGATCGAGGAGCACGATCAGCTCTTTCACGTCGTCGCGCGTGGTGAGAATGCGCTCGAGCTGCTGCAGCGCGGTCACGTGGTTCGGCGCCAGCCGCAGCACCTCTTGATAGCCCTCGAGCGCGTTCTCGGGCTTCTTGAGCTGGTCTTCCCAGATGGCGGCGGCCTGGAACATCGCGTTCGCGCGCTCGGTCGGGTCGGTGCGGTTCGCGGCCTCGGCGCGCAGAATCTCGATGAGGCTCTCCCAGTCACCCTGGTTCCGGTAGATGCGGGCGAGCGCGCGCAGGGCGGGGAAGTGGCTGGGCGCGAGCGTGAGCACCTCGCGGTACGACGAGATCGCCTGGTTCTGATCGCCCAGCTTCTGCTCGTACAGCTCGCCGATCTTCTGAATGAGCGCCGCCGCCTGCTCGGTCGAAGGCGCCATCTCGGACTCGGCGCGGTACATGTTGATGAGCGAGTCCCAGCGCGAGTCCTGGCCGTAGAGGCGGCCGAGGCTGCGCAGCGCGGGCAGGTAGTTCGGAGCCAGCTGCAGCACGCGCTCCCACGCGCCGATGGCGGCCGCGCGATCCTTCACGTTCTCTTCGAGGATCTCTGCGTTGCGGTGCGCGAGCGAGATGACCTGCTTCTGATCGGTCGCGAGCCGGCCCTCCTGCTCGTTGAGGGCGAGCAGCTCTTGCCACTGCTGCGCGCGCTCGTAGAGGCGGGCGAGGTTGCGCATCGTCGCCAGGTGATCGGGCGAGAGATCGAGCACGCGGCGTAGCGTCTCGATCGCGTGCGGCACGTCGTTCATTCGATCTTCGTAGAGCCCGGCGATCTTGTTCAGCGTCGAGATCTGCTGCTCCTTGTCCGTCATCTGGAGCAGCTCCTGCTCGTGCATCGAGACGAGCTCGTTCCAGCGGCCGAGCTTCTCGAACAGGCGCGTCAGGGCCTTGGTGGCCGGCAGAAAGCCGGGCGTCAGCGTCAGCGCCTGCTTGTAGCGGGCGATGGCGTCGTCGATCTGCCCGAGGCGTTCTTCGAGGGTCTCACCGGCCTTGTAGAGGCGGCCCGCGCGCGTGCGTGGGTCGTCGGTGGCGGCGGCTTCGGCGTCGTACGTCTCGACCAGCCCGCTCCAGTTCTGCAGGCGGTACGAGACCTTTCCGAGGCCTGCCAGCGCGCCAGCGTGCCCCGGGCTGCGCTCGAGAATGGCCTTGTAGCGGGCGATGGCCTCGGGCTCGCGCTTGAGCTCTTCGAAGAGGGAAGCGAGGCGCAGGTTGATGGCGACGAACTCGCTCTGATCGTTGTTCGTCGAGACCCACGCGAGCAGCACGTCGGCGAGCTCTTCGAAGCGGCCGCGGCCTTCGTAGATTCGGGCGAGCTCGGCGAGCACGAGCGGCTCACTGGGGCTGACGCGGCGTGCGGCGAGCAGGGCCGACAGCGCGTCTTCAGGGCGGTTGAGGCGCTCGTACGCCTTCGCGATCTGCAGGAACGTCGGCGCGGCGCCAGGGCCCTGACCTTCGGCCTCGGCCGCGAGCGCGGCGAGCTCTTCGTCGACCGTGCCTTCACGCTGAGCGACTCGCTTGATGGCCGCGAGCAGCTGCGGATCTCGACGATCGACGGCGAAGGCCTGACGGAACGCCTGCGCGGCGCCGGTGGGATCCTTCAAGCGATCTTCGAGCAGCTGGCCGGCGGTCGTGAGGTAGTGCGCGCGCGCGGCGTCGTCGGTGACGGTCTGCGCGAGCAGCTGGTTGACCTTCACCACCGACGGGTAGTCGGCTTTCTCGGTGAAGACCTGCTCGAGCTGAACGAGCAACGTCACGTCTTCGGGCTCGAGGGCGAGGCACGCGGCGAGTGAGGCGGCGGCGTCAACTTCACGTGACAGGCGCTGCTCGAGCACCTGCGACTTCTCGAAGAGCAGGGCCGCGCGCGCGCGTTTGCCCTCGGTCGCCTGCAGCTCGGCGTCGATCAGCTGCGACACCATCTGCCAGTTGCCGACCTCGGAGAAGAGGCGGCGCGCGGCGCGAATGTTCGCGAGGAACCGGGGCGCGAGCTTGAACGCCGCCTGGTACGCGACGGCCGCGTTGCGCGCGTGCTTGAGCGGCGACTCCCAGAGCAGGCCCATCTCGTGGAAGAGCAGGGCGCCGGCGGGCTGGTTGCCGATCGCCCGCGCTTCACGCTCGAGCGCCGCAATGCGCGCCTTCGCTTCTTCTTCGGTCGCAGTGACGGGCTCCGACGTCGGCGCCGGAATGGGGATGGCGGGAATCGCGGTGGACAGCGTTCTCGGAAACTCGTTCCGCTCTGTCATGGGTGCGGGTCGTAGCATGTGGGCGCGACCTCGACGATCGCTTTCCCAGCGCTATCGACGCCTGCGAAGGCCGAGCAACAGCACGACCGCCAGCAGCAGTGACGAGTCGGTTTCAGAGCAACCGCAGCCGACGACCAGATCGAGTTGGTCGAGGCCTCCGTCTGCGGCCGGAACGCCCGAATCCGTGACGCCCGAATCCGCAACGCCCGAATCCGCAACGCCCGAA
>JBEOKA010000113.1:0-8560 GCA_040275325.1 Myxococcaceae bacterium | reverse complement strand
CGATCGCTTCCGCGAGCCTGAACTTTGAGCCTCCACGTGAGTGGAGGAGATACAATCGTCACTTCGACTTCGACCAGATCTCGTCGAACCGGTTCGCGAACGCCTTCGCGGTGCCGGGCTCGTTCTTGATCGTCACCCGGTTCTCGGAGTGCTTCGTCGACGACGAGGTCGAGAAGTTCGCGCTGCCGAAGAAGATGTCGTCACCGACCACGCCGAACTTCTCGTGCATCGTCTTCGCCTTCTGCACCCGCACGTCGATTGGCAGCCCCTGCGCCTTCAGCGCCTTCAACGCGGCGACCGTCGACGCCGTGCTGCCGTCGTCGAGCACCACGCGAATGACCGCTCCACGCTTCGCCGCCTCGACGAGCGACACGTACTCAGGCGAGCCCGCGCTCATGCCGTACATCGCCACGTCGATCGGCTGACCGGCCTTCGCCCGGTTGAAGAGATCGGTCGCGCCCACGGTGACGTTCGCCGCCACGTTCGCGATCTGCCCATTGGCACCCATCGCCGCGGTGGTCCGCCCCCCGCCCGAGCCGTAGCCCGTGCCACCGGCGGGAGCTCCGAACGGCCGCGAGTTGAAGAACGCCTCGACGTCGGTGGTCGACAGCCGGTCTTTCACCTTGGTGAACGTCGACGCCGGAATGCCGAGCGCTTTGACCTGATCGAGCGAGTCGAAGTCACCGTTCGTCTCGCGCCACTTCACGATGTCGGCCGCGCTCTTCTTGCTGAACCCCAGCGCGTCGAGCTCTTCGAACGTCGCCGTGTTCACGCTCACGAGGCCAGAACCGAAGTGCAGCGACGCCAGCACCTCGGCGCTCAGCGTGGCGGTCGCGGGCACACGCTCCTGCAGATCTTCCACGCTGGTGAAGCGCCCATTCGATGCGAGCTCCTTCGCCATCGCCTTCGCGATCGTCGCGCCCACGAGCTCGTTGAGCCGCGCCACGTCCTTCGGGCGCAGGCCGTTGATGTCGGAGCTGCGGTCGACGGTGGGCGTGTAGGCGGGGTAGCTGTCATCGGGCTTCTGCTTGCCCTGCGTCGGTGGCTTGCCGTTCGCCTTGAGCATCTCGTTCCACTTCTGGCTCTTGAAGTTGGCGAAGTTGTTCGGCGAGAGCGTGGCCTCGTTGTTGTTCCAGTACCCCGCGAACTCGTCTCCGAACTGCTCGATGCCGCGGCGGCTCGAGGAGTCCGTGTTCTTCATGACGACGAGGTTCTCGTAGTTCTTCGTGTCAGCCGTGTCGGACCAGTTGAACGAGCCGGTCGAGAGCATGTCGGGCTTGCCGTCGATGGTGGTGACGAAGCCCTTGTGGTGGTTGAGGCCCTGCGTCGCGCCGTGGTTGTAGTCAGGCCGGCCGAGCGTCGCGTTGTACGTGTAGGGGAAGTCCTTTTTGTACTTCACCTGAATGTTGGGCAGCTTCGCCTTGAGGATCGACGGGAGCGCGTTGCCGCCCGAGTCCGTCGCCTGGCCCGAGTCGCCGATGATGCGAATCATCACGTTCGGGTTCTTCTTCGCGATGTCGACGAGCGCCTTCTCGAGCGAGTCCGACTGGAACTCGAAGATCAGCATGTTGATCTCCATCGGCCGCCCGTTGGCGCGCGCCACCGAGGCGTTCAGCTCGGCGATCATCTTGTCCTTCACCGAGCCGTCCTGGAACGTGAAGAGCGTGCTGATGCCGTCGAGGTTCGCGAGCTCTTTCATGGAGTCGATCGTCGCGGTCGACTCCTCGAGGCCCAGGCCCAGCGCCTCGGCCGTCAGCGGCTGGTTGCCCGCCTGAATCTTGTTGAAGGTGTCGAGAATGGCCTGCGCTTCGGCGGCCGAGAGAATCTTGTTGCCGTCTCCGCCCGTCGCCTTGCGGAGCACTTCGGTCAGCTTCGCCTTGTCGGCGTCGGTGGTGACGCGCGCGTAGAGCTGGTCGACGAGCGGGCGGGCCTGGGCAGAGATCTTGAGTGCGGGAACGGTGGGCATGCTGCCACTACACCCAGACAGGCCCCCCTGTGCAACCGTGCGTCACGCTGTGCCTTCAAAGAGACAGGCGCTCGTTGCGCACACGGAAGTCGCTGTGGTTTGGAGCGCGCATGATTCGTTTCATCGCGATTGCTGCCCTGGCCCTCGGACTCAGCGCGAGCGCCCAGGTGAGCATCGTCAACGACATCGTCGTGGTGCAGGACCCGGGCGGGCAGATCAACGCGCTCGTCGGCTTCGACAACATGTCGATCTTCCCGAGCAAGCAGGAGCAGTTCTGCCGCGCCGCCTTCAACGCCGCCCGCCAGGGAGGCCTCGGCGACAACTTCGACGGCATCTTCTCGTTCACGACGTCAGAGACGCTCACTGATCTCGACAACGTCTGGCAGGGCCCGCCCGTGCGCTTCACCGCCCGCAACATCGGGCGTGACGGCCCGTTCCTGAACACGAACACCTATAACTCCCAGAAGCTCGCCCAGTGCGTCTTCATGGGCACGCTCGGGCGAACCTCGAGCTTCCTCGGCGGCCAGGGCCCAGAAGCGCTCCCTGCGAACCCCGACTCTGCGTGGGCTCCCTCGCTCGGCATTCCGATTCCCGGCGTCACCAGCCTCGCGGGCATCGAGATGCTCGGGCACGAGTACGGCCACCACTGGCTCAACGGCGTCGAGTTCGATCAGGCCGACGGCCGCGGCCGGCAGCACTTCATTCGCGGCTTCGGCAACGGCAACGGTGAGAGCGGCGAGATGGGCCACCCCAACCAGCACTACAGCCACCTCGCTGACTCCCGCAGCGTCATGTACGGCGAGTGCATCACCGATCTCGGCAACGGCTCGTTCCGCTTCGAGGGCTGCGATCGCAAGTACAGCCACATCGATCAGTACCTCATGGGCCTGCGCGGCTCGTGCGAGGTGTCTCCGATGATGGTGCTCGAAGATCCCGCGAGCATGGGGCAGGGCGTCGACTCGGTCGCGATGGGCAAGACGAGCTCGGGCATGACGAAGAGCGGGCTGACCCGCCACGACATCACCGCGGACGAGATCATTCGCGCCATGGGCCGCCGTTCACCTGCGTACCCCCACGCGCCACGCTGCTGGAGAGTCGCGTTCGTCGTGGTGCTCGCTCCGGGGCAGACGTCAGTGCCGGCGACGATGCTCGCCAAGGTCGAGCGCTATCGGCAGCGGTGGAACCAGTGGTTCACCAACGCGACCGATGGGCGTGGCCAGATGCGCTCCAACGTGATCGGCCCTGGCTGCCCCGTGCAGCAGCCGATCGCCGATCCCTGCGATCTCGACGCGGGCGTTCGCTGGCCCGACGGCGGCGTGTACGTGCCCGAAGACGGCGGAGTCGTGGAAGAGGACGCGGGCCTCATCGAGGTCGATGCGGGCGTCGAGATCGATGCAGGCGTCGACGCTGGCGTGGAGCCTGTCGTCGACGCGGGCCCCACGCCCGAGCGTGATGGCGGCGTGCCCGAGTGCCTCAACTGCGAGACCACCAAGATCCGCAACGGGTGTGGCTGCGGAGCGACCGACGCTTCGATGCTCGTCGCCGTGCTCGGCTTGATCTCGATCGTTCGCCGCCGCCGCAGCTGAGGTCGACCTCGACTCGGCCGCTCCAGACGAACCCACCCGCTCCTCAACCAAATCGCAACACTGGCGCCGGTCGGCGGCTTGCTCTGCCGCCGCGCGTGCCGGTGCGAACCCTCACGGGGCGTTGGGCCGTGGTCGCGGGCTGTCTGCTCGTGTGCGCCGTCATGTTCAGACTTCTGTTTCCGCCACTGGGCACGATGGCGGGAGCGGTCACGCTCATCCCCACGCTCGTCGCGGCGATGCTGCTGCGGACCTGGCCGACCGTCGCGGTGGGCTTGTTGTCGGGCGTGTTGATCAACATCGTCACGCGGGTCTCGTTTGGAATCGCGTGGCCTGCCGAAGTCGTCGTCACGGGGCTCACGTCGGTCGTCGGCATCGGAGTCATGGTCGCCCGCCTTCGCGAGCTGCAGGATCGGGTGCACGCCGCCGAACGCCAACGCACGATCGCCGAAGCGCGCGCCCGGCTGTCGACCGCAGAGCGGCTCGTCTCGCTCGGTACGCTCGCCGCCGGAATCGCGCACGAGGTGAACAACCCGCTCTCGTTCATTCTCGCGAACCTCAGGTACGCGAAAGAGATCATCGCCTCGGACTCGTTCGTCGCCGAGCGCGCCGACGTGCTGCAGGCGTTGTCCGAGAGTCAGGCGGGCGCCGAGCGCATGTTGTCGATCGTCTCCGACATGAAGCGCCTGGCGCGAGACGGCGGCAACGATCACGGAGAGGCAGACCCGATCGCGACCGTGCGCAGCGCGCTCAACCTGATCACCGCCGAGGCCTCGACGGCGCGGCTCGTCACGCAGTTCGAGGCCGTGCCGATGATCGCCGCCAGTGACGCCCGCCTGGGGCAGGTGGTGCTCAACCTCGTGATGAACGCGCTCCAGGCGTTCCCCGAGCGCCAGTCGAGCAACCTCATCGAAGTGCGCGTGTCGACCGACCCGCAGGGCTGGGCGTTGATCGAGGTGCGCGACAACGGCTCGGGCATTCCACCCGACGTGCAGCGCCGCATGTTCGACCCGTTCTTCACCACCAAACCGCCGGGCGTCGGCACGGGCCTCGGGTTGCCGCTGTGTCAGAGCTTCGTGCGCACGCTCGGGGGCACGCTGAGCTTTGAGTCCGAGGTCGGGGTCGGTACGGTGTTTCGCGTTCGCCTGCCACCGGCTGGAGCCGAGGTGAAGACCTCGACGGAAGAGTCCATCACGAGGCTCACGCCGGTTCGCGCAGACGAGTAGACTCGCGGGGTGGACGCTCGCCGCCAGCTGCACGACATCGGGACCGCCGTCTCGAGTGACTTCGTCAAGAACCGCTCGATCCTCACCTTCGAGGAATACACGCAGCTCTTCCTGAGCGCGCCGCAGCAGCAGCTGCGAAACGCCGCCCAATATCTGGTCGACACGATCGATCACTTCGGCGCCCAACAGGTGCCGCACCCGACGGGCGAGATCCGCCGCTTCAAGATCTTCGACCCCACGCCCGAAGAGCCCGACGTGCGCGTCGCCGGCCAGGAAGAAGTGCAGAACGCGATCTACCGGCTGCTCGGCAACTTCGTGCGGGCGGCGCAGATCAACAAGCTGATCCTCCTGCACGGGCCGAACGGTTCGGCCAAGTCGTCGCTCGTCGAGTCGCTCAAGCGCGGCCTCGAGCTGTACTCGGCCACGCCGCAGGGCGCGCAGTACACGTTCAACTGGATCTTCCCGACTGAGAAGCTGGTGAAGGGCTCCATCGGCTTCGGCGGCGAGAAGGGCGGGGGCGCCACGCAGGGCCTGCTCAGCTTCGCGCACCTCGAGGCCGAAGAGATCGAGGTGCGCATCACCAACCCGCTGCGCGAGCACCCGCTGCTCCTCATTCCGCTGAAAGAGCGCAAGGCCCTCATTCAGGCTGCGCTCGGCCCGAAGAGCGACGTCATCGTTCCCAGCGTGCTCCTCGAAGGCCAGCTCTCGCACAAGTCGAAGAAGATCTTCGACGCGCTGCTCGCCTCGTACGGCGGCGACTACTTGAAGGTGCTGCGCCACGTGCAGGTCGAGCGCTTCTATTACTCGCGCCGCTACCTCGCCGGCATCGCGTCGATCGAGCCGCAGATGAGCGTCGACGCCTCGTACAACCAGGTCACCGCCGATCGCACGCAGGCGAACCTGCCGCCGTCGTTGCACAGCACGATCCTCTTCGAGCCCCACGGCGCGCTGGTGAATGCGAACCGCGGCCTCATCGAATACGCCGATCTGCTCAAGCGCCCGCTCGAGGCGTTCAAGTACCTGCTCGGCTTCTGCGAGACGGGAGAGGTGCCGCTCGAGCACTTCACGCTGCAGCTCGACGAGGTGCTGATCGCGTCGTCCAACGAGAAACACCTCGCCGCATTCAAGGAGCTGCCCGACTTCGCCAGCTTCAAGGGCCGCATCGAGCTCGTGCGCGTGCCGTACCTGCGCCGCTGGAAGGTCGAGCGTGAGATCTACGACGCGCAGGTGAACGTTCGCACCGTCGGCCGTCACGTCGCGCCGCACGCCACCTCGGTCGCCGCCATGTGGGCCACGCTCACGCGCCTCAAGAAGCCGCTCGCTGATCGCTACCCGCAGGAGTCGCGCGCCCTCATCGAGCGCCTCACGCCGGTCGAGAAGCTGCGCCTCTTCCAGGACGGTGAAGGTCCCGATCGCCTCACGCTGCAGCAGCAGAAAGAGCTCAAGAAGCTGCTGCCCGCGCTCTACGAAGAGTCCGACGCGTGGCCGAACTACGAAGGTCGCAGCGGCGCCTCGGCTCGCGAGATCAAGACCGCGCTCTTCAACGCCGCGCAGTCGACCGATCACGACAGCCTGCACCCGCTCGCCGTGCTGAAGGAGCTCGCCAACCTCGTGCGCGACAAGAGCGTCTACGAGTTCCTGCAGCAGGAGATCGTCGACGGGTACCACGATCACGCCGAGTTCGTTCGCGTCGTCGAGGAGCAGTACCTGAACTGGACCGATCGCGAGGTGCGCGAGTCGATGGGCCTCGTGTCAGAGGGCCAATACGAAGAGCTCTTCGAGCGCTACGTGCAGACCGTCAGCGCGTGGGTGAAGGGCGAGCGCGTGCACAACAAGCACACCGGCCAGGCCGAGAAGCCCGACGAGGGCCGCCTCGCCGAGTTCGAGGGCTTCGTGATGCCGAAGGGCGATGACCCGAAGGAGTTCCGCAAGGGGCTCATCGCCAACGTCGGCGCGTGGCGCATCGACAACCCCGAAGGCGCGGTCGAGTACCGGAGGATCTTCCCCGATCTCTTCAAGCGCCTGTCCGATCACTTCTACGACGAGCGCAAACGCACGCTGCGCATCAACGCCGAGAACACGCTCAAGTACCTGGGTGACGAGCGCAGCTCGCTCTCGACGAAGGAGCAGGCCCAGGTGCGCGCCACCCTCGAGCAGATGACGACGAAGTACGGCCACACCGAGGCGAGCGCCCGCGACGCGATCGTCTTCCTCATGAAGAAGCGCTACGCGTGACCGAGCCGCTCGCGACACATGTGCTGGTCGAGCTGTGGGGCGTTCGCACCGAGCTGCTCAACGACGCGAAGGGCCTCGAGCGCGTGCTGATCGAGGCGGCGAGGGCGGCGCGCTGTGAAGTGCTCGGCGCGCTCCATCACCAGTTCTCGCCACAGGGCGCGAGCGTCGTGGTGCTCGTCGCCGAGAGCCACCTGTCGATTCACACCTGGCCCGAGCACGGCTACGCCGCCGTCGACATTCTCACCTGCGGCAAGACGCTGCCCGAGGCGGGCGTCGCGTCACTGGTCGAGCACCTCGCGCCTCAGCGCCACTCGATCGACCGGGTCGGCCGGGGGCTCATCGCTGCACCATTGCGTCAAATCCCCTGACATTTCGGGCACCTGCAACAGTCAGTTCAGGTCCATTGTCAGCGGAACCGTGCGGAAAGACGACGTTCCTACCTTGACCGACAGGGGTCGGATCGGCGAAACTCCGCGCCCTTGAAAAGGCACGGCACCTGGCCGGCCTCTCCAACACACGCTGCAACGAAGTCAGGAAGGCCCAACCGATGGCTGACGGACCCGTGCTCCACTTCTTTGCCGGAAAAGGCGGCGCTGGCAAGACCACCCTCGCCACTGCCCACGCGCTCAACATTCTCGAGGACAACGGCAAGGCCCGCGTCCTCCTGGTGTCGCTCGAGGCCGAGAGTGGAGTTGCCGATCTGCTCAAGAAGAAGCTCTCGTCGAAGCTGACGAAGCTGGCGGCGGGGAAGGGCACCGGCGGCGTCTCGGCGGTCGAGCTCGACTTCGACGCACTGGCCGAGGGCTTCAACAAGAAGTGGAAGCCCGCGCTGCTGGGGTCGACCCAGAAGGGCGCGGTGCTGTCGGACGATGATCTCAAGAAGGTGCTCGAGACCAGCACGGCGCAGATGGGTGAGTGCGCGGCGCTGTTCCACCTCGTCGAGCTGACCGAGTCGGGCGAGTGGGACGCGGTCGTCGTCGACGGCTTCTCGACCTCGCACGCGCTTCGCTTCCTCGATCACGCCACCTCGCTGCGCAAGCTCATCGCGCTGCTGCGCGGAGAGCGTCACGGTCGTCCCTCGAAGAACGTCGTTCGCCCGCCGATGCCGGTCGACGAGTTCGCTGCGAAGGCCGACGCGCTGAACGCGTTCCTCAAAGACCCGAAGAAGTTCTCGCTGCACGTGTGCACGATCGCCGAGCCGGTGGCCGAGGCGCAGACCAAGCTCTTCTTCAAGGTGCTCGGCGAGCGCGGCATTCCCGTCGACGAGATCATCACGGACCTGATCGAAGACGGCAAAGACAGCCGCGAGGTCGCCAACCGCCGCGGCCTGCAGGCGCCCCACGTGCGCAAGTACCAGACGATGCACGAGCAGGTGGCGCTCATTCAGCGTCGCATCGTCGGGCCGCGCGGCTTCGACGAGGTGAAGAAGTTCGGGCGTGACTGGGCGAGCGGCAAAGAGACGAAGGCGCTGCAGTTCAGCCCCGCCGAGTCTCCTCCCGCCCTCGTGCGCGCGCCGTCGATGCCCCCCATCGCGGCGCCTCCGCTTCCGC
>JBEOKA010000112.1:0-52425 GCA_040275325.1 Myxococcaceae bacterium | reverse complement strand
CCGGTTCTGTGAGGAGCCTCAACCGGTCTACTGGCCGGTTGAGGTTTACTTGATGGCGTCGCTCGCGGCTGACGGTGGCGTCGAGCGCAACGTGTTCTCGTCTCTGGGTGGCGCACCCGCACGGGAGCTGCTCGTCCCCGACGGTGGCATCGGACTCGGTCGCGGGGCTTCACCAGCGCAACCACCAGGCGCTGGCCCTGTCACGGTCACGGGCGCGCTCGACAAGGCGCTCATTCAGAGAGTGATTCGGGCACACCTCGGGCTCATCACGAAGTGCGCGACAGACCATCCAGCCACAGAGGAGCGCACGGTGCTGGTGCAGTTCGGCATCGACGGTTCGGGAGCCGTGAGCTCGTCGAAGCCCACGCAGCCGACTGTTGCGAACGAGCCGCTCGCGCGCTGTGTCGCCGGCGTCATCGAGCGAATGATGTTCCCCAAACCAAACGGCGGCGGCGTGGTGACGGTGAACTACCCCTTCCGCTTCACGGCGCGCTGATCAGGGCTGAAGCGTTCGTTCGGCGTGCACCGACAGGTCGAACATGCCGCCGAGCGCGCCAGACTGCGACGTCGCGTGGCTCGTGAAGTGTCGCGCCGTCACGCGCACGGTCGCGGTTGGCGAAGTGACGAGCTCGTTGTTCCAGCGAAAGCCGGCCCACGGCACCATGGCCCCGTTCGGAGCATCGCTCTGAAACCACACGTACTCGGGCACGTACGCACGCACCGACTCGTCGGGGTGAATCGAGACGAGGAACGCGAGGGCCCACGCGCCACCTTCCCAGCCCACGCTCACAGGAGTGCCCGGCTCGAGTGACGAGCGCACCTGCACCGTCAGCGGCGCAGCAGGCAGCACCACCGTCGCGCTCCACGGTTCGAGCGCGCCGCTGCGAATCGAGACGCGGTTCTCTCCAGCCCGCCATGGACGGAGTGTGGTGGTGACCAGCTTGCCGTCGACGAGCGGCACCGAGACGCCGTTCACCTCGATGGTGGGCGGAAGCTCCATCGACTGATCAATCGTCGGAATGAAGCGGGTGCCACCAGTCGGCAGCACTTCGAGGTGCGCGGCGGTGATGAGCGTTCGCGGGAACGGGGTCTCGCAGCAGCGGCCCTCGCAGATGGCGTTGGCGAGGTGTGGGTCGCGCTGCAGCCGAATGGCGGCACGCACCGTCTCGAACCCGGTGCAGCTCGACCACGAGATGACGAAGTTGTCGGCGCGCTGAACGGCGGGGAACTGCCAGGGCTCATCGCCCTTCGACGAGATGCCGACGAGCGACTCGGCGCGGGGCACGAACGGTTGGCCTTCGACGGCCTCGTAGACGAGCAGCCGTGCGGTCGCGGTCTCGCAGGTTCCGTTCACGCGAGCGCCTGGCGGAGGAAGTGGCAGCTCACCCTCGCCCGAACCACCACGCAGGCGGGCGAACTCGACCGGCGGCTCTGCGCCCCACTTCACCGCGACGACGAACGTGCCCGCGTGTGGCGTGCGCGACCACGAGCTCAGCCAGACCGAGCCGTTCGCGCTCGAGACGCCCAATCGGTCGAGCTCTTCGAGGGCGGGCTCGGCGTTCAGATGCCAGCCAGGGCTGCTGAGCGTCGGAATCGTGACCTGCTCGACGCCACGTGGGGCGGGGAGCGCGTACGACTCGATCACCGCTGGCGGGGTCACGGCTTCGGGAACACCGCAGGCGACGACCAGCAGCACGTAGGAGAGCGAAAGAGCGCGCATGCGGCTGGGTATGCCGGCCCGAAAAAGAGGGACACGAGCCCGCTCAAAGCGGGCCGGCGAGCAGGTGACTCTCGACGACGTGGTCGAGTGTCGTGGAGGCCTTCGCCGCCTCGGCCTTGAGTGCTGCCAGCAAATCGTCCGGCACGGACCAGAAAACCTGGCGCTGCTCGAGATGCGGCTCACGGCCGATGAGTGGTGCAGCAGCCCGCAGTCGAGGCTGAACCATCAGGTCTTGCAGCACACGACGCTCGACGGACACGGCCTCGAGGTGGTCGACGAGCTTGCGCGGCAACTTAGCCGCGAGACAGCTTGCTCCCTGGTTCTGGAGTCGACTCGACTCGTTCATCGACCAGTTCAGCCACTCATTCGCTTCAGCCGAGAGCCCTTCCGCCCGATCGAAGTACTGAGGCTTCGGCGGTTCGGGCGGCAGCGGCGTCGGCTTCCAGTCGACCATCGGCGTCCAGTCATCATCCTCGTCCTCATCGTCGTCATCGACCTCGGGCTCGAAGGCCACGCGCTTGCGCCACGCGGCCGGCAGCGCCGCCTCACCATCGACGGAGAAGAGGTCGTCGAACGCATGACCCACCTCGTCTTCGAAGCGGCCGGTCGCCGTTCGCGCGCGCGCCTTCGTGAGCTTCTCTTCGACGGCTGCCTCCACCTCTCGCCGCGGCGTTCCCTTCTCGAGCTGCGCGTCTTCCCAGTCGAGCACCTTCTGCTCCCACGCGAGGCTGTCGCGCTTGAGCCACTTCTTCCCCTTCGCGTCGGCGCTGCACAGCACCCGCCCCGAGTAGTCGTTCGAGATGACGAGCCAGACTGACGTCTTCAGCTTCTTCGCGGCCGCGACGGCCAGCTTCGCCGCCTCGTCTTCGAGGAACTCTTCATCGAGCTCACCATCGAAGGTGACCCACGTCTTTCGAGTGCCCTTGAGCGCGACGAAGCGCAGGCGCTCGACGTCGAACAGTGACGGAAACGGCGCGAGTGCATCAGGGAGTCGCTGCACACAGCTCGCCGCCTGAGTTCCAAGAAGCAGCCCCGCCCACAAGTTGTCTGACATGCGGCGAGCAAATACGCGGAGGCGCTCGCTGCTGTCACCGCCCCGCCCCTGAACGCGAGGGAACGGGATTCGAGACCGGGCGCTTTCGAGGAGAACGAAATCCGAGGGTGACTCAGGCGCTCTTCGACTCGCTCTTGCGCGCGTCCTTCAGAATGCGGCGCAGCACACCGTCGGGCAGCGAGTACGCCTCCGGCGACGTCAGGTCTCCATGCGCCTCGAGCAACTTCGACTCGGCCAGCAGCCGCACCATCACGCTCGCGGCTTCCTGCGCGCGGCGCTTGAGCTCGTTCGGCGTGAGATGCGCGGTGAGGCCCGTGATGCCGAAGCGCTCCATCACCTGCGCCTCGACCAGCTTCTCGAGCGTGACGACCTTCACCTTCTCGCCGTTCGCCAGCGCGCGCAGCAGCACGCCCGCCGACGTGTCGTCTTGCGCAATCTCACTCTCGACCCACACGCGCAGCGGCGAACCACCACGCTCTTCACGCTTGATGGCCTCGCGCGCGCCTTCGACGCCGATGCGCATCGCGCCGAGCGCTCCCTGTCGCGCCCGGTCGGCGTCGTACAGCTCGAGCACTGACGTGCCCAGCCGCCGCAGCAGCAACGGAACGCCGTGTGACGCGTGCACCAACTCGTTGAGCGCGTCGTCGTCGAACCGAATGCCCTGACGCGAGCCCAGGCCACGCATCATCGCGTGCGCCGCTTCGTCATCGAGCGCAGGCACGCAGATGCTCGGGAACGCACCCATGATGCTCTGCCCGCCGAGCGTCGAGAGCGGCGCCCAAAGCAGCGGGTGCAACGCCGCGCACAACACGACACTCACCGAGCTGCCCGCGTGCGGAGACGAGGGCTCCGAGAGGGCGCTGCGCAGCCGGCCCGTCAGCGTCGCCATCACGTCGAGCGCGCGGCCCAGCTTCTCGGGAGGCGCCGTCAGCAACTGCTCCACTTCATCGAGCACGAGCAGGAACGGCGGCGGCGCGGTGCCGCTCGACTGCCCACACGCCACGCTCAACGCGCGCAGCCACGTCGCCAGCGCCGGCGCATCGAGCGCTCCTTGCGGCACGGGAGGAACCACCGCCGCGGGGTAGCGGGCCGTCGCCGAGTCAGAGAGCCGGGTCACCAGCGTGCGCAGAATCGCCTCGACGGCCACCGCCGGCGTCTCGCCGTACGACACCTCGTGATGGAAGCCCGCGAGGTCGACGTACGCCGACGGCCCCGTCATGCGCCGCGCGACCTCGAGCGCGAGCGACGACTTGCCGAACCGCCGCAAGCCCGTCACCACCGTCCAGTTTCCCTTGCGCGCTTCCGTCAGGAGCCCCGCGACGAGGCGCTCCCGGTTCCAGAACTGGCTCGAGCTGCGCACGGGGCCACGCACCTCGAAGGGGTTCCCACGCAGCGTCGTCGCTTCGACGAGGTCGAGCAGGTCTTCGTCCTTCGTCGCCCAGGCGAGCCGTGAGAGCGCGAGCGGCAACACCGTCACCGCGCGCGTGCCACCACGTGCCGCCCAGTCGAGCGTTCCTCGCACGGCGCCGAGGTCGAGCACGGCGGTGTCGGCGTGCAGCAGGAACACGACGCGCACGCCTTCACGCAGCGCCACGCTGGCGGCGTGGTTGACGTCGGCCTCACGCAGCGCGCTCGTGCCAGGAGACAGAATGGCCACCGCGTCGCCGCCCCACTGCTCCCACGCGTGCGTCTTCGGCAGCTCGAGCAGCAGCGTGTCGTGCCGTGAGGGGAAGACGAAGCGCCACGGGTCGCTCTCTCCGGTGAGGCCGAGCGCGCCGAGGCTCTCACGCACCGCCCGCAGCGGCCCCGCGAACGCCTTTCGCGCGCGCCGCACTCTCAGCAGCCACAGCGCGACGACGATGCTGACGCCGAGGCCGGCAATCGACGAGGTGGTGATGCGACGAAACCTCGTCCACGTGGTCTCGAGGTTGGCGATGAGGTCGCAGTCGTAGCGCGTGCCGTTCTGCTGCTCTCGACACGCCTCGACGCGCGCCTTCGGCAGGCCCAGCGCCTCGGCAGACGACTCCTGGTTCACCACGTGCGACAGCCAGCCCGCATAGGTGTCGGCCTCTTCGAAGCGCGCCATCTCGAGGGGCTTCGTCGCCATCGCGTCGAGCCGCCACGGAGACGCGCTCGACGGCTCACCCAACTCCTTCGCGATGCCGTGCAACGCGAGCAGCGACTGCTCGAACTGCGGCGTGGTGCCCTGGCGCTCGTCGCACGCCTTGCGCAGCGCGCCGACGGCCGACTCGCCCTCGTCGTTCACCTTCACTTCGTCGCTCGGAGACGACGGCATCTCGACGGCGGCGCCGCTCCACATGAGCGAGGCCACCTTCTGGCAGAGCTGCGCGTCGTCGTTCGCGTCGGCCGGTAGCGGCTGATGCGCCCACGTCGCCAGCGTCGTCAGCGTGTCGGGGCGGTCGATGGAGCAGCCATTCTTCACCTCGAGGCGCTGCATCGCGCGCACGGCCCGGCCACAGCGGTCGAGCACGTCACCTTCACGCACGGCCTGCGAGAACGCATCGAGGGCCACGGGCGCGCGCGCGTCGAGCTGCTTCTGCGCTGGCAGCCGCGGCGTCACCCACGCGCGGTACGACGGGTCGCCTTCGACGTCGCCGAGGTAGCAGAGGAAGAGCTTGCTGGTCGCGGCGCGGGTCAACTCCCTGAGCGCGGCCTCCTTCTCCTTGCGCCCGCTCGCGGGGAAGTCCTGCAGCCAGGCCCGAATCACGTCGGCGTTGAGCGCGTCACACGGCGTCGCCCACATCTCTTCGACGCGGCGGCGAACGATGAGCGGGCCTGCGTCATCGAGCAGCTCGAGCAGCTGCCGTGCGCGCCCACACTCGGCCGACTCGGAGCGGTCTTCACAGTTCGCCAGCTCGAGGTACGACAACGTCATGCGCAGCGCCGCGGTGAGCGGCGGCCCTGCCGGCCCGACGGGCCCTTCGTGTTCACCGTTCGCCTCTTCGATGAAGCCCGCAGGCAGCGGCCCGCGCGAATCGAAGAAGCCGTCGAGCGCGGTGGGCCCCTGCGACTTGAGCCGCGCCCAGGTGTTCGGCGCGGTGAGCCGAAACGCCGCGACGAGCAGCCGGCGGTTCCACAGCGGCGCGCCTGCCTTGAGCCCGAGAATGCGCGCGAGCCGTCGCTCGGGTTCCGAGGTGCCATTCACCCGCGGGAGGATGTCGGTCGAGCCCGTCGCGTAGTCGTCGAACCCCACCAGGCTCTTCGACACCGACGCCCACGCCGACACGAGGCCCTGCAGCTGCTGCTGCGTGCCGGGTGGAACGCAGGTGCCAATGGAGCGCGCGGTGCCCTGCAGCAGCGACGCGGCGAAGACGGCGGCCTCCTGACACAGCTGCGTCTGCTCGAGGGTGCAGACGTCGAGCTTCGCGTCGCCGGCTTTCAGCTTCTCACCGGCCGCCTCGAGCTCGGCTTCGCAGCGCTCCTTCGTCGCGTTCGCCGACCGGGTGAGCTCGTTGCAGGCAGCCAGCGTGCGCTGCGCGGTCTGAAGGCGCTGTTCCACCTCGACACACGACACGACGCCGGCATCGGTCGCGGCGAGCGACGGAACGGAACTCAGGACGATGCTGACGACGAGGGCCCACTTCATCGCGGTGATGGAAGATTCCATGCCCGCGTCTGGCGACGTTTGGAAGTTGTATCTGTCGGGTGGACCTGACGTTGCACCGCTCGCCTCAGAGGTGCCCCGAGCGCCCTGTTCGACGCAGCTTTTGTCGCGCCCCGTTCCTTCGCGCGCAACGGTTGCTTCGGTGAGGCCTGCCCGGCTGCTCGCAGCCTTGACGACCCTCACGCCCGGCCTGTCACACGTTTCACCACGAAGCACCGAATCATTCCGAAATGGAACGTGGTTGATGGCGCCCAAGGGCGAAGGCCGCGGCACCTGATCTGCAAGCAGGGCGCTTCGCCATGCGTCTCATGCCGCAGAACCTCCGCGCTCCCTGGGTGCCCTTCGTCATCGCGTCGGTCGTGTTCACGGTGCTCGTCGGCGCGTTGAACGGCGCGTGGAACCTGTGGTCGCTGCACGTGCTGCAGGTGCCGGTGCCCGTCGAGCATCACCAGTCGCACGCCCTCGCGCAGGTGTTCGGCTTCATGTGGCTGTTGAAGGTGGGCATCTCGTTTCACCTCGCGCCGCGGTTGATGGGTGGCGCGCCGCCGTCGCCGAAGCTGGTGAAGTCGGTCGCGCTCGCGGGCATCAGCGGCGTGACGTTGCTGGTGCTGGGCCGGTTCGGCTCGCTCTTGCCCGGCAGCGCGTTGATGGGCCTCGTGGGCGCGGTGCTGCTGCTGGCCGCCGTCGCGATGTGGACGCGGTTCTTCTGGCAGCTCTTCCTGCGCCGGCCGACGCCGACCGACTGGCTGCCTGTGTTCGTGACGAGCGGCGCGAGCTGGTGGCTCTTCTCGGCGGTGATGCTGCTCGGCTGGCAGCTCGGTCAGAGCATCGGCGGGCCGCTCGCGCGCGTTCCCTTCGACCTCGTGACGATGAGCGGTCTGCTGGGTGGAACCGGTGGCTGCATTCTCGGCATCACGCTGCGCGCCGGCGCGTGCGCGATGCGCATTCGGCATCCACCCGTCTCGCGGCAGGGCGTCGGCTTCGTCGCGTGGCAGCTCGGCACGGTGGCGCTTTTGGTGAAGACCCTCACGCCGTACGAGTCGTGGAGCGACGTGCTCTGGCTCGGCCCCGCGCTCGCCATCGTGGTGATGGTGTGGGTGGTGCGGCCGTTCCAGAAGGTGGCGCCCGCGATGGGCCCCGAGCCGCTGATTCGGTTCGCCATGGTGGCGTCGTGGGCCTTCGGGCTCGCGGGCGCGGTGTTGATGACGTGGCAGGCGCTGGCGCTCTTCGGCGTCACGCAGCCTCCGCTGCTGCGTGATGCAGCGAGGCATGCGTTCACGCTCGGGTTCGGCCAGCTGGGCGTGCTGGCCTTCGCGGGAAGAATGGTGCCCGGCTTCGAGGGCGTGCGGCTGCCTGCGCGGAGCGTGTTCGACGCGGGCATTCTCTTCGTGACGGCGAGCGCGGGGCTGCGGCTGCTGAGCGTCTTCGGCCCGTCTCGTGGAGCGCTCGTCGCGTCAGGCATCTCGGGCCCGCTCGCGCTCATCGGCGTGGGCCTCGTGAGCTGGTGCCTGCTGCGGGCGCTCCGCGGTGGTGCGGTGCTGCGGCGTGAGCTCGAGACGAGCCGCGCGGCCATCACGGTTCGGTTGGTGGAGGCCTGATGGCGCGCGCGTGGGTGACGGGCCCCGAAGCGACGACGGCCGATGCGCGGCTGTTGCGCTGGCTCTCGGAGCGCGAGGGCGATGCGCGGCCGTGGCTCACGTTTCATCAGGGCGCGACGCCCGACGTGCTGCACTTCTCTGACGCGGCGCCGCTCGCGCGACGCTGGGCGAAGGCGCTCTCGGAAGCCGGCGTGACGCGTGGTGACCGTGTCGCCATCTTCTTCCCCAACGGCCGTGACTTCGTCGGCTCGTTCTTCGGCACGCAGTGGCTCGGAGCGACGGCAGTTCCCGTTCCCTGGCCCGCGACGTCACTGGCCGCCGACCTGCCCGCGACCGCGAAGCTGTTGCTCGAGACGTGTCGCGCGAAGGTGGTGTGCGCTCCGGGGCGCGCAGAGGGCCTCGGGTGGACGGTGCTCTCGGCTCCATCGGACGTCGAGTTCGACGCGCCGCCAGTCGATGGTGACGCCGCGTTCATTCAGTTCTCGTCGGGCAGCACCGGTCGGCCCCGTGGCGCCGTCATCGGCCCTCGCGCCGCCGCGCTCTCGGCCAGGCTGATGGCTGAAGGGCTCGGGCTCACTGAGAAAGACATCGGCGTGTCGTGGCTGCCGTTCTTTCACGACATGGGCCTTGTTGGTGTGGTGCTCACCTCGCTGGCCGCGGGCTTTCCCGTGCACGTGCTTCAGCCGGGAGAGTTTCTGCTGCGGCCCTCTCGCTGGCTCGAGCTGTGTTCCCGCGTGGGCGCGACGATGACGGTGGCGCCGAACTTCGCGTACGAGCTGGTGCTGCGCCGCGTGCGCGCTCCGAAGGACCTCGACCTGTCGCCGCTGCGGTCGATGTTGAACGGCTCGGAGCCGGTGCACCGCGCCACCATCGAGCGCTTCGAGGCCGCGTTCGCGCCGCTGGGCCTTCGCAAGGGCGTCGTGCTGCCCGTGTACGGGCTGGCCGAGAACGTGCTCGGCGTCGCGTTTCAACCGCAGGGCGCGCCTGACGCCGACCTGTCGCTCGAGGGCCGCGTGGTGCCGAGCTGTGGTGGGCCGCTGCGCAGCCTCGAGGTCGCGATTCGCAACGAGGCCGGAGCCGTCGTCGACGAAGGCCAGGAAGGTGAAGTCACCGTGCGTGGGCCGACGTTGATGTCGGGCTACTTCGATGACGCCGAGTCGACGGCGCGCGCTCTCCGAGATGGCTGGTTGTTCACCGGAGACCGCGGCGTGCTGGTGAACGGGCGCCTGCACCTGACCGGGAGAGAGAAGGAGCTGATCATCAAGATGGGCCGCAAGTTCCACCCGGCCGACATCGAGCGCATCGTGACGGATGTCGCTGACCCTCCGCCGAACGGCGTGGTCGCGTTCTCGGTCGATGATCAGGCGACGAATCAGGAAGCGCTGGTCGTCGTGGTGGAGCAGCGCCGCGCGTCTGAGACCGGCCTCGTCGACCGAATTCGTGGCCGGGTGAGCGCAGAGCTGGGCGTGATGGTCGACCGCATCGAACTCGTCGGCGCTGGCGCGTTGCCTCGCACGACGAGCGGAAAGCTACGTCGCAAGGAATGTACGGCGCGCTTCGCCAAGGCGGCAGCTCCGTGACGCACGCCGCTTCGGATCAGCTCGACAGATCACGCGCGGCACAACGCCGCGTCGACGCGACCGTTCCCTCGCGATTCCGAGTCACCTGCGAGCCGGCGAACTCCGACAAATCAGCCACAAGCGCGGCGACATGGATCCGCTCGGAGCGCGAATACGCAAGCACCTCGTCGCGACTCACCTGCGAGCCGAGAAACTCCCGCGATTCGGTCGCGAGCACGGCCGCGTGGATCCGCTCGGAGCGACGACTCAGCGTCTCGTCACGGATCCGACTCGCTTGCGGGCCGACGAACTCCCGCGACTCAGTCGCGAGCACGGCCGCGCGGGTTCGCTCGGAGCGACGACTCAGCGTCTCGTCACGGCTCCGACTCGCCTGCGAGCCGACGAACTCCCACACTCGGTCGCGAGCACGGTCGCGTGGATCCGCTCGGAACGACAGCTCAGCGCCTCCTCACGGATCCGACTCGCTTGTGAGCCGACGAACTCCCGCAAATCAGTCGCGAGCCCTTCGTGCACCGAGGCGACTCGATGAGTGACGCCGTGACGTCTCCCGTGAGCAGCCGACCGCCCGCGCTCGTGCTCGGCGCCGCGGGCTTCCTCGGCTTGAACCTCGTCGACACGCTCGTCGCCGATGGCCAGCAGCCGCGCTGCGGCCGCCGCGCACGCACGAACGTGCTGGCCCTTCGTCAACGCAAGGTGCCGCTGGTGCAGGCCGACTTCGACGCGCCCGAGACGCTGCGCGAGGCGATGAAGGGCATCGACGTCGTTTACCACCTCGGTGGGCACTACCCGCGGCTCTCGCTCGACCTCGAGAAGGAGCGCTCCATTGGCCTCACCCGGCTCGAGCGCGTGCTCGACGCCGCAGCAGACTCGGGCGTGCGCCGGCTCGTCTACGTCTCATCGACCGCGACCGTCGCGCCGCGCACCGATGGCCGTGGCTCGACCGAGGCCGACCTCTTCGACGTGCCGCCGACGTGGGGCGCGTACCACGACCTCAAGTGGCACCTCGAAGCGCGCGCGCTGGCCGAGACGCGGCTCGAGGTCGTCGTCGCCTGCCCCGGTGCGTGCCTCGGCCCGTGGGACTTGCGGGTCGGCACCTCGGCGATGCTCGTCGGGCTCGCGCGCGGGCTCGACGTTCCGCACCCCGATGGCCTGGTGAGTTGGGTCGACGCGCGTGACGTGGCGAAGGGCCTGCTCGCGCTGGGCACCCTGCCCACTCCGCCGAAGCGCGTGCTGCTCTCAGCCGAGAGCATTCGCCTGCAGTCACTGCTCGAAGTCGCCGCTGCGTTCTATGGCGTCACCGCTCCGCCTGCGCTGAGCGACGCCGAAGCCATCGCCTTCGCCGACGCCGAAGAGCACCGCGCTGTAGAAGGTGGCCCGCGGGCCCGCCTCGCGCGCGAGCTCGTCGACCTCATCATTCACGGCCCGTTCATCGACGCCACACGGAGCCGTCAACAGCTCGGCGTCACCTACCGCCCCCTCGACGAGACGCTGCGCGACTTCGACGCGTGGGCTCGCCGCGTTCGTTTCATCCCCACGAAGTCCCAGGAAGCCGCCCCATGACCCAGCCCACCATCGAGACCCGCGTCATTCACCTCATCTCGCAGCTCGTCCCCGTGAAGGCGCAAGACATCAAGCCCGAGCAGCGGCTGCGTGACGACCTCGGCATGGACTCGGTCTCGTCGATGGAGCTGCTGTCGATGCTCGCCGAGGACTTCGAGCTCGACGTCGGCGTGGAGGACGTCGCCGACGTGCACACCGTCGCGCAGACCATCGAGCTGGTGAAGGTGTTCCTCGCGAAGAAGGCGGCGTGACATGCCTTCCGACGTCGTCGCGGCGCTGACCGAGCAGACCCGTCGGTACTGCGCCAAAGAAGTGAACGCGCAGGCCATCGACGCGGCCGCGAAGATTCCGAAGCACGTGCTCGACGGCCTCGCCGAGCTGGGCCTCTTCGGCATCACGTTGCCCGAAGCACACGGCGGCGCGGGCCTGGCGCTCTCAGATGCGTGTCACGTCGTCGACGAGGTCGCGCGCTTCGACCGCTCGGTGGCGGTGTCGGTGGGCCTGCACCTCGGCCTCGGCACCCGCGGGCTCGTTCGCTACGGCTCTCCGGGCCAGCACGCGCAGTGGCTCCCGTCGCTCGCGACCGGCCAGACCATCGCAGCGTTCTCGACGACCGAGCCCGGCGCCGGCAGCGACCTCTCCTCGCTCCGCACCATCGCCACCGAGAAGGGCAACCAGCTCAGCGTCACCGGCGAGAAGAGCTACGTCACCAACGGCGCCTTCGCTGGCCTGTTCACGGTGGCGGTCTCGACCCCCGGCCTCGGCGGAGCGCAGCGCGGTCAAAGCCTCGTGCTCGTCGAGCCGAAAGACCGCGGCTTCACCGTGCAGCGTGAGGAGCACAAGCTGGGCCTCAAGGGCTCCTCCACCACGAGCCTGCTCTTCGAAGACGCGCTGCTGCCGAGAGAGCGCCTGCTGGGAGAGCCCGGCCAGGGCGCGCGCATGCTCTCGCACATTCTCTCGTGGGGCCGCACGCTGATGTCGGCTGGGTGTTGTGGCGCGGCGGCGTACGCCATCGACAAAGCAACCGAGCACACCACGCAGCGCACGCAGTTCGGCCGGCCGCTGTTCGCCCTCGATGTCGTGAAGGAGCGCCTCGCCCGACTGCGCGCCCGTCACTTCGCGATGGAGGCGCTGGTGCAGGCAACGGCGAAGAAGGAGCAGGACGAGGCGCTGGCGGTGAGTTCGCTGGCGGCGAAGGTGTTCTGCTCCGAGGGCGCGGGCTGGGTCGCTGACGAGGCGGTGCAGCTGCACGGCGCGCTCGGCTTCATCGAAGACACCGGCTTGGCGCTGGTGCTGCGCGACGTTCGCGTCACGCGCATCTTCGAGGGCGCCAACGACGTATTGCTCACCCACCTCGGCACGAGCGAGCTGGCGCGGCGGGCGCAAGAAGGCCCGAAGCACTCCATCAACGAGCTCGAGAGCGCGCTGGCAGACTTCGCGCAATCCTTGTCATCGAAATACAAGCTGCGCGTCTTCCGCACGCCGCGGCTGTTGCATGCATTGGGCATCGCCACCGAGTGGGTGATGGCCTCACGCGCCGCGACCGAGCGCGCCCACGAATCTCAGTCCGCCTCGCACCTCGCGATGGCACGCCTCATCGAGCAGGAAGCCCGCGTCGTCGTCGCGCAGGCCGCAGCGGTGTCAGCAGATGATTCCCTCTTCCACCAGGTGCTCGGCCTCGAGCGCCCCGGAGCCATGTCATGAAGGTGTTGTTCGTCTACCCGCGCTTCCAGCGTCACGCCCAGGCCCACCCCGAGCTGCTCGAGTACGTGCCGATGAACGAGTACCTCGGCTCGCCCTCGCTGGGCATCGCCGCCCTCGCCGCCATTCTGCCGCCGCACTGGCAGATGGAGTTCCGCGACGACCGCCTGCAAGACGCGGCGCGCCCCACTGACGCCGACCTCGTCGCGCTCTCGTTCTTCACCGCCGCCGCCTCGCGCGGCCTCGAGCTGGCCGACTACTTCCGCAAACAGGGCAAGCCCACTGTCGCAGGCGGGCTCTTCACCACGGCGATGCCCGAGGTCGTGATGGAGCACGCTGACGCCGTCGTCGTCGGCGAAGGTGAAGGCGCGTGGCTGCAGCTGCTGAAGGACTTCGAGGCCGGTGGGCTTCAGCGCCGCTATGAGCGCGTGCCGGTCGACCTGACGACGTTGCCGCCACCAAAGGTCTCTCTGTACATCGACGGCGAAGGCCCCGCCTTTCACCCCGACGACTATCCGGTACAACTCTCACGCGGCTGCCCGCTGAATTGCCACTCGTGCATTCTGCCGGTCTCGATGACAAAGCAGCTGCGCGAGTTCACCCTACAGCAGGTCGTCACCCAGCTGGAGCAGCTCGGCTCGAAGGGCAAGCGCGCCTGCCTCACCGAAGACACCTCGTGGTTGCCCGGCAAGGGAAACCGGTTGCTCGAGTCGCTCTTCGACCACCTCATCGCCGAGGGGAAAGAGGCGACCGTCAGCTACGTGGGCATCTCGATGCCGATGATTCTGGCGACGCCCATCGCGCTCCTGAAGAAGGCGCGGCGCGCGGGCGTGAAGATGTTCTACCTCGTCGGCGGCTTCGACCCGGTGACGATGCGGGCGTTCACCGGCAAAGACCAGGTGCAGCTCGACCGCGCGTACAAGGCCATCGCGAAGTGCTTCGAGGCCGACATCGAGCCGTACACCTCGTTCCTCTTCGGCCAGGACGACGACGACGTGGGCACCGTCGACCGCATGCTCGAGTTCGCGAAGAAGTCGGGCATTCGCAAGGCCGAGTTCGCCATCTTCACGCCCTACCCCGGCACGCCGAGCTTCAAGCGGCTCGAAGCCGAGGGCCGAATCCTCACGAGGGAGTGGCGCAAGTACAACGACGCGAACTGCGTGTACCAGCCGAAGCAGATGACGCCCGAGCAGGTGACGCAGGGCTACCTGCGGCTGTGGCGCGAGTTCTACGCCGACAAGGGCTACTTCCAGGACCGCTGCCACGACGAGCGGACGATTCAGTTCTGAAGAAGGAGCGCTTTCGTGCACGTCGTCGTCATCGGCGGAGGCATCGCAGGGCTGTCGACGTCACTCGGGCTCGCGCGCGCGGGGGCTCGGGTGACGCTGCTCGAGCGTGGTGAGGCGCCGTTCTCGGGCGCGTCGGGGCTCAACGCCGCCATCTACCGGCCGCTCGAAGACGACGCGGTGATGACGTTGTTCGCCCACCGCACCGCGAAGCTGCTCGACGAGGTGCTGGGCCATCGCACGGCGTGGCTCGACGCGCGCGGGCTGGTGCTGGCGGGCGCCGCGAAGGCCGTGCGCCGGCTCGCGGTCGAAGCGGCGCGCGTCGACCTGGTAGCGCAGCGCTGGCCCACCGTCGCCGAGCGGGTGCCGGTGCTCGAAGGCGGCTCTGCCGAGGCGGGGCTGTGGTTGGCGGCAGGCGGCGTGATGGACCTGCACCGCATCGCCCGCGCGCTCGAGGGTGCGTGCCGGAAGCTGGGCGTCGAGGTTCGCCTCGGGGCCGAGGTCACGGGCCTCTCGTCATTCCGCGGCGCGCGGTGGGCACTCACGATGAAGGGCGCCAGGGAGCTTCTGACCGACGCGGTGGTGTTGGCCGCGGGCGCCCACTCGGGGCGGCTGGCGGCCCTGGCGGGCTCGCGCGTCGGCGTGACGTCGTATCGAAGAACGCTCGCCCTGCTCGAGCCTGCGAACCGCGTTCACGTGCGCCAGGTGGTGTGGGACGTGTCGAAGCAGGTGTACCTGCGCGCAGAGTCGGGCGGCGTGCTCGCGTCGCCGTGTGACGAGGTGGCGGTCGAGCCAGAGGCGGCGCCCGTCGTCGACCAGGCCTCGCTGGCGCTGCTCGCCGAGAAGCTCTCGGCGGTGACACCTTCGCTCGCGAGCGCTTCCGTTCGTCGCGCGTGGGCCGGGCTGCGCACCTTCTCGGCCGACCGGCTGCCCATCATCGGTGCCGACCCGACGGTGCCGGGCTTGTACTGGTGCACGGGGTTCGGAGGCGCAGGCATGACGACCGGTCTCGCGCTCGGAGTATCGGCGGCCAAGGCCGTGCTGGGCGGGCGAATTCCGAAGAACCTGTCGGCGGCGCGGCTGGGCGAGTCTCGGCGCTCCCTCGTCAGATCCACCCCGCTGGTGCGAGCGGGCCTGTCTGCCCCGGCCATCGACGCCTAGCCAGGCACGCAAAATCGCCCGAGGCCCTTCCGTCGGGAAGACGAGGACTCACTCCTCTCTCTTTCCCCAAAGGACCTCTCATGAAGCGCGTGTTGTCGTCTCTCGTCATCCTCGTCGGCCTGCAGGCGTGCGTGCTGCGACTGCCGGGCATCACCCTCGGCACTCCCGGCAGCTCGACGCCCTCGTCGTCTTCCCGCTCGAGCGTCACCAACAGCAGCGCGTCGTCGAGCAGCGGCTCGAGTTTCGGGAGCTCGTCGAGCGCACCGGCCAAGCCAAACTCCATCTGGGCCACCAGCTCGGACGAGCAGTTCGCCGAGATGCTGGCGCGCGAGTACGTGGGCACGCTGCACGAAATCACCGGCATGGAGAAGAAGCCGTCGGGCAAGGTCGCCATCGGCAAGATGGGCTACGAGCCGGGTGACGTGAGCGAGGTCTCGCGTCGTGAAGAGGCGCTGCGGTGGAAGAAGTTCCCCAGCTCGAACGACTTCGACGTCGCGGTGTGCAAGGCCGTGTTCGTCGAGCACGACGGGCTGCCCGAGACCGACGAAGACGTGAAGCGGCTCTGCAAGGACGGCCGCTTCGCCGGCTCCGAAGCGCTCGTGTACTGGGCGAAGGGCTACGTGAAGTTCGAGATGCTGGTCGAGCAGGTGAAAGACGCGGCGAAGGCGAAGGCGCTGCGCACCGAGTTCGCGCGCCGCGCTGGCTGGAAGCGTGAGGGCTTCACCGTGCACGACTCGTCGCGCTGGGCCTCGCAGCTCGTCGAGGTGCCGATGACCGAGTGGACGTACCGCACGCTGCGCTTCGCCAGCACCTACGCGAAGAAGCACGGCCTCGACGCGACGGTGGTGGCCGAGCTCGACAAGGCCACGGGCTCGGTGGCTCGCACCGAGTGCGTCATGCGCCCCGGCATCTTCGTGAAGCAGTACGAGGGCGGCTCGACCTACGGCGCGCCGTACTTCGACTACCCCGACTACCGTGAAGCGACCGTCGTCGACTGCAAGAAGGCGAAGTCCATCGTGACGGCCGCGGCGGACAAGAAGGCGCTGCCCGAGCTGAAGCCCATCGTCGGCACGAAGTGGCTCGCGGTGCAGCCGCAGGGCGCGTGGAAGGTGAACCGCAACGACCTCGGCGTCATCTTGAACCAGTGGCAGAGCGCCGACGCCTACTGGGAGCGCGAGGTGGCGTACCGCTGAACGACGCTTCATCGATGCAGACCTCGCGGGCGGCGTGCACACCACGTCGCCCGCTTGGCGTTTCAGGAAACATCGTCTCACGACTGCGCAGCGAGCGCTCCTGCGCGAGGACCTGGAGACGTGCGCCCACCCGCACCGTCCGTCGCGACTCACATCATCGCGAGCACATCGAGAACGGCTCGGGCTGGTGCGTGACGCCAAAGCCGAAAGGACTGGTTCGCGGTCGTTCGAGCAGCTCCGCCCGACTTCGTGCACAGTGGGCCGCGTGAAGCACGTCGGCGCGACGATGGTCTTCCTCGCAGAGCTTGGAATGCTCGCGGGGCTCGGCAGGTGGGCGTGGGCGCTGTCGCCTGGAGTCGTGGGTGCCCTGGCCGCGGTGGCGTCGTGTCTGGTGGTCGCGAGCGTGTGGGGCCTGGTGCTGTCTCCCAGAGCGCGGTGGCCGGTTCACTCGTACCCGCTCGCCATCGCCGCGCGGCTCACGTTGTTGCTGACGGGCGCCGCGGCGGCGTGGTTCTCGGGCGTCGAGTGGTTGGGGCTCTCGACCGCGCTGCTCGCCACCGTCGGCACCGCGCTGGCCGGGCGGCTGGCCGTTCAGCGGCCGTAGCGCGCTTCGTCATCGGCCCCGCGTCAACTTCATCGCGTGCTGCAGCGCCTCGGCGTACTTCGCGTTCTTCGGAGCCAGCTTCACGGCCTGCCGAAACGCCGCCTCTGCGTCGGCTGAGCGGCCCAGCACCATCGACAGGTCACCACGCCACACGTGCGCTTCTTCACACGTCGGCTCCTGCTCGCACGCGCGGACCAGCAATTCCAGACACGCCTCGGCGCCGTTCGGCTCAGCCTGGTACTTCGCCCACGCGAGCCAGGCGAGGAACCGGCCACGCGGCTCGATGTCGAGCGCGTACTGGAAGTGCTCGATGGCCGAACGCGTGTTGCCCGCCGAGAGCCGCCGTCTCCCCTCGTCGAACTGCGACTGCGCGTCGAGCAGGTGGGTGCGAATCTTCACCGCCTCGGCGGCGGCCTTCTGCTTCATCGCGGCGGGCGACTTCGAGTCTCTCGCGGCGCGGCGGTCGCGATGCTGCTGCCACGTCTCTGGCTCGCTCAACGCACCGAACGCCTTCGCGTAGGCCAGCTGCAGCGCTTCGGCCCGCGTCCTCGCCTCGGCGTTCTTGAAGCGCAGCGGAGACAGTGCGCTCGCCTTCGTCAGAAACGCGCGCTGCAGCGCGACGCCCTGCGTGTCCACGTCGACGCCCAGCACCTCGAAGGCGTCTCTGCTGCGAAAGGACATGAACTCGGCGACGAGCAGGTTCTGGGCCGCCTCATCGTCGTCGAGAAAAGAGAGCCCCTCGGCGGTCTTCGACGTGGCGATGGGCTCGACCTGTGGAACCGGTGTCGGCCTCGAGCGCACGGGCATCGCTGCGATGGCCGCAGCCGTGTCGATGAACTCGAGCAGGCGCAGCGCGTAGAGCCGCCGGTGTACGTCCTCGACGGTGAAGCCGGGGAGCGCGACCAACTCAGCCACCGTCGCCTTGCGCTTGATGGCCTGCAGCAGGCGGGTCTCCTTCGCCGACAGCTTCAGCTCCTCCTGCACGCTGGGCGCGTCGGGGAGCATGCCGAACACCTCGGTGGGCGGCGTGGCGAGCTGGGCGGCCAACGCGCTCGACGGCAGGTGCTGACAACCCGTGAAGATGAGCTGCATCGGGTTGATGCGCACCGGCGCTTCCTGGTCTTCGACGGGCGCGAGCTTCCACGTCGCGTCGCTCCAGCGAAAGGCGTCGAGCAGGCTTCGGCCGAGCATGGCCTGCAGGTGCTTGAAGAGGTCGAAGGCCGAGAGCCGCTGCTTCTCGAGCAGCCACGACTGCAGCGACTTGCCGGCCGCGGCGCTCTCGGCGAGCGCGGTGTGGTGCTGCGCCTCGGTGAGCTTCCCCTTCTCGACGAGCGAGGGCCCGAGCGTCTCGTGCAGCAGGTTCGACTCGCAGCCGACGGGCACACCGCCCTCGAAGAAGACGCGCTTCTCGAGGTTGCGCAGCTTCAGCTCGAGGGTGGCGTTGCGCTCGTCGACGAGCAGCGCGTGCAGCAACAACGGCAGGGGCGTCTCGAGGAGCGTGCCGGACTTCTGGCGGAGCACCTCACGGCGGGCGGGGAACATGCGGGGCGGTCGACCAAAACCTGAAACCGGCCAGCGGTCGAGGAAGCCAACCCGCGATGGGAGCTACTCGCCTTTGGGCTCAGCCGGCTTCGTGCGCTTGCGAGGCGCGGGCGCGGTGGGCACGTGCGGCGGTGAGGCGATGGCTTCGAGCTTCGCGCGGTCGTTGACGGTGATGTGCCGGCCCACGGTGATGATGTTCTCTTTCGTCAGCGCGCCCAGGCAGCGCGACATCGTCTCGGGGCGAATGCCCAGCATCGACGCGACGTGCCGCTTCGAGAACGGCCCTCGCTGGCCGCTGGCGACGACCTCGGAGTGCTCGAGGATGAAGCGCGCCACTCTCGACAGCGCCGTGCCCGAGCGGCCCGATGACTCTTCGCTGCGACGGTCGAGCTCTTCGAGCAGCAGCGGCACCATCGCGGCGGTGAGCTCGGCATATTGCGGCGTGCCGCCGTCGGTGCCCATCTGCACGCGCAGCATCACCGGGTCGGCCGTGCACAGCGACGCGTCGGTCACCACCTCGGCGCGCGCACGGGCCGGCTTGCCTTGAATCGCCTCGATGCCGAGCAGCGAGCGCGGGCCACGAACGCCGTTCCACCAGTGCCCTCCTTCGGCGTCGGTGGCGGTCAACGCGACAGTGCCCGTCTGCACGAACATCACCTCGGGCGGCACTTCACCCTGCTCCCAGAGCCGCTCGCCTGCGCGAACTTTGCGGGGAACGAAGGCACACCTGCCGCCGGCATGCAGGGGACACGAGGCGCACGAATCGACCGGTTTCTCGAACATGACGTTGATCAGTTCACTCCTCGTGCCAGTCAACGCGACGTTCCCCAAGCATTGCTCGGCGTCAAGACATCGAATTCGTCGTCGTGATCAGCCATTCGTTCGACACAGCCCATCGGAATCTTGTGGTGGCAACGGTCTGATCAGCAGCTGGGACGAGGGCGCGAGGGGGCGGCGTTCGTGACCTCCCATTCCTGACCATGAGCGCCGGTTGCAATCCTTGCGTTCGTGGAACAGGTGATGCGCGCGAAGAGCAGGCTCAGAGCTTCGTGTCGATGCTCTGGGTCGTCATCACGCCCGCGGCCGACTTCACGGTGAACGTCGTCTTCCAGTCGCCGAGCATCGAGAAGTTCACCACGCCCTCGTAGCGGCCTGGAGCTTTCAGCGTGGGCGCCACGTTGTTCGACGAGCCGTGCCCATGCGCGGGCATCTCGGGCACCATCTCGAGCGTCGCGTCGTCGAACGCGGGGAACGTCATCATGTCCTGCATGCGGTGCAGCGTGACGACGACGGGGTTGAGGCCCACCTTCAGCGCCTCGGGGTACGAGACGCTCATCACGTACTTCGCGTCACCCGAGACGAAGCTGCGCGCCAGGCCCGAGTCTCCGACCGCGAGCGCGTCGAAGGTCAGCTTCGACTCGACGCCACCACGCACGACCTTCGCGCTCAGCGACCAGGTGCCCATGTCGGCGCTCGGCATCTGGAAGACGAGCTGGCCGCGGTACACGCCGTTGCCTTCGTGCACGGTCTCACCCACCACGGGGCACGCGTGCGACTTCGTCGGCATCGTCATCACCGGCATCAGCATGACGGTGGCGTCGGTGACGGGTTTGCCCTGGTCCTTCACGGTGAGCCACACGGTGGTGAGGCCCGTCGAGAGCACGGCGGTCGAGGCGAGCTCGGCGTCGAAGGGAGCCACGCTGGTGCTCGCGAGCACGAGGCGCGCGGGAGGCTGCTGGCTGACGGCTTCGGGACCACAGGCCACGAGCGCGAGGAGAGACGAGACGAGGCTGATGAGACGACGCATGAGGAGTTGCTCCCTTGGTCAATGAACGGCACTGCAGTGCTGCGGCTCGGGGGTGAAGAGGTGTCTGGTGATGGTGCAGCCCCACGTCGGGGTGCGCGCGGCGAAGCTGGAGCCACCGAGCACGCCCTCGAGCGCGCGCTCGAGCCACGGCTCGCGGTCGTCGGCGCCCACCTCGCGCTCGTTGTCGAGCCAGCCGGTGAAGCGCACGGCGCCTGTCCGGTCGAGCACCGCGACGGTGGGCGTGCTGCGCGCGTTCACGAAAGCGGCGATGGCGCCCGTGTCGTCGCGATAGAGCGGCACCTTCACGCCGCGCTCGTTCGCCACCCGCAGCGCCTCGTCGAACGACTCGCCCGCGTTGCTCGAGATGGCCAGCACCTGCACGCCCGGCCGCTCACGAAGCGCGTCGACCCGCGCCTGATAGCGGCGAACGCAGGGGCAGCCGGCGCTCCAGAAGACGAGCACGGTCGCGTCGGCGTTCTTCGTGAGCGACTCCAGCGTGACGACTGCTCCGGTCGAGCTTCGCAGCGTGAGCGCCGGGTCGGAGCGCACAGTCTGCCGCGCGCCCGTGCAGGCGCTGATCAAACACAGCAAGGCGATTCTAGAAGTGGCCATAGCGGCCTCCGAAGCTGACGCCGAGGCGCGCGTCTCGGTTCTGCCCGACGCCGCCAGGCCACACGCTCGTCGAGAGCGCGGTGACGAGCGTGAAGTGCGGCGCCACCCGCCAGGAGAACGAAGTGACGAGTGACGGAACGAAGCCGGCCGACGAGGGAACGACCTCGCCCTCGAGACGCAGCGGCGCTTCCCACTCGAGCTGCGCCGAGAGCGCGAGCACGAGCTTGTCGGGCACCAACTCCCGCCCACCCGAGACGGCCGTCTGCACGACGGGGCCGAACCACTGCGTCGCGTGCGTGTCGGTGCGAACGAACGGCGCGAACACGCTCACGCCCGCGTCGACGCGCACGTACCAGGGCAGCCACGTGTACTCGCTCTCGAGCGCCAGCGACGCGCCCCACGCACCGCGCCCCGTCGCGCCTGCACCGAGTGGAGCAAACCCCTGCTCTGCTCGACGGCCGGTCGGCGCGAGCACGCCCAGCGTGAAGCCCAGTGAGGGCACGCGGTCGAACTCCCCGAGCGAGATGGCCTCGAGCCGCACGGCCGCGCCCACGTCTCCGAGCCCGCCCACCACCTGACTCGTCGTGCCCGCCTCGCGGTCGTTCACCAACACCGGCACGCGCGCCTGCACCTGCACCCGCTCGCCGAGACGAACGATGGCCCACGGCTCGAGCCGCGTGATTCCGTCCTGAAACGCGGTGCCGGTGGCGCGATAGGCGCGCTGCGGGTCGTACTGGCCGACGATGCGCGAGTGGCCGAGCTGCACGCCCACCGCGAAGTCCTCCCAGACGAGCAGCCGACCGACGCCGAACGACGTCGCCGACATGCAGCAGGCCGCCGCCCTCGCGCCCGAGGGGAGCAACACCAACACGAGCCCGAGGAGTGCGCCGCGCATCGACGCCACCCTCTGCCATCGCCGTGCCCGACACCCTGCGACACGGCGCCGCACCTGCGCGCGTCAGAAGAACGGGGAATCGATGACTTTGCGCAGGCTGGTGGAGAAGGCGTTCCGCTGCGTTTCAGACTGAATCGCCGAGGAGCTTCGGCCCGAGTGACGCCGACAGGTGCAGGAGCGCCACTGGCCACAGCGAGCCAGCCTGGCGACGAAGCCCGGCCGCGAGCAGCCCGAACCCGAGGGCCCAGAGCTTCGGCGGCCACGTCGGGCCCGGCGCCAGCAGCGCGTAGGCGAGCGAGGTGATGATGACGGCCCGTGCCGCGCCGAGCCGCTCCTCGAGCACGACCAGCGCGTAGCCGCGATACGTCGTCTCTTCCGCCACGACGGCGCACCCGAAGAGCATCAAGACCTGTGGCAACGAGAGCGCGCTCGCCGACGGGTCGAACGAGGGATCCGCCGCGTGCACGAGCGGGAACAACACGAACGTGTTGAGCGGCGTGAAGAGCACCGTCGCGAAGAGCCCGAGGCCGATGGTCGCGACCGTCGGCGTGCTCCAGCCCAACGCGGCGAGCGTTCGCCCTTCTCGTCTCGCGAACCACCTCACGACCAGGAACGTCGCGACGAACCCGGCGGTCGCGGGAATGGCCGGAGCTGCCTGTAGCCGCGCTCCCACCGTCTCGGGTGTCGCGCTGCCACTGGCCAGCAACGCGACCGCCGCCACGGCGAAGCTCGAGGCCAGCGCCAGGGGCGGTACGAGCAGGCTCAACCAGGGCCGCGCGCGCGTCACGGGTGAACTTCGCGCGAAGCCTGCATCGCTCGTCAACAGGGGTGGGCCGATTCCGTGCGCTCGCGGATCCTCTGGCCCTGGGAGGGTGAAAATTCATGAGGCGTTTGGCGTGGCTCGTCGTCGTTGGGGTGTGTGCGTGTCAGGGGCAACCGGTGCTCGAGGTGTCGCTCGGCGACAAGGCGTTCGAGGTGAAAGACGCGGTCTTCTTCTCGCTTCAGCACTCGCTCGCCCCGCCCACTACCCTCGTCGTCTTCGGCGACCAGCCTGGTCTGTGTCAGCGCTTCGATGACGCACGCAACGTCTGCAACGCGCGCATGGTGCCCGACGTGCACGATGGCTTCGTCAACACGCTGTCGCGGCCCGTCGGGGTGACTGCGCCGCTGGGCTGGCTCGTGGTGCGCAGCGCGACGGAGGGCCCAGCGCTCGTGGCCCCCGACGACCTGAGACTGGGAACGCCGGGGGCTTCGCTCTCCGAGGGCGCGCAGCCTGTGCTGCATTCGACGAAGAACCGCGTCGTCATCGACCAGCTCGTGACGGGCGACGTGGGAACGTTCTCGTTTCAGAGCGAGCTCAGCGACGGGCGCGCCTTTCGCGGGCGCGTCGAGGCGACCTGGTGCCCCGCCCTCGACATGGTGAACCGATACAGCAAGCTCACGAGGCCCGCCGGCAACAACAGCGGCCCGCTGCCGAGCCCACAACAGGGCCGGTCCGAGCGCGCCGAATGTGAGGGTGACCTCATCGACAGCAAGTGCCTCGACTCGGGTCGTGGGGTGACCTGCAGCTGCACCCACGCCGGCGTCACCTCGACCTGCGAGGGGCGGCGAGACCCCGACAAGGGAATCGTCTCATGCTGCAACTTCAGGTTTGGCAACTGAGCGCGGAGCCACCACGACCGCGACGAACCACCACGCCAGCACGAGCGTGCCGCCCAGCGCCGACACCTCCATCGTCCACCGCGTGACGTCGAGCGCCTGCAACACCAGCGGCGCGGTGAGCAGCCCGACCGCGAGAAACCCGGCCGCCAACGCGAAGGGCGAGGCGAGCGACCACCGCTGCCGCGTGAGGCTCAACAACACCGGCCCGAGCACCAGGAAGTGCAGCGCGCCCAACACCGCGGGCCGAACGTTGGGAATGAGGCCGAGCGCCATCGCGAGCAGACCCGCTCCGACCGCGGCCCACGAGGCGCGAAGGACTGGTGCGATGGCGCGCTCGCGCAGCACCGAGAGGAAGAACAGCGCGTAGACGGCGAGGCCGAGGCGGGCTGGTGCAGAGGGCCACACTCCGAGCGCGGCGGCGCTCGCCAGCCCTGCGACCGTGAGCACCGGTGAAGGCCACGCTCGCGCACCGATGGCCGAGAGCGCCGACGGAGCCACCACCACCAGCAACAACGCCGAGAGGAACGTCGCGACGAGGTGCTGCGCGAGCGGAGGGTCTCTGCGCAGCGTGAACGCGATGAAGGGCACGCAAGTCATCGCGGCGACGATGCCGAAGGGCACGAGCGCGAGCGGGTCGTCGAGGCGCAGCACGCGGTGACGAAGCCGGAACGCGCCGTGCAGCCAGAGCGCTCCGACGATGGTGCTGCCGATGATGGCGTCGACGCCGTAGCCCGCGCGCAGAAACCCGAAAGTCGCGAGCACGGTGGCGGCGGCGTAGACGACCATGACGCGTGGGCCGGGAGCCGGTGCTCCTGCGGCTCGCCACGCGACGAACGCGAGGGGAAACAACACGCCGTATGCGCCGAGGTGCGAGTGCGCGTGGCGAAGGTGCGCGAAGTCGATGGGCAGTACGAGTGCGCCTGCGAGGGCCCAGCGCATCCACACGCCGAGGGCGAGCGTGACGAGCAGTGCCACCGAGAGCAGGCGCGACGAGGTCATGGCATCGAAGGCTCCACTCGCAGCGCAGTCGCGGTGGGTCGCCGGCGGGTGATGATGACCGACGCCGCGAAGAGCACCAACGACAGAACGTTCGTCGTCGCACCGACGACGCGAAGCGAATGGAGGGCCAGCAGGTCTCCCGTCACGCGCACCAGCAACCCGAGATGGAGCAACGCGAGCGGTACGAACAGCGCAGGGTGAAAGGGCAGCGACACGCGCGCGACGGCGGGAAGAATGATGGGCGCGTGGGCGAACACCATCGAGAGCACGAAGCCGACGAAGAGCGCGTGAAGCGCAGCGTCGGCCAGCGGCCCTGCGGGAATGGGCGGCGTATGCACGAGGAGCGCGCCGGTGACGATGAGCCACGCGGCTCCGGCGAGCACGCCGAGCGCCGTGAAGCGCGGCAGGCCTGACAACCGGACCGTGCGCCGCGCGAGGTCGAAGCGCGCCAGCCACAGCCCGAGCAGTACGAGGGTCGCGCCCATGAGCAACCGAAGCCCGAGCACCGAGGCCCCGGCGAGCGCGAGGGAGACGATGACGAGCGCGCGGCTGGCCCAGGTCGGTGTCGGCGCGAGCCGAGAGAGCTCGAGCCGCTCGGCCACGATGGTGAGCACGAAAAACGACATCCACTGCGGGGTGACGTCGAAGACCGTCGCGCCGTGTGCCCAGCCGAGCGTGCCCGCGAAGGACGCGACCGAGCCGAGCAGCATGAGCCAGGTGAACGCGGCGGACTGCCTTCGAATGATGGCGGCGTTCACGATGAGGGTGAACGCGACCGCGACGACGAAGAGGCCCGGTGCGAACGAGAGCTGGGCCAGCAAGGCGAGCGTCGCTGCGATGCTGACGACTGGCGCGGCCAGAGCCCAGCTTCGACCCAGCGCGACGGCGCGCTCGAGCGAGATGACGGTGCCGAAGACGCCGAGCACGAAGAAGGGGCCGTGGCGGTCGGCAACCGAGGGGCCGAAGCCGATGGCGAGCCCGAGCCGCGCGAGGCCTCCGAGCACGGCGGTCAGCGCAGCAGCGGCGACGAAGAGCAGAAGACCCCGACGAACGGTCATCATCGATGCCTCGCGAGCTGATCTGTCCCGCTCGAACGAACCGCTGACGGGTGCGGCTGCAGCGCTCGAGCACGGAAAAGCACAAGCGGACTGATGTGGAGCATGTGCGCTTGCGAATACGCGAACGAGCACGGACCGATGGAGTGCAGGCAACCGTTCACCGAGTGCTCCCGAGCGCGTGTGCCATGCAACCGCGGCTCCTTGATCGCTCGAGAATGAGAAGGCGTATGCGCACTGATGTCGTTCGAGCGAAGCACGCGGGAGCAACCGTCGTCCTCGCGAACGCGTGTGCCATGCAACCGCGGCACGACCGCTCGAGCTCGAGAAGGTGCTTGCGCACCGATGTCGTCCGAGCGGAGCACCAGCGTGCAACCGTCGTCGTCGCGAACTCCTGTACGGAGGGTTGCGGCCCTTCCGATGCGGAGCGACCGCGGCACGGATTCGTCGCGCGCTCGCGAGGCTGCAGCCAGCGAGGAGCTGTGCGAGCGACTGTTCACCTCGCCAGGTCGGGAGCCGGAAGCGGCGTTCAGGTGCGCACTCATGCAGCCCACCCGAGCAACTGCTTCCCCACCGCGGAGATGCGATCCGGCGTCCACGCGGGCTCCCAGACGAGCTCGACCGTGACGTCGTCGACTCCGGCGACCGTGCGCAGCCGCTCTTCGGCGTCGCGTTGAATCTGTTCTCCGAGCGGGCACGCAGGCGTCGTCATCGTCAACTGCACCTGCAGCGAGCCGCCCACCGCGTCGATGCCGTACACGAGCCCCAGGTCGACGATGTTCAGCCCCACCTCGGGGTCGATGACGTCGCGCAGCGTCTCGAGCGCCACCGCGCGCAGGCGTTCCCGTTCACTGCTCATGACCGAATCTCGGCAGCAGCACGTGATTCTCGAGGTGCATCAGCGCGAACACGTCGTGCTCGAGCCACTTCAATTCTGAGAACAGCGTGCGGTAGCTGTTGCACGCCCACGCGGGCGGTTCGAAGTCATCGGCGGCCTCACGCACGCGCTCGAGCAACACCCGCACGCCATGGTGGTCGCTCTTCGCCTCGGTGAGCAGCGCGCTCGCGGGCGCTCCGCTGAGCAGCGCCGGGAACAACTGCGTCGACTCGGCCTCGAGGTGTGAGAGCAGCGCCGCCGTCAGCTCACTCAACCGCGCATCGAGTTCGACCAGTGAAGGGCTTCGGTCACCATGCACCCGCTTCACCTTCGCCGAGAGCGCCCGTACGAAGGGCAGCGTGCGATGCAGCGGGTCGTGGAAGTGGGTGCGTGCGCGGTCGACCAACTGCGCGGTGTCGAGGTGGCGCAGGTCGGGCTGCCCGTCTTCCGGCAGCCGTTGCTTCATCGCGACCTCGAGCTCGCCCAGCACCAACGCCAGGTCCACCCCACGCGCCTTCGCCGCCTCTTCGAGCGAGAGCTGCCCGTTGCAGCAGTAGTCGATGCGATGGCGCTGCAGCACCGCCGCACATTCGGAGTGGTCGAGGACGAGACGGGCGATGGGCTGGGTGGAGTCGAGCATGACGTCGCTCAGAGCAGCCGCTGTGCCAGCGCCGCTCCCCGGGAAACCACGGATGCGACGTTCCCTTCTGAAACGGCCTGAAACACAGGCTACTTGATGAAGTCACCGAACTCGGCCGGGAAGACACCGTCGACGACCTCACCGAAGCCGAAGACGCTCGCCCAGCGCAGGCAGCGGTCGCGTTGGGTCTCGCGGTCGCAGGCGCTTGCGAAGCTGCGGGTCTTCTCGAGTGAAACGCTGGTGCGCGCAGGCGGGCGGAGCGCGAGCGAGACGCGCGCCATCGGGTGTGCCGGGTGGGCCTGCTCGGCGCTGTGACACAGGCCACAGGTCGTGCTGGCGGGAATGTAGTCGAGGTGCGCGTAGCCGGCCTCGCGCGTGATGGGCGCCGTCACCGGAAACTTGAACTCGGCCTTGAGCGTGCGGCTTGGGGTGACGAGCTCTCCGACCTCGAGCAGGTCTTTGCCGTCGCCTCCCGTCACGATGCTGAGAATCGCGGTGCCCGTGAAGAGGAACAGTCGCGGGTCTTCGGCGCTGCCCGCGGGCTGGGCGCTGAAGCGGCTCGAGGTGGCGACGAGCGAGAGTGGGCGCGGCAGGCTCGCGGTGAAGCACGCGACGCTCACGGGCATCGGCAGCGCGTTGATGCGCGCGATGACGTCGTCGACCGACTGAGGCGCGGCGCCGCCGATTCGACAACCGGCCAGGTCGTCGTCGAACCACTGCGGCGGCGTCGTCGTGACTTGCGGCCCGCAGCCGACCACCAACACCATGATGAGGAGCACCCGCGACACGCGCGAAGCGTAGACGAGGCGTCGAAAGTGTTGTGTTGATCCATGGCAACCGACTTCAGGAGGTCTTCCATGTGCCGCAACATTCGCCGTCTGCATCACTTCGAGCCTCCAGCGACCGAGGCAGAGATTGAGGCGTCGGCGCTGCAGTACGTGCGCAAGCTGACGGGCATGAACAAGCCGGCCAAGCACAACGAGGCGGCCTTCGAGCGCGCCGTGAAGCAGGTGGTGAAGGTGACGAAGACGCTGTTCGACTCCCTCGAGGTGCACGGCGAGCCGCACACGCGCGAAGAAGAGGCCCTGCGCGCGAAGGAGCGAGGTGAGAAGCGCGAGGCACAGCTGCGCGCGCGATACGGCGGCAAGCAAGCGCGGGCCTGAGCCATCACCTCACCAGCTTCTTCACCGCGCGCGTGGTGCCGATGCCGCAGCCCTGCTTCGGCTTGCAGCCCTTCAGAATCCACAACGAGATGACGCCGCTCGTCTCGTCGGCGCGCGCCTTCTCGGCCATCGACAGCGGCGTGCGGCCCGAGGTCGTCTTCGCGTTCACGTCGGCGCCCGCCTCGAGCAGCAGCAGCGCGTAGTCGGCCTGCCGGTGGAACGCGGCCATGTGGAGCGGCGTGAAGCCCTCTTCGTCGGTGACGTTCACCTCGGCGCCCGCGGCGAGCAGCGTCTCCATCACGGAGCCATCGGGGTTGATGGCGGCGAGGTGCAGCGGCGTCGAGCCACGCACGTTCTTCTGATTGAGCAGCGCGGGCTCCTTCGTGAGCAGCGCCTTGAGCTGCTCGCCCGTGCCCGTCTTCGCGAGGTCGTGAATGCGGTGGTTGCCCTGGGTGACGTCGAGGGCGGGCATGTTCTGGGTGAGGGCGAGGCAGACGAGGGTCGTGAGCATGGGTTGGTCTTCAGGGGCACGACGGGTGGAACTCGGGGCGCGGCGCAGCCGAAGGAGCGATGCCCACGCGCGGTGACGGGTCTGACAGCGTGAGCTCTGGCGAGGCGAAGGGCGCGAGCCGCTCGAGGAAGTCGAGGAGCTCGAGCGCGGGCGCGTTGCGAAAGAACGTGGCCTGCGGTGTCTCCTGCCAGATGCGGTCGGCGAAGGCGTAGACGTCATGGGGCGTGTCACCGACGCCGTCTCCGTCGCGGTCGAAACCCTCGTAGTCGTCCCAGGTATTGTCTTTCCAATCATTGCCACGGGCGCTCATGGCAGCACTGACCGTCACCTGCGTCAGGTTGCGCTCGAAGCGGTTGCCGTGAATGACGTGGCCGCCATTCTCTCCGTAGAAGTCCATGCCGGCGATGTTGTGGGCGAAGCGGTTGCGGCTGAACGAGATGATGGCGTCGGGCGAGGTGGGCGAGTTGGTGCGCGCGCCGACGGCGCAATGAACGACGTCGTTGTCTTCGACGATGGCCTGGCCCGACTCCTTGAAGGTGAGGCCGGTGCCAGAGACGCCGCGCGAGTGCTGCACCACGTTGCGGCGAATGACGACGTCGTTCGAATAGAGCACCGCGATGCCGGTGAGGTTCGAGTCG
Organism: Myxococcaceae bacterium; assembly: GCA_040275325.1. GTDB lineage: Bacteria > Myxococcota > Myxococcia > Myxococcales > Myxococcaceae > Xiheimicrobium. Next base: position 22,942 of record JBEOKA010000112.1, on the reverse strand, counting down.
ACGACGTTGTCTTCGATGGTGTTGTGAGGCGCGAAGACCAACTGCAGCCCGTAACGGCCGCCGCGAATGCGGTTGTGCGAGACGAGGTTGTCGCGCGAGTTGGCGAGCGTGACGTCTCGCGCGTTCACGACGTCGTTGCCGAAGACGCGGTTGCCGCTGCCGTTCCACACGCGCACGCCGTCTCCACGCAGGCTGTGGTCTTCGAGCTTCGAGCTGATGACGTTGCCGCAGACGAGCCCGTTCTTCGCGGCCTTCACGAAGACGCCGAAGAGCACGTCGTCGAGCGTGCACTGCTCGACCCGCACGTCATCGGCCTCGACCAGTACGGCGGCGTCCATCGCGTCGTGGCTCGAGCCACTGCCAGTGATGCGCAGCGCGCGCAGCACCACGCCCGGCGCCGAGACGGTGATGACGGTCCCGCTCCCGTTGCCCGTCACCACCGTCGCGCCCGAGCCCTGTACCGTCAGGCGCTTCGAGATGACGACCGGCCCTGCCCAGACGCCGTCGGGCACCGTCACCACCGAGCCTTCGGCCGCGGCGTCGATGAGCGGCTGAAGCAGCTGCGTGCCCGACACGGCGTCGAGGGCGGGAGCCGGCGCTCCGCACGACAGCACCAGCACGCTGGCGAGGAGCGCCCGCACGTCTTCAGACCAGGTCGCCGCGCCGGAAGTTCGCGTAGCCGATGGCCGCGCAGACCGTACCGAGCAGCGCCGGGTAGGCCATGGAGTAGATGATGAACTTCGGCCCGCCAAACCAGTCATAGATGACGAAGGCTGCTGGGCCAAAGACGACCAGCTGCGGGTCGAACAACATGAGCGCGCCAGTTCTGAACACCTGCAGTGGATTGACGAGCGCAATCGCAACCACACTCTCGGCGGGCATGCGGCCCTGAATCAAGACACCCAACAGAATGAGATCGAGGAACAAGAGACACGTCAGCCACAACACGAAGGCCGAACCCTGCGCGACGTCGGTGGAGCGCGCGAACGTCGACAGCAACATGCCCAGCCCGAGGAAGCACCACGACATGGCCGCGAGCTGCCCCGTGTAGATGCCGAACATGCGCCACGGCACCTCGATGTCCTTGAAGGTGGCCCACAGCGCAGCGCCCAGCATCGCGAGGAACACCGGCAGGAACACGGTGAGGAAGCGCCCGACGATGCGACCCCAGTACCAACTCGAGAGCGAGACGGGCAGCGAGAGCAGGTACTCGAAGACGCCTGCTTCACGGTCTCCGGCGACGCTGCGCACCGTCGTCAACAGAATGAAGATGGGCATGATGGCCATCGCGAGCTGGATGTACGTCACCAGCAGGCGCGAGAGGCCCATGAAGCCCAGCACGCGCGACTCGGTGACGCCGAACGCGAAGAAGGCCGCGACGATGCCGCCGAAGATGAGCGAGTAGACGAAGAACCACTTCGCACGCACGGACTCGGCGACGTCGAGCCTCGCGGTCATGGCCAGGTGTCCCATTGTGGCTCCTCAGTGATTCTGCGCGAAGGCCCGCACGGCCGCGCGCTGGGTTGTGAAATCATTGCCCTCGGCGCCGGGGTCCACCGCGCCAAAGTTGAAGCCCATGGGCGATGTCTTGCCGCTCACGTACCGGGCTGTCTTGCCATCGAGCCACTCACCATCGGATTGGCGGGCGACCCAGACCTTCGTCGTCGGCTCCTCGGCCCAGGGCTGCTGGTCGAGCCACTTCATCGCGCAGCCCAGGTCGTCGAACTTCGCGACCGCGTTCTTCGGGCCACCGCGAATCTGCGCGGCGAAGTGCCGGTCCGAGATGACCATGCTGCACGACTTGCAGGCGTCGCGGTCCCACATGATTTTCGCGGGGCCGTCGCCGGCCTGGGTGCATCCGAGCAGCAGCAGCGTGAAGAGCAGCGGCCTCATGACACGACCCGCAGCGCGACGGCCTGCTCCTCGAGCGAGACGCGGGTCAGCAGGCCGACGTAACGCGAGAGCATGCCCATGAAGCGCAGGCGGTCGGCGCCGGCGACCGAGCCCGACCACTCGAGCCCGTCGTTCTCTGAGACGAAGCCCCACTCGCCGAGCGCCTTCGCGATGGCCGCGTCGGCCCGGCGCAGCACCACCGAGCACGCGAGCTTTCCGGTGAGCGGCGCGTCGGCCACGCGGTCGTCGAGCACCACCTTGCCGCGGTCGAGTTCGATGACGCGGTTCACCAGCGCTGCCACCTCGTCGAGGCGGTGGCTCGAGATGATCATCGTCGCCTTCGCGGCGCGTTCAGCGAGCAGGTTGAAGAAGACGTGCCGGGCCTCGGGGTCGAGATTGGCGGCGGGCTCGTCCATGATGAGCAGCTCGGCCTCACGCCCCAGCGCGATGGCGATGAGCAGCTTCTGCTTCTGGCCGCCCGAGAGCTTCACGAAGGGCTGCGACGCAAACAGCTTCACGTCGAGACCAAGGCGGCTCGCGATGTCTTCGATGGCCGAGACCTTCGTGCCCGAGACGGCGGCCGAGAAGCGCAGCAACTCCTTCACAGGCATCTTCAACGGCGGCGGCAGCTGGGGAACGAAGCCGACCCGCTTCAAGACCTCGCTCCGGTTCGCGCGCGGGCTCTTGCCGCCAATCTCGACCGAGCCGCCAAACGTGTACTCGCCCAACATGCAGCGAATCATCGTCGTCTTGCCGGCGCCGTTCGAGCCGACGAGCGCGATGCGCTCACCCTCGGTGACGTTCAGCTCGAGCGCGTCGAGCACCTTGAGCTTCTTGAAGACCTTCGTGAGGGCGTGAAGGCGAATCATGGTTTTCCTTCGGTGGTGGAGTCGGTGGGCACCTTCATCGGCTCCGGCTTCTTCGTGACACCTGCGATGGAGAACGTGAGCGCGCCCCCCGGGCAGACGTCGACGCACATGCCGCAGCGGGTGCAGTCAGGGCCGACGTTGAGGTGTTCGGTGGGCGCGCGGCCCTTGAAGATGTGGTCGAGCACGTGCGGCACCAGACACACCTTGCGGCACTCGCCTTCGTGAGCGCACTTCTCGAGGTCGTAGTGAATGGTGACGGGCGAGAGCGTGCCGACGACGCCATAGGTGAGGCCGACCGGGCACAGGTACCGGCACCAGGCACGGCGCGAGTACAGCACCTCGAAGGCGAGCAGCGCGGCGACCCAGCCGAGCGCAATGCCCGGCCCGTAGATGAGCGCGCGCGAGACGATGCCCGTCGGAGAGATGGTCTCGTACACCGTGTAACCCGTGCCGTAGGCGAGCAGCGCGAACGACGCCCAGATGACGGTGCGCAGGCCGCGGTGCAGCGGGTGGTCTTTGACGAGCTTCTTCTTCGCGAGGAAGAGGTGCAGCTGCTCCGCCCACTCCGAGAGCAGGTGGTACGGGCACACCCACGAACAGAAGCTGCGCCCGCCGAGCAGCAGCCACACCAGCCCCACCGTCGCGGTGCCGATGAGCAGGTTCACGATGATGTGTTTGTGCGCCAGCATCAGCCCGAGCGCGGCGTTCAAATCAATCATGTGAAAGCCGAGAAGCCGGCTACCCGTGAGCGACCCTTCGACGAGCTGCACGTCGACCCAGTACGACAACATGAACATCAGGTTGACGCTGAGCAGCACCGTCCAACGGCGCTTCTTCCAGGTCTTGCGCTTGCGGTACGCCGCGTCGCGCGCCTCCATGTCGAGGAAGTCCTGTTTCTTGAGCTTCTTCGTCGCGTGAATGTGTTTGGCGCCGGGCGTGTAGTCCTGCGCGTCGGGTTTGCGCGGCTCGCCCCCGAACATGATGCGCAGCTGGTCGAGCGTGCGGTTCATGACGAACTCCAGGGCTGCTGGGCGTCGATGACGATGGCCGCGGGCTCGGCAGGGCACATCATCTCGCACACCCCACAGCCGACACAGGCGTCGTGCACGACGGGCGTGGGCTTGCCATTCACCGTCTCGATGCTGATGGCGCCCTTGATGGGGCACTCGCGCACGCAGAGGTCGCAGCGCTCGAGGTCGTAGGCATGGTCTTTCACCGGCACCGGCGCCCAGCGGTCGACCTCCGTCCACCGCTTGCGGCCCTTGAACGACTCGCCCCGCGCGCTGCCTTTCACGCCTTCACCACGGACCGACAAGCACGCCTCGGGCCGCGCCAGTCTGGCCACACCCATTCGCTCGGTGAAGTTCAGAGTGGGCTCGGGCTCCTTCTCTTTCGCGAGCAGCACCGGCGGCGCCGGCACCTTCATCGCCTCACGCACGGGAAGGAAGTCAGGCTTGTGGTACGTGAGCGCGCCCGTCGGACACGCGAGAATGCACTGCGCGACGTCGCACGAGAAATCACAGGCCTGCTTGCGGGGGTCGATGAAAGGAACCCCGACGCCAAACCCATCGAACAGGTCGGCCGGCTTCAGCGCGCTGACAGGACAAACCTGTACACACTGCCCACACTTGATGCACGACGCGAGAAAGTCGTGTTCATCGAGCGCTCCGGGAGGACGAAGCCGCTGCTCCTTGCGCGTGAGCACCGGCAACAACCCCGTGAGCGAGAGCCCGACGACACCGCACCCGACGGCGGCAGCCTGCAGCAGCTTGCGGCGCTGCTCCTGTTTGCGGGCGTCACTCGGCTTCGGAGCGTCACTCATGGCGTCACCGTTGGCTTCACGAAGCGCGGGGCCTCGTCACGCACCATCAACTCGGGCGCCGAGAACGGCGCGAGCCGCTCGAGAAAGTCGATGGCCTCCATCAACGGCGCGTTCTTGAAGAAGCGCGCGTTGGGCTCCTCCATCCACAGCCGGTCGGAGTACGCGTACAGCTCGTACGCGGTGTCGCCCACTGCATCGCCGTTCTGGTCGAAGCCCTGGTAGTCGTCCCAGTAATTGCTCTTGAAGACGTTGCCGTTGGTGCCGCCGCCGCCGCTCTTGCCGATGTTGTCGATGTTGCCCTCGAAGACGTTGCCCTCGATGAGCGTGCCGGCCTTGTCCCCGACGAAGGTGATGCCGACGCCGTTGTAGGCGATGCGGTTGTCCTTGATGGTGATGGTGGAGTCAGGCTGGTACGGCGACTTGTCAGAGCTGATACCGATGGCGCAGTAGACGACCTGGTTGCCCTCGACGATGGAGTCGGAGGCCTCCATGAAGCCGATGCCCATGCCCGTCGCACCGACCGAGTGCGAGATGAGGTTGCGGCGCAGCTCGACGCCATCGGTGTACATCACATAGATACCGACCGAGTTGTCGTAGAAGCGATTGTCTTCGACGACGTTGTGCTGCGCGTACATGAAGTGCAACGAATAGCGGCCCCGTCGCCCAACATTGCGGGCGATGTGGTTGCCATTCGAGTACCAGACGACGATGTCGCGCGAGTCGACGACCTCGTTCTCTTCGACGAGGTTCTTCATCGAGTACCAGAGCCGAATCGCGTCACCGCGCAGGCCGAGCGACACCGGCAACGAGCGAATGAAGTTCTTCCGCAGCACGTTCTCGTTCGACTGCTTCAGGTCGACCCCGAAGAGGCAATCTTCGAAGCGGTTGTCTTCGATGCGGTTCTGGTGGCCGCGCACGTTGAGGCACGCGTCGTCTGAGTTGTGCGACTCGCCCGAGCCGGTGAAGGTGAGCCCGCGCAGGGTGGCGCCGCTGGTCTCGAGCGTGAAGACGGTGCCCTTGCCGCCGCCGTCGATGATGGCTTTGCCACCGCCATCGATGAGCAGCTTCTTCGAGAGCACCACCGGGCCCGAGTAGCGGCCTGGCGCCAGCGCCAGCACGCCACCTTCGGGCGCGGCGTCGATGAGCTCCTGCAGCCAGGGCAGGCCGGCGACCGTCTGCATCGTCGGCTTCGGCGTCGGCTCCCACGAGGCGCCCCAGCCGGCTTTGTCTTGCAGCGCCATGTCGGGGGGCGCTTCGCCCTCCTCAGGGCTGGCGACGGCCAGCACGGCGATGAAGGCCACGACGATGGAGACGCGCCAGCGCATGACTCACCGGCTCCCCTCTGTGAGCTCGAGCCGACGGCGCAGCACCGCCACGAGCGACACGAGCGCAGCCCCAGCGAGGAACGCGAAGCCCGGCATCGGGTACGAGTGCGTCGAGAACTGGGCCACCTTGCCGTCGCCAAACACCGTCGGCATGAACGGCTTCACCGTGAAGGCGCCCCACGGGTGCAGGTTGTGGCCAAAGAAATACAGCCACGCCGCGAAGGTGCCCACGAAGAACACGGGCAGCAACGCCGGCAGCACTGCGAGCACGAGCTGAAACTTCTCCCACTTCGCCGAGGCCAGCGTGATGAGCACCATCAGCACCAGCAGCACGACGGAGATGATGTTGATGGCGGTGGTGAGCTGCGAGCCCCAGGTCGCGATGCGCTCGGCCTCGCGAAAGTACTTCCCGGCGTCATCCATGTACGTCTGCACGTGCATCTTCAGCAGGTCGGTGGCGTGCAATTCATAGAACATCCACCCCGTGACGGCGGTGAAGCCCACGCCCAGCACCACCACGCGCGCTTTGCGGGCACCGACGGCGAAGGCCAGCAGCCCGACGCCGAGCACTCCAAAGATGTACCGCGACATCAACCGCTCGGCCGGAGCGCCCACGCCAATCGGGTGCATGCCGACGTAGTGGTTGATGGTGTTCATCTCGTGCATGCAGTCGAGCGCCGCCTCGGGCTTCTGGGGCGGCTTCCCCTCGTCACTGCGCCAGCCGAGGTCCTCCTGCAGCGTCTCTTGCGACACCCGGCTCGACTTCGGCGCCGTCGTGCAGCCATTCGTCACGCCGGTGAAGCTGAAGAGAATACGAATGCCGTCGGGGAAGGCGTCGGGCGGGTAGTTGGGCGCCGTGAGCGACACCCACCACATCGGGGTGAAGTACGCGGCCACCATGAGACCCAGCGCCACCAGCGAGAGCCCGCTGACGAGCACCGATTGACGAGCGCTGGGAGAAGACGAGACAGCAGACATGGCAGCACCGATCCGCAGGCGCGGAGGAGTCGAGGAGAGGCTGGTCGGAGGAGTGGGTTCGGAGCGCTACTTCTTCTTCTGGGTCGGCATCTCGAGCCGCGACATGTAGTCGACGATGGCGTCGATTTCCTTGTCACTGTACGTCTTGATGACCTTCACCATGTCTGGGTTTGCGTTGCGGCGCTTGCCGTCACGAATCTCGGTCGCCTGGCGGAGCATGTACTTGTAATGCTGACCCGCGAGCACCGGGTAGAACTTGTCACGCGCACCTTCGCCGCTGGCCATGTGACAGGTTTGACAGTCACGCAGGTACAGCTTCTTGCCCGTCTCGAGGTCGGTGCCGGGCCCCTTCCCGTTGTCACGGGGAATCTTGAGCGTCTCGATGTAGGCCGAGACGTCGGCGAGCTCTTGCGGGTCCGTCAGGGTCGCCGCGAACGGGTACATGATGGGGTTGTCTCGCAGGCCGCCACGAATGTCGGCGATCTGCTTGATGAGCACCGTCGAGTGCTGGCCGGCCAGCTGGGGAAAGGTACCGTCAGCTCGACCTGCGCCGCTCGGCAGGTGACATGCGGAGCAGACCTCGTACGCTTCTTCTCCGCGCTTCGCGTCGCCCTTCAGCTTGAGCGCTTCAATCTTCTCCCCTTCCTGCGCGTTCCACTTGTAGCCCTTGCCTTCGATGCCCTCCTTCTTCGGAGCGGGCGGGCCTGCGAAGGCCATCGTGGTGGCCAGCGCGATGGCAGCGATGAGGAGTCGGTGTGCAGTGTTCATGGGTTTCATTCTCGCGTGACCAGGATCAACATTCGTGCCGTTCACTGCAGGCTCGAGAGATAGATGGACAGGGTCTTGATCTCAGCCTCGGAAACCAGCGGCATCACACCCTTCATCGCGGCGGTGTTGCCGTTGGAGCGGGCACCCGACTTGATGTCGAGCATCTGCTTCTCCGCATACGCTGCGCTCTGGCCAGCCAGCCGCGGGTAGTCCGGCATGATTGGCGTCTTGGCGTCCTTGCCGTGGCAGGCGACGCAGGTCTTCTCCATGTAGAGCTTCGCGCCTGCCGCCACCGTCGCGGGGTCGGGCTTCGGCTCTTCCTTCTTCTTGTCAGCGGCGAACACGAGCGTGGGGACCAGCAGGGAGAGCAGCAGCCATTTCATTTTGAAACTCCGAGGAACAACGAGGTCAGGGCGCTAGAGGGAGACCAACGCCATGCGGTGAAGCAGTGCACGGAACGTGCGCGGGGCCGCGAGTCAGTGGAACCAGTCCACCGGCTGCGGCCCCGTTCACGGCTCGAAGGCGGAGTTACTTGATCTTCTTCGCGCCCTTCTGCTCGAGGTACGTCTTCACGCGCAGGCCGATGTCTGCGGCCTTCACCTGGTACTGCCACCACTGGCCAGCCCACAGCGTCGCGTTCTGCCAATCTTCCTTCTTGGCAGCCTCTTCCATCTTCTTCTTCGGCTCCTCGGCGGCCTTGAGCTGGTCGGTCGCGTCTTCGACCAGCGCCACGGCGTCGGGGAACTCCTTGAAGTTGGTCGAGACGATCCACCCGACGACGCCATCGATGACCTTCTGGGTCTCGACGCAGGTGTTGTACTGCTTGTCGTAGTCGGCCTTCGTGTACTCGGCCTTGGCCGCGGTGGCAGCCGTCGCCTTGTAGCCCTTCGGCTTGACGAGGAAGTACCCCTGCATCTCGAGGTGCAGCGCCGAGCAGAACTCGGTGCAGTAGTACGGGAAGACGCCTTCACGGTCGGCCTTGAACTTCACCGACACCGTCTTGCCGGGCTCGATGGAGGCGTGCACGTTCATGGTGCTGATGGTGAAGCCGTGCGTTTCGTCCTCGGCGCGCTCGAGGTTGGTCAAGTTGATGGTCACCTCATCGCCCTTCTCGACCTCGATGATTTCAGGCGTGATGTGCGAACGAATGAGCGTGCCGAACACCTCGACCTTGCCTGGCGTGCGAACGATCTTCTCTTCGCCAGCGCGCACGGCGCCCGGGTGCTTCTCGTCGGTGCGGCTGTTGGTGCCGACCTTGTACCGGTTACCGGGCTTGAGCGTGCCGGCGCTGATGGCGACGGCGTAGTGCGGCTCGCCGAGTGGCAGCGGCATGTCGTACAGCAGCTGCATCTTGTCGTTGCTGATGTCGATGAGCTGATGGTTCTGCGGGTGCAGCGGGCCGACCGGGTTGAAGCGGTCGATGGCCAGCTTGTTGAGCGCGACGAGGTAGCGGCCCTTCGGGTTGCGCGAGTCACCCTCCATCGTCATGAGGTGGCCGATGTTGTAGTGCACCGACAGCTTGTCGAGCACCTTGCCCTCGCAGTAGTCCCACTTGGCGACCTGCGAATCGACGTACAACGAGGTGTAGCCGATGCACGCCTTCGAGTCGTACTGCGTGTGCAGGGGCCCGAGGCCGAGCTCGACCTGTTTGTGCAGCGCGTCCTTCATGGCAATGATTGGAATGCCATAGGCGTCTTTGCCTTCGAACTTACCGGCCTTGATGGCCTCCTGAATCTTCGCGAACGAGTAGACCATCGTGTGCGTGTCGAGCTTGCCCGACACGATGATGAACTTGCCGTCGGGCGTGACGTCGCAGCCGTGGGGGCTCTTCGGCTCGGGGATGAGGAAGAGAATGCCCTCCTTCACCGCCACGTCGATGGGAATCACGTTGTGGCCATTCACCTTCTTCGCCTTGCCAGCCTTCACGAGCTCGGCGGCCTTCTTCCAGTTCGTCACGTGCAGGAAGTCGGTGTCTTTGGCCGAGCAGCCGGCCTCGAAGGGCGGGCGACCCGACTCGATGCCGCCGACGTAGCGCTCGGTGCAGAACGAGTTGGTGAAGCCCCAGCCGTCGGAGTCGGCCTTGCCCGAGTCCGAGAGGTCCTGGCTGTAGGGCGGCAGCTCGAACGAGAAGGACTCCGCGGGGTTGATGCGGCCCTTGGTGCGGTCGAACTTCCAGTACGTCAGACCGCCGCGGTACTTGTCGTTGAACTGGTCGAGGGGCACGTACCCGTTCTCGAGCGGCGCCGCGTACTGAGCGGCCTCGAGAATGTACTCGGAGTTCGGCGTGACGAACGCGCCGCCGTGCTCATTCTTGTACACCGGGTTGGTGACGATTTGCTTCGTCTCGAAGTCGCGCAGGTCGATGACGGCGATGCGCGGGTTCGACTTGTCGTTGATGAAGAGGAACTGGCCGTCGTATTCCCCGTTCGTCTCGCTGATGGCCGGGTGGTGCGTGTCGCCCCACGTGATGTCCTTGCCACCGATGGCGCCGCCCTTGAGCACGGCCTTCGACTCTTCATCGAAGCCATAGCCTTGCCACGGCTCCGGCGTGAACACGCCGATGTACTTCAGAATTCGCATCGAGGGGATGCCGTAGACGATGACCTGTCCCGACTGGCCGCCCGAGCTGAACGCGAGGAAGTCGTCTCGTTTTCCCGTCGGCACATACGTCTTGGCCGCGGCCAACAGGTCCTGCTGGGTGAGCGCCCGGCGCTTCATCACGTCTTGAAGCGTTTCGCCGCCCCACGCCGTCGCGGCACAGACCGCCAGCGCTGCGGCAGCAAGCCGCGTCTTTCCAAACTGCATGTGACCTCCCTGGTCGTCGAAGGCCGCGAGGTGCGGCGTTCTGTCGCAGCCCGTGTGCATGGCGCGTACCGTCAGCGCGGCCTGACATTGCGGGGTTGGAGCGCGAGCCCAGTTCCGATGCGAAACGCATGATTTGCTCGTCATCAAGCCGAACGCGCAAATCTGTGTGGAGTCGACAGCTTACGATGATTTCAGAACGAAACATCGATACCAGCGGGTGCTCAACGACGACTCATGCTTCAGCCAGCCCATATTCCTTCATCTTGCGCCACAGGGTGGTGCGGCCGATGCCGAGGATCTTCGCGGCGTCGCTCGACTTGCCACCACAGGCGCGCAGCACATCGGTGATGTGGCGCTGCTCGACCTGCGCCAACGTCTCGAGCACTGCGACGGGCGTGGCAACGGCGAGCGCGGCGAGGGGCGCCGTGGGTGGCACCGCGAGCGGCACCGACGAAGACGAGAGCTCTTCAGGCAGGTGCTCGACCTCGAGGTCGGCGCCCATGGACAGCACCGCGCCATGTTTGACGGCGTTCGAGAGCTCGCGAACGTTGCCCGGCCAGGGGTACGCGAGGAGCGCCTTGAGCGCGCGTGGCGAGATGCGGCAGGTGGCGTGGTGCTCGTGCTCGAGGAACATCGTCGCGAGCACCGGAATGTCTTCTTTGCGTTCGCGCAGCGGAGGCACCACCAGCGTGAAGACCTTCAGGCGGAAGTAGAGGTCTTCGCGAAAGCGCCCGTCGCGCACGGCGTTCTGCAGGTGCTGGTGGGTGGCGCAGAGCAGCCGAACGTCGACCTGAAACGGCTGGCTCTCACCGACGCGTCGAATCTCGCCGTCTTGCAGCGCCCGCAGCAGCTTCGCCTGAAGCGCGAGCGGCATCTCGGCAATCTCATCGAGGAACAGCGTGCCGCCGTCGGCCGTCTCGAACAGGCCCTTTCTCGCCGTATTCGCCCCTGTGAAGGCGCCGCGGGCATGGCCGAACAGCTCTGACTCGAGCAGCTCTGACGGCAGCGCCGCGCAGTTCACCGCGACGAAGGGCTTGGTGCGCCGCTCACTGTTGGCGTGAATCGCCCGCGCGATGACCTCTTTGCCCGAGCCGCTCTCGCCGCGAATCACCACCGACGCGTCGGTGTTCGCCACCGTCGCCATCTTCGGCAGCAGGGCCTGCATCTGAGGGCTCTTCACCACCAGGCGAGAACAGAACCGCGCGCCGCCCACCAGCTGCCTGCCCCGGCACAGCTTGCACAGCTGACCACCCGACTCGAACGGCGCTTCACACGTCGACATGCGGCGCGTTCTGTCACGTTTCGGAACGAAACATCAACCCGAAACGCGCTCGGTCACCCCGAGCATGCGGAGCAACGCGGTGACCTGGCTGCGCACCGAGGCGCCTCGGCGAAACGGCGCCAGCGTCAGCGGCGGGTGGCCTTCGATGGCGGTGACGACGTGCAGCTCGAGCGGCCCCTTCAGCACCTCGTCGCAGGTCGACAGCAGGCCGCCGTCGGTCTCCTCTACGCGGTAGTGGGCGTCGAGCAGGTCTTTGAGGTTCTCGAGCCACTCCCGCTCGGGGCGCGGCACACAGAGGGCGGCGATGCCGGCGTGGTCCTTCTTCAGGCCGTTGCGCCAGCCGGGAGCCTGGGGCAGCGCAGCGATGAGGGCAGGCATCACCACGCGCTCCTCGACGCTGACGTGCCAGAGCAGGCGATGGCGAAAGACGTCGAACTGGTGAGCGTCGACGCCTCCCGAAATGAAACACCCATCGAGCGCTTGTCGAAGCTCGCCGTGCTGCTCCCTCAACAGGTCCGAGACCTTGCGACGCATCGGGGCAACGCTCTGCAGTGAGCGTGCCCCTGTGTGCGGCAACGTGTCGCACGGGCTCGAGACAACGAGTGCAGTACGCGAACGCCCGATGCGGCTGGCGGCGGTGCTCGCAGTCTCGACGGTGCTGCTCGTGTCGGCCGATGCCGACGCATGCCCGACGTGCGCTTGTGGCAACCCGGCGCTGACGGCCATGGGGGCTGAGCAGCCCTTCGCCCAGCGGGTGCGGCTGGCGACGACGCTGCGTGTCTGGCAGCAGGACGAAGGCGTGGCCAACCTCGACGCCGTACGGCTGCGCGAGCTGCGGCTCGACCTCACCGCCTCGTGGTCGCCGACGGCCTGGCTCACGCTGTCGGTGAACGTTCCCGTTCAGCTTCGAGAGCAGCTGGCGGTGAACCTCGAGCGGCAGACGGCTCTTGGCTGGGGTGAGGTCGACGTGTCGGCGCGCGCCGTCGTGGCGGGCGCTGGGCAGCTGCGGCCCAGGGCGCTGGTGAGCCTCATCGCTGGAGCACGGCTGCCTTCGGCGCTCACCCTTCGAGACCGCGAGCGGCGACCGCTCGACGTCGACGCGCAGCTCGGCCCCGGAGCGCTCGCTCCGCAGTTCGGCGTCGCCTGGAGCGGGTTCTTTGGTGACCGCTGGTCGGCGATGGCAAGTCTGATGGGAGAGCTGCCACTGGAAGGCCGTTTCGCGATGAGAATGGGCCCCGCGGCGGTGTTGGTGGCGCTCGCACAGTTCCAGCCGCTGCGCTGGTTCGGTGTTCGCGCGGGAGCCGACGCGCGTGGAGAGCTGCCCTCCTTCGTGAACGGCGTCGCCGACGGGCGCCTCGCGGGCGTGCTCGGCAGTCTGCTGGCAGACGTGGTGTTCAAGCTCGGGCAGCAGGCCGTGCTGCTCGCGGGCGTGCGGGCTCCTCTGATTGATACACGGCCCGGACCCGTACGAACCTGGCCGATTCCCGTCCTCAGCCTGGTGGTGGACCTGTGAGGCCCGCGCTCCTCACGGTGCTGCTGGCGGGCTGCGCGACCCGCGAGACAGGCATCGAGGTGGCCGTCGAGGCGTCGGTCGTGAACGTGACTTCGGGCACGGCGCGCCTCACGGTGACGCGCCTTCGCGGAGTGCCGTGCCTCGAGGTCATGGCGCGGCACCTCTCCCCCATCTCCACGGCCTGGGCGCACGGCAGCCACGCCGAAACGACCTCGCCACTTCGCGCTGACGTCGACCTGTCGCTCGACCTCTCAGCGACGACCTCGACGCCGGTCGCCACGCTTCGTCCACCGCCGGGAACCTGGTGCGCGCTCGAGGTCACCTTCAGCGCCTCGACGTCGGAGGACGTTTGGGGAGGCACCACGCTGTTCGTCGAGACGCGGGGGCGGCGCTACCTCTCGAACGCGACGCGCACGATGCAACTGGCCTCCCCCCCCCACACGTTGTCAGCCGCGCAGCCCCGTCTCGACCTTCGGCTGGCCATCGATGCGGCTCCGCTTGCGTCCATCGACCCCGCTGCGCCAGATGCACGCCTCGAACTGCTCGACACCCTGATGTCGTCGTTGTCCGTTTCCCTCTCGGAGTGACCTGAAAATGAAACGATTCTCCCTGCTCTGCTGTGCCGCCCTGGCCGCCTGCGGTCCAATGACCTCGACCTCGACTGACGCTGGCACGCACATGCACACGCACGCCGACGTCACGAAGCTCACCTTCAAGGCGAAAGTCGGCTCGCAGGACTTCGCGTGCGGTCAGACGTACCAGGTCGGCACGCCGACAACGCAATACAAGCCGCGCGACTTCAGGCTGTACGTGCACGACGTGGTGCTCACGACGCAAGAGGGCGTCGACGTGCCCTTCACGCTGACTGACGACGGCGCCTTCCAGCGCGCGGGCGTGGCGCTGCTCGACTTCGAGAACAAGGCCGGCGAGTGCAGCAACGGCACCGAGGCCACCCACACGACACTCGACGGGAAGGCGGAGGGCGGTCACTACCACAAGCTCTCGTTCACCCTCGGCGTGCCCTTCGACCAGAACCACCAGGACGCCGCGGCAGCGCAGGCTCCGCTGAACTCGACGGCGATGTTCTGGAATTGGATGGGCGGGTACAAGTTCCTCAAAATCGACGGTGTCACGACCGGCCTGCCCATGGGCCACAACCTGCACGTCGGCTCCACGGCGTGCGTGGCGGGCGCGACGCCGAACTCCGTCGCCTCGTGCACGAACCCGAACCGCGTGCGCGTGACGCTCGACTTCGACCCCGACGAACAGGTCGTCGTGCTCGACCTCGCCAGCCTCTTCGAGACCTCGAACCTCGACACCAACCTCGCGATGAGCGCGCCGGGCTGCATGTCGGCGCCCACCGACACCGACTGTGGGCCGGTGTTCTCGAAGCTGGGCCTGCCGTTCGGTGGAGCCGCCGCTGGAGCGCAGGCCTTCTTCAAGGTGCAGTGACAGCCGTGCGCGCGCTCGTCACCTTCAGCCTCATCTTCCTCGGTGCGTGTGGTGCGCCGTCGAACTCCGTCGACGCCGGCTACGACTGGAAGCTGCCGAAGGGCTTCCCAACGCCGAAGGTGCCCGACGACAACCCGATGACGGCTGAGAAGGTGCAGCTCGGGAGGAAGCTCTTCTACGACGTGCGGCTCTCGAAGAACCGCACGCAGGCCTGCGCGACGTGCCACGAGCAGAAGCGCGCCTTCACCGATGGCCGCATGACGGGCCTCGGCAGCACGGGAGAAGCACACCCACGCAACCCGCAGGGGCTCACCAACGTCGCCTTCAACGCGACGCTCACGTGGGCGAACCCGCTGGTGACGACGCTCGAGCGACAGGCGCTGCTCCCCTTGCTCGGAGAACACCCGGTCGAGCTGGGCTTCGGCAGCGACGAGGCCACGCTCATCGCCCGGCTCCAGAGCGAAGACGACTACGCCGCGCGGTTCGCCGAGGTCTTCCCCGGTGAAGGCATCTCGCTCGTCACCATCACCCGCGCGCTGGCCTCGTTCGAGCGGGTGCTCATCTCTGGCAACAGCCCGTGGGACCGGTACTCGGCCGGTGACGCCAGCGCCCTGAGCGACTCGGCGAAGCGCGGGCTCGAGCTGTTCAACTCCGAGACGCTCGAGTGCTACCACTGCCACGCGGGCTTCAACTTCGCCGACTCGGTCACCCACGCGGGCGCGGGCGTGGCCGACGCTCCTTTTCACAATACAGGCTTGTACAATCTTGACGGCAACGGCGCGTACCCAACTGGAAACACCGGCCTCCTCGAGGTCACCGGCCGCGCAGGAGACATGGGGCGGTTCCGCGCGCCCTCGCTGCGCAACGTGACGGTGACAGCGCCGTACATGCACGACGGCTCCATCGCGACGCTGCGTGACGTCATCACCCACTACGCGCAGGGCGGCCGCTCGAAGCGCCAGACGGGAGCGTTCAGCCCACTCCAGAGCGACCTGGTGCGCGGCTTCACGTTGAGTGCCCAGGAGACCGACGACCTGCTGGCCTTCTTGAGCGCCTTGACCGACGACGAGTTTCTGACGAAGCCCGAGCTCGCCAGTCCCTTCCCTCCATGACCGTTCGCGCCCTCGACGTCTCGCTGCCGTGGCTCCGCTGGGTGCGGCGGGCGGTGTGGGCGTGTCAGCTGGCGCTGCTGCTGTGGGCGTCGCTGGGCCTGCGCATTCACCTGCAGGTCGTGTGGATTGGGGCGCTCATCGTCGTCGGCTTCGGGCTCGATGCGCTGGCGTGGTGGTGGCAACGGCGCGGCGTCTCTGAGAACCAGCTGCTCGCGCTCATGCTGGCCGACGCGGCGCTGCACACGGGCGTGTTCGCGCTGAGCGGCGGGCCCTTCAACCCCTTCACCACGCTCTATCTCGTCAACGTGGTGCTCGCGGCGGTGGTGCTCTCTCGCACGCGGCAGTGGGTGCAGCTCATCGCCTCGCTGCTCGGCTTCGCGTCGCTCTTCCTCGTCGACAAGGTGGCGCCGTCGACGTGGGAGCTGCCCAACCATCAAGAGCTGATGCGCCTGCACCTGACGGGCATGTGGGTCGCCTTCGTGGTGGCGGCAGGCTTCATCGTCTACTTCGTGCAGCGCGTGCTCGCGTCACTCGCGGCGCGGGAGCTGCAGCTGGCCGAGGCGCGGCGGCAGGCCGGCCAGCACGAGAAGCTGGCAGCGCTCACCACGCTGGCGGCGGGCGCGGCGCACGAGCTGGCCACACCGCTGGGCACCATCGCGGTCGCGAGCCACGAGATGCTGCGCGCGCTCGAGAAGCTCTCGGTGCCCGACTCGCTCAGAGACGACGCGCGGCTCGTGCGGGAGCAGGTCGAGCGCTGCCGCCTCATTCTGCAGAGCATGTCGGCGCGCTCGGGTGAGCTGGCCGGCGAGGCCATCACCACCTTCCCCGTGAACGATTGGCTCGCCGAAGCGACGCGCGACCTGCGCCAGGCGGAGCGCGTCGTGCTGCCCGCTGCGACTGGCCTCGTCGTCACCGGGCCTCGCGCGGCCCTCGCCCAGGCGCTGCGCAACCTCGTGAAGAACGCGCTCGAAGCATCGACGGGTCAGGTGGTGCTCGAGGCGGTCGAGCGCGGCGACACCTTGACGCTCTTCGTGAAGGACCAGGGCCCCGGCCTCGACGCGAACCTCGTCAGCCGCCTCGGAGAGCCCTTCTTCACGACGAAGCCCGTCGGCAAGGGCATGGGCCTTGGCGTCTTCCTCGCGCGCACGCTGGCGCAGCAGCTCGGCGGCGCGCTCACCTTCGACTCACGGCCCGGCGTGGGCACGACCGTCTCCTTCACGCTTCCCCAGAGGTCTGCATGACGACCGAGGCTCCCTCACTGCTGCTCGTCGATGACGACGAGCCGTTTCGACAACGGCTGGCGCGCGCGCTCAGCGACCGCGGCTTCTCGGTGACGACGTACGCCTCGGTGGAAGAGACCCTGGCGGCGCAGGCCGAAGCGCCCGAGTACGCCGTCATCGACCTGCGCATGGGCGGCGCGTCGGGCCTCGAGCTGCTCAAGGTGCTGCACGACAAAGACCCGGGCACGCGCGCGGTGATGCTGACGGGCTACGGCTCGATTCCCACGGCCGTCGAGGCGACGAAGCTGGGCGCGGTGGCGTACCTGACGAAGCCGACCGACGCCGACGCGGTGACGCAGGCGCTGCTGGGCACCAACGCGCCCGCGCCCGTCGACGAGACGCCGTCTCTCGCGCGCGCCGAGTGGGAGTACATTCACCGCGTGCTGGCCGACTGTCAGAACAACGTGTCGGAGGCCGCACGAAGGCTCGGGCTGCACCGGCGCTCGCTGCAACGAAAGCTGCAGAAGCACCCGCCTGTGAAGTGACGACGTCAGCGCGGCTGGGCGAGCTCGACGAAACGCCGCACCGCCGCTGAGAGGGGCTTGCGACGCCACACCACGTGAACGCGCAGCCGCATCGGCAGCCAGGGCAGCGCACGAAACGAGACCCCCGAGGCGCCGTGACGTTGGCTGCCTGCCCCAACGATGGCCAGCCCCAGACCGGCCCCGACGAGGCTGAGCACCGAGGACAACTCGACCGCCTCGTACCGAAGGTCGGGGGTGAAGCCGGCGGCGTGACAGCCCGCGAGAAAGACGCTCCGGGCGGCGGCCTGGGTCGTCGAGGTGAGTCCGACGAAGGCCAGCCCGTCGAGCTGCTTCGGCTCGAGTGAGCGGCTCCGGGTGAGCGCGTGGCCCCGCGGCAGCGCGAGCACGTAGGGCTCATCGAGCCGCAGCGCCGTCGCCAGGTGGTCGTCGCCGTCGGGAGGTGCCGCGTAGGTGTAACCCCCATCGAGGTCTCCACGCCGCAGACCGTCGAGGATGTCGTGACTGCGCTGGCAGCGAAGCTCGACGACCAGCTTCGGAGCCGCCTTCGCGAGCGCGTTGAGGTCTTCCTGTACGAGGCCGGCATGCAACGCCCCCTCGACACAGCCCAGCGTCAACCGGCCTTCGACGCCCTGACTGGCGCGCGCGGCGCTCTGCTCGAACTCGGCCGCCTGCGCGAGCAGCGCCTCGGCACGGCCCAGCAGCTCGCGCCCTGCGTGGGTGAGCTTCAGGCGCCTGCGCTCGCGGCTGAACAGCGCGACGCCAAGGCGTGCTTCGAGCTCACGAAGCTGCCGGCTCAGCGGCGGCTGGGAAATCGCCAGCACCGCGGCGGCGCGCCCGACGTGGCCCGCGCGCGCTACTGCGACGAAGTAACGAAGGTGTCGAAGCTCCAGCATCTGTCCTCCGGGGCATGAACTCTGATCAGAACGGTCTTGGACAACCTCGCCATCGCGACCCGACGCTCGGCGCTCACCACTCACAAGGAATGTCTGTCATGGCACTCAAACGCTTCGGCTTCATCGTCACTGGCGCTGGTCTGAACCCCGCTCAGCACCGAGCCGTCATGACCTCACCTCGCTTCACCATGGTCGCGGTGGGCGTCACGGACCCTGCTGAGGGTGCCGAGGTGGCGAAGGCGCTCGTCGCAGAGCACGACGTTCAGTTGATTGAGCTGTGTGGGGGCTTCGGAACGGCCGACACCCTGCGCGTCCAGGCGGCGATTCCTCCGGAAGTCCCCGTGGGGGTGGTGCGATACGGGCCAGAGACCATCGACCCCCTGCACCGGCTCTTCGGCGATTGACCGGCGGCGGAGTGCGGTGATGCGCGCGCGAGACGAAGTGCGTCTACGATGGCGGGCGTGTCAGACCTCGCGCACGTCGCCGCGCAGCGCCTGAGTGGCTACCAGCGCACGAGCTACGCCGTGTGGGAGCTGACGCTCGCGTGCAACCTCGCGTGTGGCCACTGCGGCAGCCGCGCGGGCAAGGCGCGGCCCAACGAGCTCTCGACGGCCGAAGCGCTCGACCTCGTGCAGCAGCTCGCCGACGCAGGCATCACCGAGGTGACGCTCATCGGCGGAGAGGCGTACCTGCGCCGCGACTGGCTCGACATCGCCGCGGCCATCACGCGCGCGGGCCTGTTGTGCACGATGACGACGGGCGGGCTGGGCCTCTCTCGCGCCACCGTGCAGCGCATGCTCGACGCGGGCATCGCGCGCGCGTCGGTGAGCGTCGATGGGCTCGAGGCCGTGCACGACCGGCAACGCGGCGTCGTGGGCAGCTTCGCTGCAGCGCTGAAGACGCTCAGCCACTTCAAAGAGGTCGGACTTCCCTCGTCGGCGAACTCACAGTTGAACCGGCTCTCGCTGCCACAGCTACCCGCCCTGTACGACGTGCTGCGCGAAGCGGGCATCACCTCGTGGCAGGTGGCGATGACGGTACCCATGGGCAACGCGGTGGAGCAACGCGAATGGCTGTTGCAACCGGCCGAGCTCGACGCGGCGTTCTCGGTGCTGGCGCGGGTCGCCCGACGGGCGCAGCGTGAAGGCATCAAGGTGATGGCTGGAAACAACGTCGGCTACTACGGGCCGCACGAGCGGTTGCTGCGCGGCCACGGCCGCCCTGACGCGAACGTCTTCTGGCAAGGCTGTGGCGCCGGAATGGATGGGCTGGGCATCGAAGCCGACGGCACCATCAAGGGCTGCCCGTCGCTCCCCACCAGCGCGTACTCGGGCGGCTCGATTCGCGACGCGACGCTGAAGACGATTCTCGAGCGGCCGGCGCTGCGCTTCAACGAAGGCGCGGGCAGTGAGGCGGGCGAGGCGCACCTCTGGGGGCGCTGCGGTCAATGTCAATACAAGACACTCTGCCGTGGCGGCTGCTCGTGGACCGCACATGTCTTTTTTGGCCGGCGCGGAAACAACCCCTTCTGTCATCACCGCGCTCTGACGCTGGCGAAAGAGGGGCTGCGGGAGCGGCTGGTGCTCGAGACCGCGGCGTCAGGGCAACCCTTCGACCACGGCGTCTTCCGCTCCATCGAAGAGCCGCTCGACGCGCCGTGGCCCGCCGATGACGCGCTCCACTTCACAGAGGCCGCGTGGCCCGCAGGCTGGGAGTCACACCCATGAACGCTGACGACGACTCGAAGAAGCAGCTCCCCCGAGCACGGTGGACCAGCGAGGACGCGCGCGCGAAAGAGACGAAGCGCGCGAGTGAGCTGCTCGACGCCGAGAGCGGGCAGTCGAACGACACCGCACCAGACGACCCCGAGCCGGCCGACGTCTATGGGCTGCCCGCCGACCCCGAGGAGGCGCCTGTGTACGGCGCGCCCGAAGACGCCGCACCGTCACGCCCTGTCGCCGCGCGCGTCTATGGAATGGCGGCGCCCGTGTACGGCATGCCCGCGACCCGTCGGCCGGTGGTGACCGAGCCTCCTCCCCCTGCGAAGTCACGGCTCGCGCCGTTCATCATCGGAGGCATCGTCGCCGCCGTGGCGGTGCTCTGGTGGTTCTCGCGCTGAGCGCGACGATTTGCTCGCGCTCGGCGACGGTGACTGGGTGATGCTCTGCCTTCGAGTGAAGCGGGTGCTCGGAGTCGGCATGGTGTTGTTCTCGAGCGTCGCCTTCGCGCAGGCAGACGTGAGCCTCGTGCCGGTGGTCGCGCCTGCGTACACGCCCGAGCTGGGCTTCCTGGTCGCGGCGGGCGGCGTGATGACGTGGAACGGAGACCGGCGACACCCCGAGCTGCCGCGCTCGACGTTGACGGTGACGGCCGGCGCGTCGACGGTGGGCGCGTTCCTGCTGCAGAGCCGGTTGAACGCCTTCGTGCTCGAAGACTCGGTGCGCTTCACCACGCTCATCGACGTGCGCGACCAGCCAGACCACTACTTCGGCGTCGGGGTGAAGCACGGGCTGGGGCGCACGCTGGGCGCAGAGACGACGGCGCTTCGACGAACGTGGTGGACGGTGGAGCCGACCGTGCTCAAGAAGCTGCGCGGCCCGCTGTACTTCGGCGCGGCGATGCAATCGTCGGGAACGCTCGTGCGCGACGCGAGCGATGGCGTTCGCGCCGACGCCGACTTTCGACGGCACGGCGAGCGGGTGGTGAACACCGGCGTCGGGCTGACGCTGCAGCTCGACACGCGCGACGTGCCCATCAACGCGTGGAGCGGCGTGCTCCTGTCGGCGACGCTGCTGGGCTTCGGCCGCGCGCTCGGTGGCACCAGCGAGTGGTACGCGCTCACGCTCGACTATCGGCAGTACGTGCAGCTGTTTCGGCGGGGCAGCACGCTGGCGTGGCAGGTGAAGTACCGCGCGGCGCTCGGTGACGTGCCGTGGAGCGAGCTGTCACAGGTCGGCACGCCGTTCGACTTGCGCGCGTATCGCTGGGGCCAGTACCGCGACAAGACGGGGCTGACGGCGCTCGTGGAGTACCGCTTCATGCTGCCCTTCCCCGAGGAGTCGCTGTGGTCGCACCTCGGCGCCGCGGCGTGGGGAGGAGTCGGCGCGCTGTCGTCGTCGATGGTGCCCGACGTTCGCGAGCTGCTGCCGTCGGTGGGCGTTGGGCTGCGCGTCGAGCTGCTGAAGCGCGTGACGGTGCGGCTCGATGTCGGCTTTGGCCGCGAGTCGCGCGCGGTGTATTTCAACTTCCTCGAAGCGTTCTGATCACTCGACCGCGACGAAGAGCCCGATGAGCGCGACGACGAGGGCGAGGCCGATGGCAGCGGCCGCAGCGCCAGGCGCCCAGAGCGGAAACCACAGCGCGATGGCCGCAGCGCCGAGCAGCGGAGCCGCCGCCGTCACCAGCGCTCCCACGCGCGTGCGCGGCTTCTTGTCACTGAAGAGCAGCAGGGTCGCGACGGCGCCCAGGGCTCCCGTCACCACCTCGAGCAGTGGCACGGTGAGACAGAACAGCCCCTGAAAGTGCTTCCACCCGAAGACGAACGCCGCGATGGCGAAGACGAGGCCGAGACCGATGCCGCCGAGCTGCAGCCCGAGCTGATCAGCGTCGTCTCCACGCCGGTAGAGAAAGGCCGCGAGCGCGCCGATGAGCAGGACGACAGGCAACAGCTTGAGCACCTCGGTCGCGGGCAGCGCCGCAGCGGCGCGAACACCGGGCGCCGGTCCGTCGGCGCAGCGCAACGTCACCTTCGCGACCAGCGTCTTGCGTTCATGTGACGGCATCGCGCCGCGGTTCGTGGAGTCGAGCGGGCGCTCCTGCGTGATGACGTCGGTCTCGACCTCGGTGCCGTGGGAGACGAGCTCGCAGGGTCGCCCGCTCAGCTTCAGCGGAATCACGGTGCCAGACGTCGCAGGCCCACGACCCAGCTCGGGCCCCTCGAGCCGCTCGTATGCGACGAGTGCTCTCTCGGCTTCGAGGAAACGAACGTAGACGTCGCTGGGGTGCATCACCTGGCCGACGGCGCCCGTCACGGTCTGGTGCACCTCAGGGTCGCCCACCTCGGGAGCACACGCCGTCATCACCATCACCACCAGCGTCAGACGTCGCATCACCCCTCCGCGGCGAAGACTATCGCCGTCGGGCCGTTACTCCGGGACTTCTCTTCGGGGCAGCTCGCGCGAGTGTCTTCGTTGGTTCAGCGCGGGTGTGTTCGGAGGCGGAGTCTTCGTCGAGCGCCGAGCAGGCCCGTGAGCAGCAGCAGGAGTGATGGATCGAGCGAGGTGCCGGAGCAACCACAGCCCGTGGTCGGCACCTCATTCATGGCCGAGCCGCCTGCAGAGCCACCGGCGGTCGCAGAGCCACCAGCCGTCGCGGATCCACCTGCAGTCGCAGAGCCACCCGCAGTCGCACTTCCTCCTGCCGTGTTTCCTCCTGCCGTGTTTCCTCCTGCCGTGTTTCCACCTGC